>NZ_CAWUDE010000017.1:0-128529 GCF_963920895.1 Anabaena sp. CCY 9613
GTCTTGGCTAATTTGTCAAGCTCACTCTATACCAAATTAGATGAGCTTACCCTGAGCCAGCTTGACTAATGGCACAATTATTGCTGTAGATAATCATCTTTTGTATATAAATGAACTCAAACAAAAAATTATTCAGCAAGGGTTATCAGCACAAATTGAAGTTATAGAAACTGATATGTTTTGCCTAGATTTTCCTGATGCAACTTTTGATGTTATTTGGACGGAAGGTTCAATTTATATTATCGGGTTTGAAAATGGGCTAAAGCAGTGGCAACCCCTACTTAAACAAGGAGGATACTTCGCTGCTTCCGAAATTACATGGCTCAAACCCAATGCACCAAAAGAATTACAAGAATTTTGGCATGTAGGTTATCCTGCCATGCAAGATATTCCAGGTAATTGTCAAATTATTCAAAATAGCGGCTACAAAATAATTGACTATTTTCTACTACCTGAATCAGCCTGGTGGAATCATTATTATCAGCCATTAGAAGAAAAACTACAGAGTTTTAAACAAAATTACCAAGACGATTTAGAAGTTCTTGAGGTAGTCAATGTCGAACAAAAAGAAATTGACCTTTATCGTAAATACTCAGAATATTACGGTTATGTATTTTATATCGGGCAAAAATAGGCAGTTTTCATCTAGTATACAATGGCGGGCAAGATGCCCACCCTACAAGATTTACAATATATAAGTACTTCATTTACTTGCAAAGCGCTGTATCTATGAACATGTACTAAATCTTGATTCCCACTCCCCACTCCCTACTCCCTACTCCCATTCTTCGGTAGGATAGCTCCCATAGCCTCAACTGAGCTAAATCCTCAAATAAGTAAGACCATGACAACATCCTCAATTCCTGCTCCCGAATCCTCCGTTAGCTGGCATCTCCTGCTGCAACAATTAATGGATGGTCAATCATTGTCCCGCTCTCAAGCTGCTGAATTGATGCAAGGGTGGTTGACTGAAGCGGTTCCACCAGAATTGTCAGGCGCAATTTTAACAGCGCTGAACTTGAAAGGTATTTCCGCTGACGAATTGACTGGGATGGCGGAAGTATTACAATCCCAATCAAAACTAGGGACTGAGCAAGCACCCACCAAAACCTCACTTCCCGTGGTGATCGATACCTGTGGTACTGGCGGCGATGGGTCATCAACTTTTAACATTTCTACAGCCGTTACCTTTGTGGCCGCAGCCTACGGTATACCTGTTGCCAAGCATGGTAATCGCTCGGCGTCAAGTCTCACAGGTAGTGCCGATGTCTTAGAAGCCTTGGGAGTAAATCTTGGTGCGTCTAGTGAAAAGGTACAAGCTGCATTACACGAAGTCGGTGTTACCTTCTTGTTTGCCCCTGGTTGGCATCCAGCGATGAAAGCTGTGGCTCCTTTGCGACGCACCTTGAAAGTGCGAACAGTATTTAATTTACTAGGGCCATTAGTCAACCCGTTATATCCCACTGGACAAGTTGTTGGTTTATTTACACCCCAACTTTTAACCACTGTGGCCCAAGCATTAAACAACTTAGGCAAACAAAAAGCCATAGTTTTACATGGGCGAGAAAGACTTGATGAAGTTGGTTTGGGAGATTTAACTGACTTGGCGGTATTATCTGGTGGTGAAGTGCAGTTAACTACTGTGAATCCCCAAGAAGTAGGTGCAACACCAGCTACCATTGGTGCACTTAAAGGTGGAGATGTCCAAGAAAACGCCGTGATTCTGCAAGCAGTGCTGCAAGGTAAGGGAACTCAAGCACAACAAGACGCAGTAGCAATAAATGCTTCTTTAGCACTACAAGTAGCAGGTGCCATTCCTTTATTAGACCATGCCCAAGGTTTCCGTGTGGCTAAGGAAATTCTTCAGAGTGGTTCTCCCTGGGAAAAACTGGAACAGCTGGTTGAGTTTCTACAGAATTAATTTCTGAGTGTGATTGTGGATGAAATTCTACTACATCACGCCTGATGGTGACATCGTAGTTGCCGAAGAAGTCGTGACCTAACAAACCAGTTTCTAATTCCGTACCAGCGATCGCCACTGCTACTCTGTTAACCATCACCCCAGCAACTGCCATCGAATCAACATAGCCAATGGGAAATTCCACCGCTCTAGCACTGGCAGTATTGGCCTTGGCTATCCCTACTGGCGATACTCCCAAGGCATTAGCCATTTTTTGGGTGATGACAGTGCCACTAGCTCCTGTATCGACAATCATCTCAAATTGTTGCTGATTGTTGAAAGTAACTTCCACAATGGGCGTGCCCCCAATTCGTCGTTTAATGGGAGCAATAAATACTTTTTTTTCTGGGGCAATTAATGCAGATGTTGGCAAAACCGGTTTTACTTCTCGCTGTTTTATGGCCGCAGGCGGTGTCAGGGAAGGCTGAGGCTTGTTTTTAGGTTGAGGAACGGCAACTACTATACTTTGATTATCTATCTTGGGTGTGGATACAGGGCGCGGTGTAGCTTTTTGCCGGGCATTTTGCATCTGGCCTCGGTATTCGGAAATTTTGGTTTGGGCAGTAGCAAACTCTGGACTTTGTTGCGGCACTTTTTCCATGAAGGCGATCGCCTCTTGCAATTGACCTGCCACCAAATTCCAATCATCTGATGATTGAGCAGATTGACTGATTCTCCAAGCCCCTACAGCTTTATCTAAACCCATTTCAAAAGAACTTATTTCTGATTCTACAGGCGTTCTGGCTGCTGGAATGGCTGGCGATGTTACTGGTTCAATGGTCGGCGACACCAACAGGTTGTCAGTTACTACAGAATTTTGACTGCTAATATTCCCCGCCGTTTGTTTTTCTTCATTACAAGCAGCACCCAAAACTGCAAGAGTGCTGGACAAAAAAATCAGGGTTGCACGAGATAAAAAAGACTGAAGCATAATTAACTTCAATTCAACTTGCCTAAGGGACTGGAAAGCTACTTTGGCCACTGGCTCCCCTTCTAACATTGTATGTGCTGTATTTTTAATTTTTAATTTTTAATTAATTTCTCCACAAGATTCATCATAGAAAAACTCGTGACTTAGTTCGGGGATGGAAGTGGGCAACCACTTGGAAACTGCTCATAAATGATAAAATTGGCGATGGCAATAAACCAATCACTGCGTTGTTAACCAGTCGGCAGATATTTCCGCGTCAGATACTTCGTTCTTTGGGAGTAATTAACACTCGCAGTATTCACTAAACTGGGGATTAAAGACTGCTCACTGTTAACCTTTGACTACTGATTGTGATGGCAAAAGGCCAGGAGTAGAGCCAAAGAAACTTAACCTATTCCCAGTACCCAGTACCCAGTACCTAAACCTTTATTTGAATTACTTATGCCCCTGTCTGATACAACACCTGCTTTACTTGTCTTGGCAGATGGAACCACTTATCGCGGTTGGTCTTTTGGTGCCACAGGAACCACCATCGGAGAAGTGGTATTCAACACTGGCATGACTGGATATCAAGAAGTTCTGACTGACCCTAGTTACCGTGGTCAAATTATCATTTTTACCTATCCTGAGTTGGGAAATACTGGGATCAATGCCGAAGACGAAGAATCAGATCGACCACAAGTGCAAGGAGCGATCGCCCGCAATATTTGTCACCGACCAAGTAACTGGCGATCAACACAATCCTTACCCGATTACCTCAACCAGCACCAAATTCCAGGTATCTACGGCATCGATACCCGCGCCCTCACGCGCAAAATTCGCATATTTGGAGCCATGAATGGTGGCATTTCCACAGAAATTCTCGATGAAGCAGAACTATTAGAGCAGGTACAAGCCGCTCCCAGCATGGCTGGTGCCAATTTGGTGCGGGGAGTTACCACTTCTCAGGCTTATGAATGGTCAGATCCGACAATTCCCGCCTGGGAATTTAACTCAGAAGCTATGGGAAATCAGGGAGAATCTTTCACAGTTGTCGCCCTTGACTTTGGTGTAAAACGCAATATCTTGCGTCGTTTAGCCAGTTATGGTTGCCGCGTGGTCGTTGTACCGGCCCATACTCCACCAGAAGAGATACTCAAATACAACCCAGACGGCATTTTTCTTTCTAACGGGCCCGGTGATCCCGCCGCAGTTACTGAAGGTATTGAAACTACCAAAGCATTGTTAGCAAGTCAAAAACCCATGTTTGGTATTTGTATGGGGCATCAAATTTTAGGTCACGCCCTGGGAGCAGAAACCTATAAATTAAAATTTGGTCATCGTGGTTTAAATCAGCCCGCCGGACTACAACAAAGGATAGAAATCACTAGTCAAAACCATAGTTTTGCTATTGACCCAGATTCCTTGCCCAACAAAATTGTAGACATTAGCCACCTTAACCTCAACGATCGCACTATTGCTGGGGTACGTCATAAATCGTTGCCCATCTTCTCTGTTCAGTATCACCCAGAAGCCAGCCCTGGTCCTCATGATGCTGACTACCTATTTGAGCAATTCGTCCAAGCAATGCGAACGGCAAGGTTAGGGAGTAGGGAGTAGGGAGTAGGGGATAAGAAGAAAACAACAAAAAGACTTTTTCATTCTTCTCATCTCCCCATCCCCGTAGATTGTAGACAAATTGTGCTAAAACCATCTATACTGGAGCGTTCACTTTAACCATGAGGAGGGAATTATTGCTGAGCCACTGAATCTAACCGTGAGCCTGAGAGGCACTCGTGAAGCCCGGGATAACTGTCAGCTATTCCGCCTCACAGGTTTGTTAGACGCATTTTCTGAGCCGACCTTTCGCAAGGTACTTGGCAATAAAATTGATGAAGGTCCAAAGCACATTATCCTGGATCTCTCACAAATTGACTTTGTTGATAGCTCCGGCTTGGGCGCTCTGGTGCAGCTAGCCAAACAAGCGCAAACTGCCGGCGGCACCTTGCAAATAGTCACTAATGCTCGAGTAACTCAAACGGTCAAGCTTGTTCGCTTAGAGAAGTTTCTATCCCTACAAACCTCAGTTGATGCGGCTCTAGAAAATATCAAGTAGTCTTGATCGCTTGATTACACAGTTACACTCAGCTGTCCAATTTGTTATCTGGGTAGCTTAATTTTTAGTTACGCTGACAAAAAACCTCTCTCCTTGTGAGAGAGGTTCACAAACCGTAATTAACAAGAAATATCAAATATAAGCAATAACTCTGTAACTATCAACCACCAATTAAACAAGTTACAATTAGTAAGCAATATTGAACTATTTTGATTATGCTAGGTATACTAGCGTGGCTTGCCCAAGGAAAAATAAATTTTTCATTAGATGCCTGCCAACCATAGCCCATTAAGGAATAATGAATTTGTGACGTCAAAGGAGGAAGAGCTATTCGATGGGCAAGATGAAAGTCATACGTCGGATTCATCTTGGAATCAATTACTGTTGGCAGCCGCAGGGCCATTGGCTTTAAAGATTTCTCCGTCACAAATACAACAGCTTTCTCCATCAGCTTTAGCTTATTTAGGCGACGCAATTTATGAATTGTATGTTAGGATGTTCTATCTGTTGCCAATGCAGCAAACCAAAATTTACCATAGTTTGGTAGTGGCACAGGTAAGAGCCGAAACACAAGCGCTATATTTGCGATCGCTCACTCCTCATCTGAGGACTGCCGAATTAGAAATTGTCCGGCGGGGCCGTAACGCCGCCTCAGGGCGTCCTAAGCGGGTTGATCCCGAAATTTACCAACAGGCTACGAGTTTAGAGACTTTAATTGGCTACCTGTATCTTACTGATTACCCACGCTTAACCGAATTATTGCAAAAACTCCATCTAGAGAACTCATAAGCAATTCAATCTCATGATAGGAATATCAGGGCTTTAGTTTCGGTAAATTCAAAGCAGCAAAATTTTCACCCATAAAATATATCCACAACTCATAATGACTAGTAAACCCAGGAAAATCCAGACTCCTAGTGAACCCAATCGTGGGCAACCTGTGAAACTCAAGGGCAAGCGTGTAATTACTACTAAATCTATTCGTAGTCCTCGACATGGGGACAGGGACAGAGACAGCAACCCGATATCTAGTAACTCACGTCCACATCATAATTTTTCCCATTCCGCCCCATCTCCTAAACAAACAGAAGATAGCGATCTCATCTATGGTCGTCATCCTGTTTTAAGTGCGTTGGAAAGTCAACGAGGACTGAACCGCCTTTGGATTACTACTCGTCTGCGTTATGACCATCGCTTTCACCATTTAATCCTGCAAGCTAAGGAAAATGGCACAGTTATTGATGAAGTAGAACCCAGGCGTTTAGACCAAATTACTGATGGAGCCAATCATCAAGGTATAGCCGCACAAATTGCCCCCTACACCTATATCGAATTACCGGATCTGATTGAACAGGCGAAGTCTGTGAGTGATCCCGTAATTGTCGTAGCTGATGGGATCACAGATCCCCACAACTTAGGCGCAATTATTCGCACTGCTGAAGCAATAGGCGCTCAAGGATTGGTGATTCCCCAACGCAGAGCATCTGGTATTACTTCTACTGTGGTAAAAGTGGCAGCAGGTGCTTTAGAAAGCTTTCCTGTAGCAAGGGTGATTAATCTCAGCCGTGCCCTAGAAGAATTGAAAGCAGCTGGTTTTTGGATTTATGGTACGGCTGCTAGCGGGAGTGAACCCCTGCATACAGTCAATTTTAGTGGGCCTATCGTTCTAGTGGTCGGCTCTGAAGGTGAGGGTCTAAGCATGTTAACACAGCGCTCTTGCGATGTTTTAGTCTCCATACCCCTATTGGGTAAAACCCCCAGCCTCAATGCCTCAGTAGCCTCAGGTATGGCACTTTATGAAATTTATCGCCAACGGTCGTTAAACACGTTTTACCTAGATAAATTACACAAACCTCTTTAAAAATTAAGAGGAAAAGAGTATAAAGAAATGTAAAAGAAAAAATATCACCATATCCTTTCCTTTAACATTCAGTACCACATTGATAAATCGGCGACAACTATGAAAACGATTTGGGATAACTTGAAGGAATCATTGATTAACACATTTCACCAACTAGGTTTAGCTTGGTGGGTAGAAATCGTGACGCAAAATCCACGTTGTACTTACTACTTCGGGCCGTTTTTCAGTTCTGCTGATGCCAAAGTAGCAATTAAAGGCTACGTAGAAGATTTGGAAGTCGAAGGGGCGCAAGGAATAGTTGTAAATGTGAAGCGCTGTAAACCGGGTAATCTAACGATAGCTGAAGACTTGGGGGAAAGGATTGACCTCAAAGTAAAGCCAGCCTTTGGCGGTCAGATATAATCCCAATTTTTAGGCTCCCATAGTTCCCAGGGTCAGCTGAGGAACTATGGTTAAAATCTGAGATTCTCCGGTTTTCTTACATCTACTTTTAGCATCAGTTCCGTGCATCAACGTTTATCGGCGGTTAGTAATTAGTTTTTTGGCTGTTTGCCAAAAGTTAATTTTGACCGCCTAACAATACTGGAACATAAAAGTTTTGGTGACAGTGTATGAACCCAAAATGAGGGGCTAAAGCCCTCACTACAAACGTAATAACGCTAGCCTCTAGTCAATAATTCTAAATTATGGCCATCAATGTCATAAAAGTAGAAACCACGACCACCCATTCTATGGTTAATTTGACCTTTGTTTTGATGCATGGGGTCGCTGCTGTATTCTAGACCTGCCTCTTTTATTCGTGCAAAGATAGTATCAAATTCTTCATCACTAACATGAAAGGCATAATGATGCGATTCAAAATTTTCTCTGTCTGCAAAGTCAAAAATTAGGTTGTCGTTAACATGCACAGCCGCAAAATGGCTACCAGTATTCTCAAATTTTAATCCAAAAATTTTGGCAAAAAAACGTGCTGATGCTTCTTTATCGTGTGCAGGCACAATAGTATGATCTAGGGTAATTGTCATCTTACACCTCACATTTTTATTTGGGTGTGATTCTGGCAAAAATACAGATTTTGCAAGTCTCCTGTTG
The DNA here is from genome assembly GCF_963920895.1 of Anabaena sp. CCY 9613. Taxonomy (NCBI): domain Bacteria; kingdom Bacillati; phylum Cyanobacteriota; class Cyanophyceae; order Nostocales; family Nostocaceae; genus Anabaena; species Anabaena sp. CCY 9613. The sequence goes on from NZ_CAWUDE010000017.1 coordinate 7,940, forward strand.
TCCTAAAGTTTACTTATAGGACTATAAAAACCAATGAAAGATCTGTATTTCTCTATCAAATACTGTGGGACACACAGAAATTCAAGCTTGTGGAGAATCAGTAAGACTCGTTGGTACTTGTGCCAAAAAGCGTGTTTCTGAGAAGCAAGAATCTCCCGCTACATTGCGTTCGCGGAGCGTTCCGAAGGAAAGCAATTAGCGGTGAGAGTGTCAATTTATCTCCCTACTCCCTTTTTAACTGCGATTATCTATTTGGGCGCGTTGTAAACTGCCAGAAAAGTCAACATAGACACTTTTCCATTCTGTGAAAACATCTAAGGCAGTAGTACCAGCTTCTCGGTGACCGTTACCTGTTTGTTTGACACCGCCGAAGGGCAAGTGTACTTCAGCACCAATAGTGGGGCCGTTAATATAAGTGATACCAGCTTCGATATCACGCATAGCTGTAAAAGCTCGATTGATATCACGGGTGTAGACTGAAGAAGAAAGACCATAATTAGTGTCATTGAGAATTGCGATCGCCTGGTCAAATGAGGTAACTTCCATTAATGCCACCACTGGCCCAAATATCTCTTCACGGGCGACACGCATCTTAGGAGTAACGTTATCCAAAATAGTTGGTTGAAAAAAGTAACCTTTTTGCAGTGATTCTTCGTTAGCTATTTCCCCACCAATTAATATTTTTGCACCTTCCTCACGGGCAATATCCATATATTGACTCACCCGTTGCAATTGTTTAGCATTAATTATCGGTCCCACCTCAGTACTAGGGTCATCGCCAGCCCCCAAACGTAACTTGCTGGTACGCTCATAAAGCATGGTGGTAAATTTTTCTTTAATATCACGATGTAAAATCAAGCGACTGGTGGCCGTACACCGTTGACCAGTGGTGCCAAATGCCCCCCAAACAGCCCCATCTAAAGCCAGTTCCAAATCGGCATCTTCCATTACCACTTGAGCATTTTTACCACCCATTTCTAAACAAACTCGTTTGTGAGTTCGTCCGCAAGTAGCACCAACAAAGGCACCTGTCTCGGAAGAACCGGTAAACGACACCAAATCAATACCGGGATGTTCAACTAAAGCTTTCCCTGCTTCTTCTCCCACCCCATGCACTAAGTTAATTACCCCATCGGGTAAACCTGCGGCGGCAAAAATTTCAATTAATTTTGTCGCACAAGCCGGGGTATCTTCAGCAGGTTTGAGGATAACTGTATTTCCACACACTAAAGCCGGCATAGCCTTCCAACAAGGAATAGCCACCGGGAAATTCCAGGGAGTAATTAAAGCACAAACACCTATAGGCATTCTCACAGTCATGGCAAATTTATTAGGCATTTCCGAAGGTGTCGTTTGCCCAAATAGTCGCCTTCCTTCACCCGCGCTATAAAAAGCGCAGTCAACCCCTTCTTGCACATCTCCTCTAGCTTCTGTCAGGGGTTTACCCATTTCTCGACTAATTAACTGGGCCAGTTCTTCTTTATGCTGGAGTAATATTTCCCCAATGCGAAATACATATTCTGCCCTAGCGGGGGCGGGAACTTGTCGCCAACTACGATAAGCTTGACGCGCAGCCACTACTGCTGTGTCTACATCAACAGCTTGCGAACGTGGAAACGTAGCTACAACTTCATCAGTGACAGCTGGATTACGACTTGCTAAACTACTTCCCCCAGATGCATTTACCCATTGTCCATTAATGTAATTCAGACAAGTTAAAGGAGTTTTCATAATTCAATTTCTTTGTAAGATGCAACACATCACGTCCCTACAGGGTAATAAACACAATTGAGAAACGCCACATAATATCTCAAAATCATTCTGGCGTACTACAGCCCTTGCGGGCATCGCTGCGCGCGGGCGGGTTCGTCACACAACACATTTACGGTACCAACGCCAACACCCCCACAGGACAACCCGAACCATCCCGCAACCGCAAAATCCCTATCACCAAAGTAGTACCCTTAGGTGGTAGCTGTTCTAAATTAGTGAGATTTTCTAACACGATGCGCGGTTGTGCCAAAACCAAACTATTAGTAGTAAAACTATTTTCCTGCCCAGGGTCTACACCGTGAGTATCAATGCCTACACCTGCAATTTGCCGTTCATTTAGTAAAAACTGAGTTGTCTCGCTACCAAATCCGGGAAAGTGCATAATTCCTTGAGCATCCTGGTTGAAAAAAGCATTTTGATCTAACCATTTATTTTGCCAGCCAGTATGAAGTAGCACTACACTACTAGCAGTAATTTCACCAAATTTTTGCTCCCAATTTAGCACATCAGCAATAGTAAGAGCGTAATCAGGATTAATTGTGGTCTGTTCGCAGATATCTATCACTATCCCAGATAATACCAGCGACTCAGCCGGATATTGGTCAATTCCTACACCATGACCATGAAAGCTTTTAGGAGCATTCATATGGGTAGCACTATGTTCTCCCAGGCTGAAACGCCTCAGGTAATAGCCATTCTGTGAGATATTAGCAACGGTGGCAAATTCTACACCAGGGTCATCTGGCCATTGAGGAATATCCGTATCAATTACATGACTCAGGTGTATAACCTGCGAATAAGTGATGGTATGAAAATTGTTCACCATAGTTCATTTACATTCAATTAAAATTGTTTGCTGGTTTTTCGACACACACAAGGAAGTATAGTTTTTACAGTTAGTCATTGACGGAAATTTTAGTTTGATACTGGAGAATTTAAAAATGTCTACTGACTTAGTTGCTTACGTTCAAGAAAGTGAGTTTGATACCCTTTTAAGTGAAGAAAAAGTTGTTGTAGTTGATTTTACTGCTACTTGGTGTGGCCCCTGTCGTCTTGTCAGTCCGTTAATGGATCAACTGGCTGAAGAATACAAAGATCGCGCCCAGGTGGTAAAGGTAGATATTGATGAAAATAAACCAATTTTTAAAAAATTTGGTCTTCGTAGTATTCCAGCCGTTTTAATTTTCCAGAATGGTGAGTTAGTAGAAACTATTGTGGGAGTTTCTCCTTATGAACAGTTTAGTGATGCCGTTAAAAAGCTGCTCTAACTGATTTAAGAGTAGTTGTCAATAAGTAGAGATACATCAATAAATACAAGTATGTAGTAAGTCGCTCTAGCTCTTAAAACTTAATTTTGAGCGCTAAAGCACTCACTACGAACTAAGATGTATTTACTAAAAAACTAAATTTAATATCTATACACAAAGCAAATATGAATAATTAGGTGCTGCATGAAAAGCCAGATTTTTGGACTAAATATATTAAATAATTTTCTGATTTTCCTGTTGTGGATGACAGAAAATGAATAATTAGCCACAGGAAATTAATTTTTTAGGTTTTTTAAGTTATACAAAAAAGTAGGTTTAATAACTTATTGAAATTGCCCAGTGAAAATTGTTGTAATACATGTCATATTTTTGACTGAAAAAATTGGCAACAAAGTAACAGCGATAAACTGATGCGGATATTGTCGCCTAATTAAATTTGTTTACTATGTACCATCAATCTGAAATCATAGTCTTTCGGCAATATGAAACTTAGTCTATGCATGATTGTTAAAAATGAGGAAACCACACTACCTAAATGCCTCAGCAGTGTGCAAAACGTGGTTGATGAAATGGTAATCCTAGATACTGGCTCAAGCGATCGCACTGTTTATATTGCCCAACAATTCGGTGCAAAATTATATCACTTTCAATGGAGCAATGACTTCAGTGCTGCCCGTAATGCTGCCTTAAAGCATGTAACTGGTGATTGGATTTTGGTACTAGATGCTGATGAAACTTTGACACCCAGTATTGTGCCGCAAATTAAGTCAGTCATCGAGAGTGAAGAATATCTCTTACTTAACCTTGTTCGCCAAGAAGTAGGTGCAGAACAATCTCCCTATTCTCTGGTGTCTAGACTGTTTCGCAACCATCCAGAGATTCGCTTTGAACGTCCTTACCATGCTTTAGTAGATGACAGCGTAGCCAATATTTTAAGCAAGGAACCTAATTGGCAGATAGGTTATTTACAAGGGGTGGCCATCTTACATAAAGGATATCAAAAAATTGCGATCGCCCAAAATAATAAATATGCCAAAGCCCAAACAACAATGGAAGCTTTTCTGGCTACCCATCCCGATGATCCCTATGTTTGCAGTAAGTTGGGGGCATTGTATGTGGAAACTGGCAAAATTAACCAAGGGATGAAGTTATTGCAAAGAGGCATTAAAGGTAGTCCGGAAAACTACGAGATGCTGTATGAACTACACTATCATCTAGGCATTGCCCACAACCATTTACAAGATACCCAACAAGCTATTTGGCATTATCAAGCTGCTATCAAGCTACCAATTTACCCCATACTGAAGTTAGGAGCATACAACAATTTGGGTAACTTACTGAAGGCTAATGGCGATATTAATGGGGCAAAAATAGCCTACGAAACAGCTTTGAAGATAGACCCGAATTTTGCCACTGGACATTATAACTTGGGAATGATATTCAAAACATTGGGTTTGTTTACCGATGCGATCGCCTCTTACCAAAGAGCCATTAAGTTAAATCCCAACTATGCCCAAGCTTATCAAAATTTAGGAGTAGTACAGCTGAAGGTGGGTAATGTTCCAGCAAGTTTAACAGCCTTTAAAAATGCCATTTTACTTCATGAACAGCAAAATCCTGAAGAAGCGCACAGACTACGCCAAGGATTAAGTGACATGGGATTACTCAAATTTGATGCTCTTTAAATAGCAGTCATTTTCCTGTTTTAGATGACATGTATTGTTCGACAGGGTGACAGCAAAAGTAACTAATGTGCAAGGCGATCGCGTCAAGGTGATTACCTAAAGACTAAAACAGGAACATGTGTATTTCGCAGTATGTGTAATGTTGTACTGCCAATAACTAAACGCCGAATCCGGCTATGTCCATAAGCCCCCATTATTAGTAAGTTGATTTTTTGAGTTTCCATGTAGTTGGTAATTACCTGTTCTGGTTCCCCTTGTAGCAACTGGCATACTGGCGTAAAACCACCGGGAACTAATTGATGTTGGGTAGCTTTTAAGGAGGCTTGGGCAGCTTCATCATTTAGTTTTTTAGCTACACTTAGCACATGCAACTCCAGTCCTTTAAAAGCAGGGGTGTTGACTAAAAACTCTATTGCCCTTTGACAACTCTTACTGCCATCGTCAGCTAACAAAATTCGGTTAATTGGCTGATATTTGCGTGATGTCACAAAGCAAGGCTTTTTAGTAGAACGCAACACCCGTTCCACATTTGCACCCAAATGTCCTGAGGCAAATTCAGCATTTTCACCTCGTTTACCCATCATAATTAAATCAGCCTGGGCTTCAAATTCTTGGAAACTATCCACCAAAAAGCCAATGTGATTAGTGAGTTTTACTTCGCTGATTCCTTGTTCAGCAAAAAACTGTCTGGCAGTTTCCAGGATTAATTTAGCTCTTTGATTGTTGATTTTGGCTTTTTCGTGTTCTAACTCCACTAAGCGATTTAAGAGTGTCCGAGAAGCATCAAAACCCAAACTGGAACTATAGTCTTTAGAAACAACTTTTTGGGAACGCACATCACTAACATGCAGCACTTCAATGGATGCTTGTAACCGGGAAGCTAACCAAGCGGCATATTGATAACTATTCTGAGAAAAGGTCGAACCATCTGTGCAGAGTAAAATTCTTTTCATTGGAATGGAATCCCTGGGATAATTTAATTGTCTGCGGTGACTGACTTATCGTAAACCGCCAATTTATTCAGTAACGTGGCACTAGCTTCGTTCATCCCTACCACATCTACCTCTGCACCGTTACGGCGAAACTTAATCACTACCTTGTCAATAGCATTCACAGCCGATTGATCCCAAATATGAGCATGACTTAAATCAATCTTGACTCGCTGCAAGCTTTCTTGAAAATTGAATGCTTCGAGAAATTCGTCTACCGATAAAAAGAACAACTGTCCGGCAATATTATATGTCCGGTAGGTTTGATCGGCACTAATTACTGAGTCTACAAATACGACTCTGGCAATATCACGCGAAAAGAAAACAGCACTGAGAACAATACCTACAAGTACTCCCATTCCTAAGTTACGAGTGAGTAAGGTGACAAAAACCGTTGTTACCATCACTGCTGTTTCAGTTCTTGGTACTAAATTGATTGTCCGCAGAGAATTCCAGTTAAAAGTACCAATGGACACCATCACCATCACCCCTACCAGGGCTGCCATCGGGATTTGCCTTACCCAGTCGCCTGCTACCAAAATTAGCAAAATTAAGACCAGTCCTGCACAAAAAGTTGATAGTCGAGTGCGTCCGCCGGACTTAATGTTAATCACCGATTGACCAGCCATAGCACAACCCGCCATACCGCCGAGGAACCCTGTGGCGATATTGGCAATACCTTGACCTACTGCTTCTCTATTTTTATTACTAGGAGTATCCGTAAACTCGTCAACTAATGATACCACCAACCATGTGTTTACTAAGCTGACAAAAGTCATACTGAGTACATAGGGAAAAATAATTCCCAATGTTTCCAGATTGAAAGGGACTTGAGGCAACTGGAAAAAGGGTAAAGTTGAGGGAATTTCACCTGTATCACCCACAGTCGGAACTGTGATCCCAGCAAAAATGGAAATTATTGTCACGATAATAATTGCCACCAAGGGGGACGGCACAGCTTTAGTAAACCTGGGCAATATATAGATAATCGCCAAAGTTAACGCCACCAATGGGTAAACTTGCCAAGGAATTGTTTCGCCAATCACCTGTGGTAACTGCGCCCTAAAAATAGAAATTCCCAAGGCATTAACAAAGCCAATCATCACAGCCCGAGGCACGTATTTCATCTGGCGACCTAACTTCAGCCAACCACAAATAATTTGCAAAATCCCAGTGAAAATTGTCGCCGCAAACAGATATTCTATGCCGTGATCTCTAACTAAATTAATCATTAACAGCGCCATTGGTGCTGTAGCTGCGGAGATTAAGCCTGGTCTACCGCCTAAAAAGGATGTAATTATGGCAATCAAAAACGAGGCATACAGTCCCACTTTTGGGTCAACACCTGCAATCAGCGAAAAGGCGATCGCTTCTGGAATTAGCGCTAGCGCCACTAAAGTCCCTGCCAATATGTCTGCTTTGACATTAGAGAACCATTCTCTTTGCAAAACTTTTGTGTTCAAATTATCCTCCGCTTCAGGTTTAATTGAGGAGACAAGAAACTACACAGAAAAACTTCTTTCATCCTGCTTTTGCTGTGTGCAAATAACAAAGATAGCTGACGCTTTTTCTCAACTTAATTCTGATGACTCCAACTATCAAAATTACACTTAATTGCAGTCGTTAAATGTATATCATTTAACTAGGTTTTCTGGGCTTTTATAAAGTCTATTTCCTGCCATCATTCATCAGTTAGATAAACAAATAGAATCAATGAAATAACAACTGGTTACTAACAATAATGTTGCTATTTTTCGCCAATTTATTGCAGATTGTCTATTTGCTTCAAACTACACCTAAAACCTGATGCTGCTAACATTAATATAATGGAAAAACTCATCCCAATCAACTGATGCTAAGGTGGAATATTGCATTGACAAAGATTGAGTGAAGTTTTTTTGACCCTAAACATTGCACTATATTTTGATAATTACTTGTATTAAAGTAATTACTGTAAAATTAAAAAATTGCTGGATAAGCTTAACAATACCATATAAATCTTCACAACTGCAACCGACAAAATACTGATACTATTAAAGTAGCTATCAAGTAAATTTTATTTTTCTTGAGCCTATATTTTGAGGGAAATTGTTCTAATTTTTACAGATATAAAAAATCAGGGTCTGAATATCATCCAGACCCTAAGATAATTTGGGATTGATAAATAGCTAAATCCGTGATTGTACGAATTTCTCCAATCGATCCATGCCTTTTTCAATGGTTGCCATGTCGGTAGCATAAGAAAGGCGAATGTTTTGATCAGCACCAAAGGCAATGCCGGGAATGACTGCCACTTGATACTTTTCTAACAGGGCGTTACAAAATTCAAGGGATTTCAGACCTGTTTTACTGATATCAGGAAATAGATAAAAAGCCCCATTAGGTTTGGTACAACTCAATCCAGGAATAGCATTGAGTCTATCTAACATTACTTGTCGCCGTTTAGCGAAAGCTTGGCGCATTTCTTCTACACAATCTTGGGAACTTTCCAAAGCGGCGATCGCACCATATTGAGCAAAGGTACACACATTCGATGTACTATGCCCTTGAATGGTACTGGCAGCTTTAATAATTTCCACTGGCCCTGCTAAATAACCCAGTCGCCACCCCGTCATTGAGTAAGCTTTCGCAAACCCATTACTAATTAAGGTCCGGTCAAAAATTTCCTTACCTACAGAACCAATGCTGATATGTTCAGCACCGTCGTAGAGAATCTTTTCGTAAATCTCATCAGAAACAACAAAGATATCTGCATCAACTACTACTTGCGCCAGCGCTTTAATTTCTTCTGGCGTGTACACCATTCCCGTAGGATTAGATGGAGAGTTGAGGATAAATAACTTTGTTCTGGGCGTAATTGCTTGACGTAGCTGTTCGGGGGTAATTTTATAATCCGTCGCCGCATCTGTGGTCATAATCACTGGTACGCCCCCGACCAAAGTCACCATTTCGGGATAACTTAACCAATAGGGTGCGGGGATAATCACCTCATCACCGGGATCAATCAGCGCTACCATCAAATTATACAGAGAATGCTTACCACCGTTAGTAACAATGACATTCTCTGACTTGTAATTAAGACCGTTATCAGTTTTCAGCTTGCGGGCGATCGCTTCCCTTAACTTTGGTTCTCCAGCTGCTGGGCCATATTTGGTTTTGCCTTCATCCAAAGCTTTCGCGGCTGCGGCTTTGATGTGGGCTGGAGTATCAAAATCTGGTTCTCCAGCGCTAAAACTACAAACGTCTATACCATCTGCCTTCATGGCCTTAGCTTTAGCTGCGATCGCTAAGGTTAAAGAAGGCGTGACTTTACTTACTCGTGCTGCCAGCTTCATTCTTAATTTATTTGGCAAATCTCTCACTTATCTAAGGATATCTTACAATCCTTAACCGGATTTGCCTTTTTATAATTCCTTAGCGTAATTCCCTAGATATATTGTAGAGACATGGCACTGCCACGTCTCCACATAGGTTTTAGTCTAATGGGTCTAGTTTTTGATCTTTGGGACTATTGTTAGACCAATAACCGAATTGGATGTATTTTGGGATGATGCGGTGTCTATATATCCATATTGCAACTTTTCACCTTTTCCTCAATGCTTGAATATTAGGAAATATTCCCTTGCGCTAAAGTCTTTCTCTAGGTTGGTTACACATATACATAAAGTACTGGGTACTGGGTATTAGTCATGAGTCATTAGACAATTGTTGTCCCCCAGCCCCCAGCCTTCTAAGCTATGGTGACATCTGGTGACAAATAAACATCCTGAATAGTGTGAAACAATTTCACACCTTCGTCAAAAGGACGTTGGAAGGTCTTGCGTCCCGAAATTAACCCTGTACCACCAGCGCGTTTGTTAATCACAGCAGTGCGAACAGCTTCAGCAAAGTCATTTTTACCAGATGCACCACCAGAATTAATTAACCCAGCGCGTCCACAATAGCAATTCAGTACTTGATAACGAGTCAAATCAATTGGATGATCACTTGTTAAGTCTGTGTACACCCGTTCATGAGTTTTTCCGTAACTCTTACCAGTCGCTTTGGCTATAGCACCGTAACCATTATTGCATTCGGGTAATTTTTGTTTAATAATGTCAGCTTCAATGCTTACACCCAAATGATTTGCTTGTCCGGTGAGGTCAGCCGCAACGTGATAATCTTGGTCTTGTTTAAAAGCACTGTTACGCAGATAGCACCAAAGAATAGTTACCAAACCCAGTTCGTGAGCGTATTTGAAAGCTTGGCTTACTTCTTGAATTTGCCTTGCAGATTGCTCGGAACCAAAGTAAATTGTTGCACCTACTGCTACTGCACCTAAATTCCAAGCTTGTTCGACATCAGCAAACAAGAGTTGGTCGTATTGATTGGGAAAAGTTAACAGTTCGTTGTGGTTAATTTTAGCAATAAAGGGAATTTTGTGGGCATATTTACGGGAAACGCTGCCCAGTACACCTAAAGTTGTAGCGACACCATTACAACCGCCAGCTATTGCCAGTCTAACGATATTTTCGGGATCAAAATAAATAGGATTGGGCGCAAACGATGCACCAGCTGAGTGTTCAATACCTTGGTCTACTGGTAATATGGACAAATAGCCCGTGTTCGCTAGACGACCGGTAGAGTAAAGTTGCTGGAGATTACGCAATACTTGAGGATTGCGATCGCTATTTATCCAAACTCGATCTATAAAATCTGCGCCTGGTAGATGTAGTAAATCTTGAGAAACTTTAGCCTTGTAGGCCAGCAGGTGTTCTGCCTCTTGTCCCAACAATGACTCGATAGAATTAGTTTCTAAGAGTGTTGTAGTCATAGCATATCCTTTTAACTTCAGCCAATTACCCTGGTTTTAAAATAGCACTGAAATAATGGTAACTTGCTGAGATTTTACTTGTGCAGATATTCTGTTCCCACCTGTGTTTATGGGGCGCACCACCAGCAGATTCTGGTAGAGGGCGACATAGGAAATATGGTGACAAATTCAAACTCAATAAACCACTCACATGGAGTCCAGTCTCTCAAAGTATAGAAGTAAACCATGCCAACTTAGGATGGGTAAAAGTGAGATCGTGGTTGATTTTACACTTCCATAAAGCTGCTACACGGACAATGTTACTCATTAGGGTTGAACTTAGTCTCCGTCCAAAAATGAAATGAACCGCTATGGATAAAAATTATATGATTCAGGTTCTCAGTTGTTGTTTCATTAAAAATACGTTAGATGCTTCTAATTCTTTATATCAAGCCTGATTGAGATGCTCTTACCCTGCGCTAAGGACACTAATATCAGAAATATCTAAAGAGTCTTTTCGTCAGATGTATAAATTTTGAAAAAATTAAAATGCCCTCATTTTCATCTTTGTATTCTTTTCACTTCTTCACTAGAAAATAAGCAGTAGTATATTCAGGTAATTGCCTAATATGCCGATTAAATTCTTGTCGATTACGAAAGGTTCCTGCCAAAAAATCAAGTTGATAAAGATTAGGTAAAAAGGCTCCACCTGTATCTGCAACTACTCCCATTTGCAAATTTTTGCGCCCACCCGTATTGTGTTCAATTACCACTACTCTACCTAACCCAATATTGAGGATATCTCCAGCAAAAGTTACGCCTGGTTTCACAGATATTTTGGACTCTATATTATGTCCATAGCCTTTAATAGCATCCACTTGTCTAAAATACCAGTAACGCTTTTGTGCTGTTGCTTTTAATCCCCGGACATAAGATATGCCATTATTTCGATCTACATTAAAAAATGCCTGCGAACCATCTGTAAAATTAATTAGTATGGTTCCCTGCATCAGTGCTTCTTCTAAAGCATCGCGGGTGAGATATGCCAGGGGTTTAACTCTACCATACTCTTTCCCTCCTGGTTCATAAATGCCCGATAATACATCTTGTTTTGTGTATCTTGTGTAAAATTCATCATTAATATTATCTTCTTTTAAACTATAAATTGGTGTGTTAAAAGTTGATGTTTTGGTACGAGAACCTGAATGAGTAAAAACAGCATATTTGGTCAGTCTTACTTGCTTCTGCTTTTGATTGTTGGGATTATGGGCAGACCATTTAATCACTCGGAAGTTAGTATTAATAAAATCAGCATTTTGTAATCGCGTCGGTCGATTGTTAGAAATATCTTCCCGCAGAACAGTAATCATAAAGTCTAAGGTTCTGATCACATCTTCGATAGAGACTCCTTGAGTACCTAACAGCCCTTTACGCAGAATATCTGGGTTATCTGAAGTGTGGTCTTGGAAATATTTTCTGGTATTGGTAAGAACAGTTAATAAATCGCCTTGATTAAAACTGAGTTTAGTAGTTGGCAGTTTAGACTGGCTCAACAGTTGATTACCCTGAATGCTAAACTTATATTTTTTCCATTCATCAATCACAGGATAAGTTACAGGTATTGATGCTACCAAGTTCTCTGATGTGGGTGTATTGATACTCTGGTCAAATATTTGTTTGGCAATAAAAGAATTTTGCCAAATAGTAGAGAATGTGCGCGTAAATTGAGGAGAAATTAGGGCAAGTTGCGTTTGAGGAAGGGCTGAATTTTCAGGTTGGGTGAATGATAAATGTTGTTCAGCCTGATTTTGTGGGCTGTGCTGTTGATGTTTTGAGCGCGTATATATATGGCTACTAGCTAAACTAACAAATAACAAAGCAGCTACACCCAATGTGAAGCGGAGTTTTTGGCTGAATAAAGTATGCATAAGCTAAAAAATCAATTTCTATTAATAAATAATAGTTGCACTTGCTCAGTATTTACCGGATGCTAACTTGACAATGCGTTAGCTGTGTATACAATTGGGGCATCATACCTCTTTTATTTCGGAAGGGCAACCTGTTTTTTATAGGGAGTGGGGAGTAGGGAGTAAGGGAAGAGTTTTTTATTTTTTGTCAATACGTAATTAGGACACAAATGGCATCAAATGTTACTGTCAGCTATCACACTTGGCAGTTTAATCGTTAATAATTATCAGAAAAATCTAAAAAAAATGTTAAGTATACCTGTTAACCGACCCTTACCTAGTGAACCGTGCTTGGTAACTTCCTTACCTGGCGCTAAGGCTAAAGCAATTATAGAACGCGATCGCGCTGTCACTTCTCCTTCTTACACCCGCGATTACCCATTGGTTGTAGCCCGTGGTGCCGGCTGTATGGTAGAAGATGTAGATGGTAATGTCTTCCTTGATATGACTGCGGGTATTGCTGTCACCGCCACCGGACACGCCCACCCACAAGTAGTCAAAGCTATTCAAGAACAGTCAGCCCAGCTATTGCATATGTCAGGGACTGATTTTTATTATGAGCCGATGGTGGAACTAGCTGAACAATTAGCGGTTCGCGCTCCTTTTCCAGGTGGGACAAGTACATTTCCAGCTAAAGTCTTTTTCACTAATTCTGGGGCGGAGTCGAATGAAGGTGCGATAAAACTAGCTCGATATTACACCAAGCGATCGCTTATTGTGGCCTTTTTAGGAGCATTCCACGGTCGCACCTATGGGGCTATGTCTCTGACTGGTTCTAAAACAGTCCAACGGGCGCATTTTGGCCCTTTAGTTCCTGGGGTGACTCATATTCCCTACGGTACTCACGCCAGTCTAGATTACTTAGAAACAAAATTATTTAACACCATGCTACCGCCCCAAGAAGTAGCCGCAATTGTCGTGGAACCAATTCAAGGCGAAGGCGGCTATATCGTTCCGGAAGATGGTTTTTTAGCAAGGATTCGGGAAATATGCCATCGCTATGGCATTCTCATGGTAGTTGATGAAGTCCAAGCTGGCATGGGGCGTACTGGCCGCTTGTTTGCTATTGAACATTGGCAGGTAATGCCTGATATCATTACTACCGCCAAAGGTATCGCCAGTGGAATGCCTTTAGGGGCTATTTTGGCTCGTCCGGAGTTAATGACTTGGCCCCCTGGTTCCCACGCCACCACCTTTGGGGGAAATCCTGTAGCTTGTGCTGCTGGTATTGCCACACTCAAACTACTAGAAAGTGACTTGATGAGTAATGCTACCCAAATGGGTGAATTATTACAAGCTCGTCTTACCCAATTGCATGAAAAATTTCCCAGAATTTCGCCACCGCGCGGTAAAGGTTTAATGGTGGCGGTGGATTTATGGGACGAAGAAGGTAATCTTGATGCTCAACTACGCGATCGCATTATTCAAGAAGCGTTCTTACGGGGTCTATTATTACTGGGCTGTGGTAAAGCAGCAATTCGTTTTTGTCCCCCTCTGGTTATTAATAGCGACCAAATTCAGATTGCCATAGATATTATTTCAGATGTTGTGGCATCAATCTGATCAATTATCAGTTTCTAGAATAAGCCCGACCTTGACGATACCAGTCATACCATTGTTTAGCACTACGCACTGCAAACCAGAGGAGAAGTAAAGCAATTAATCCTCCTTGCCAAGGAGCATCAAAAGCAAATAGTACTAGAGCAATGCATAAGATATCTTGAAGAAAAACTGCCCACAATGGTAAGCCTCGCAAGCGATAGAACCAGCCAACTTGAACTAGCTGGAGTACTAAAGCTAATGAACCACCAATGAGGACAATCAGCCAATTGGGAGTTTCTGTGGCCGCAGCTACGGCTAATCCCATAATTGCCCCCACTAGGGGAGAAAGTAATAATTGAATTAGTTGGAGAAATCTTTGACCCCATAGTCTTTTTGAGGCTAATAATTCTACTAACGACCAACTAATTAGGCAACCTAATAAAATTGGTGGAGAAACGCGAGATAAAATTGGGATCTCCGACCATAAATTAATGCCCCGTAATAGGCTAATGATTAATAGAGGTATGCCTATTCTCATACCAGCTGCCGCAGAGGCAGAAAGTGTAGCGAGGATTCCAATCATTTAAGATTATTAAGGCACTAGTAAATAACTATATTTGTTATTTATACTACCCACTACTTGCGAAAATACTAGCAAGTAATATGATTATTCACCGACGCCATACTAAATATTTCCCAAAAATCAAAAAAGACAAAAATGTCAAAAAGGGTGGGTAAACCAGATAATGCAATAGCACAAATGTTTTCACCCATACCCCTGCACTTCTGCCTCTTTTACGGCTAAATACCCAGTCTTTGGTAAACTTGATCTAAATGCCGGAGATGTTGTTGTGGGTCGAAGCAGGTGGCAATTTCTGCTGGCGACAATTTTTGAGTAACACGTGAGTCTTTTGTAATTAATTCGTGGAAATTTCCTTCTGGCTTATTCCAAGCAGCATGAGCGCTTTCTTGGACGATCGCATAAGCTTCTTCACGGTTTAAGCCCTTATCTATCAATGCGAGTAGCACTTTTTGGCTAAAGACTACACCACCGTAGCAGTTAAGATTTCGTTCCATGTTCTCAGGGTAAACCAACAAGTTTTTCACTAGTTCGGTTATTTCGTGCAGCATGAAATGCGTCAAAATGCAAGCATCTGGCAAAACTACCCGTTCTACAGAACTGTGAGAAATATCCCGTTCATGCCACAAAGCCACATTTTCTAAAGCTGCACCAGCATGACTTCTCACCAGTCGCGCCATTCCTGTCAGCCGTTCTGAACGGATGGGGTTTCGCTTGTGTGGCATTGCTGATGAGCCTTTTTGACCTTTAGCGAAAAATTCCTCAACTTCTAAAACGTCAGTTTTTTGTAAGTTGCGAATTTCCACAGCAAAGCGTTCAATAGATGCAGCAATCAAAGCTAATTGTTGCACATAGTCAGCATGGCGATCGCGGGAAATAACTTGTGTTGAGGCCGCATCCGGTTTGAGTCCGAGTTTTTCGCAGGCGATCGCTTCTACTCGTGGTTCAATATTGGCATAGGTTCCCACCGCACCGGAAATTTTACCCACAGCAATGGTTTCCCGGAGAATTTTCAGGCGTTCTTGATGACGCAACACCTCAGCCAACCACCCAGCCAGTTTAAAACCAAAAGTGATTGGTTCAGCATGAATCCCATGCGATCGGCCAATCATTACCGTATAACGATGTTCCCGTGCCTTATGGCGAATAGCCTGAATTAAATCTTCCAGACGTTGTGATAATACATCTAAACTGGCAACTAATTGCAGTCCTAAAGCCGTATCCAGTACATCGGAACTGGTTAACCCCAGGTGAATATAACGTCCAGCATCACCTACATACTCATTGACATTAGTTAAAAAGGCAATGACATCGTGACGAACTTCGGCCTCAATTTCTAGCACCCGCTTGGGGTCAAATTTAGCCTTAGCTTTAATTTCCTCAACTGCTGGAGATGGAATATAACCCAGTTCAGCTTGGGCTTCACAAACTGCAATCTCTACCTGAAGCCAGGTTTCCAATTTATAAGATTCAGTCCACAGGTTGCCCATTTCGGGCAGAGTATAACGCTCAATCAACGTTCGCGGCAGAATACAACTGTCATATTTTACAGTCAAATCAGTTCATTAGTGCAGTGAGAAAATGAGGGAGTGGAGAGTAGGGAAGATATTGTGTTATTAATTAGCCAGTCGAAAGTCTTTCCTCCAAACTATTCTCTTGCTCTCTTCTAATAAAAGTTGATTCTTCTTCTGCGTTTGATGCGTTTGGGCTGGAAATAACGCATAATGCGATTGATTAAATTGGGAGGACGTTTTTTTCTATTATTAGTTTGTCCTACAGATGTATTACTACTGTGATTAGCCGCAACGTCTTCATCTATAGGTATGGCATTTGCTGTTGGAGTCATTCCATTGCCATGTCTCCTAGCATAAACTTGGGTAAATTCAGCACCAAAGAAAAGAATTTGAGCAGCATAGTTAACCCAAGCGAGGATGACTACCAATGAACCAGCAGCGCCATAGGCAGAACCAAAAGTTGTATTACCTAAATACTGTCCTAAGACAAATCTACCAATAGCAAACAAAAAGGACGTGATAATAGCACCAATTAAAACATCATCCCAAGTAATTTTTACATCGGGGAGAACTTTGAAAATTAATCCAAATAAAACTGTAGTAATGGCAAAAGAAAGTACAAAATTCAATATCTGCCAAATAATATCTGCACCTGGTAATAAACCACTTACATAAGTTAATACTGCTGATAAACCTGCGCTGACAACTAGAGAAACTAATAGTAAAAAACCCACACCCAAAATCATGGTAAATGATAAAAAGCGGGTGCGGATTATATTCATAATTCCTTGTCCAGGTTTTGGTTTGACCTCCCAAATTGTATTGAGAGAATCTTGTAATTCCGAAAATAAACCAGTAGCACCGACAAATAAAATTACAATACTAATAATTGAGGCTACAGTTCCTCCTGTTTCTGGTTGATTAGCATTTTGGATAGCTGTTTCTATAAATTCTGCTCCATCTCTACCAACTAATCCTTGAATCTGATTGACAATTTCACCTCTAGCGGCATCTTCACCAAATACTGCTCCAGCGACGGCAATGACAATAATCAGCAAAGGTGCTATGGAAAATATTGTGTAATAAGCCAATGCTGCTGCTAACCTGGGAACTTTATCTTCACTCCATTCTTTAAATGTTTCTTTCAGTAGCCGCCACATTGCTTTGAAATTCATTCAATTAGTCTCCTTATAGTTAGGAAGTTTGTATCCTCCTGCTATATTTGATACTAATTTTTGATGACATTACATCTACCTAAGGGCATTTGTGCCATATTCTTAAGGCAGAATTTATAGCTCCGGGAAAGAAGGTAGAAATGTTATGAAACGTCGATACAAGGGTTTCATTAATAATTTGAGGAACGGGCGATCGCCTGTGGAGACATCCTCAAGCCCATAACTGACTTATTATTGCATCCTATCGATTGTGCGGTATTGAATCGCTTCAGCTATGTGATTGGCTTTTAATTCATCTTCCCCTGCCAAATCTGCAATAGTCCGCCCTACTTTGAGAATACGATCGCTCGCCCTTGCTGATAACCCTAATTTTCTAATTGCTGCTTCTAATAAACTGCGGCTAGTATCATCTAACTTGCACCATGTCTGGAGATGATGACTTTGCATTTGGGCATTACACCGCAGATTTGGTTCATTTTCAAACCGGGTAGTGGCGCGATCGCGTGCTTGTTTGACTCGTTCCAAAACCGAAGTTGAAGCTTCTCCTGTGGGTTGTTGGGTAATTTCTTCTGGTTTTAGGCGATTAACTGCAACTTGTAAATCAATCCGATCCATTAAAGGACCTGAAAGCTTGGCCCAATATTGTTCTCGTTGTCTGGGTGAACAAGTACATTGTTGAATAGTATCGCCATAGTAACCGCAAGGACAGGGATTGGTACTGGCTACCAAAGTAAACTGGGCGGGAAACGTCACAGATTGGCGGGTGCGGGAAATGGTTACATAGCCATCTTCTAAAGGTTGGCGCAAAAATTCTAAAACATCCCGCTTAAATTCCGTTAATTCATCGAGAAACAAAATTCCTTGGTGAGATAAGGAGATTTCCCCAGGACGAGGAAAGCTACCACCACCCACAAGAGAAGGGCCAGACGCTGAATGGTGGGGACTACGAAACGGGCGATCGCGTACTAAAGAACCCCGATTTTTTAATAAACCAGCCACCGAGTGAATGCGCGTGACTTCTAGAGATTCGGCAAATTCCAAAGGTGGTAAAATACCCGGTAAACGTCGAGCTAGCATAGTTTTCCCACTTCCTGGAGGCCCGACAAAAATTAAATTGTGTCCCCCAGCCGCCGCAATTTCCAAAGCCCGACGAGCATGAGCCTGTCCTTTGACATCTTTTAAATCTGCGCCAGGATAAGCTATTGTGGGCAATTCTTGGGGTTGATCTACCTGTACAGGCTGATAACGCCCTGGATTATTTAATAAATTAACCACATCAGATAAATGCTTGCAGCCGTACACAGCCAATCCTTCTACCACCGAAGCTTCTTGAGCATTATCAGCAGGAACCACTAAACCGCTAATTCCCATTTTTTTAGCAGTTGCAGCAATGGGTAAAACACCAGCCACAGGCCTTAAACTACCATCCAAAGAAACTTCACCTAAGAATAGGTAATCGCCCAACAAATCAGCCCGAACTTGTTCAGAAGCCGCCAAAATACCTACACTAATGGGCAAATCAAAACAAGGCCCTTCCTTGCGTAAATCTGCTGGCGTTAAGTTAATCACAATTTTCCGCATGGGAAAAGCAAAACCAGCGTTTTTCAGCGTGGCTTTGACTCTTTCTTTAGATTCTTGAACCGCCGAATCTGGTAGCCCCAACACCACAATTCCTGGTAAACCCCCGGAAACATCGACTTCCACGCCAACTTTGACGGCATCGATGCCTACAATAGATGCACTCCAGACTCTAGCAAGCATTTCTTCTATAAAAATAAACCTTTAAAATCTCTAGCAGATGAATAAATCAATCGGCATGGGTACAACCACACAGACAATTCTCACAATTGCTAAATTTAAAGATGAAATGCCCAATTAAACCTCTTTAACTCTTCCTCTGTGCGACTCTGCTACCGCTAAAATAATAGTCTCTAGAGATGCAGGTAAATTATGGTTCAGAGTAATTCAATAAGTATTTGCAAAAAAATAACCCCTAACGCTTAGGGGTGTATCAATATATTACAGTTTATAAATTTAGTAACATCTTGCTTAACTAAAAAGCTTTATACCCTCCCTTAAGGTGAGGAGCTACAAAAGTCCCATCTTTCTTGAAATACCCGTTAACCATCTTTAGAGGTTTTGGAGCCTTTGGCATTTTGGGCATTTTTGGTTGTTTTGGTTGTTTAGCCATGTTCAAAACCTCTTACTTTAGATATCTATTAGTTTTACACTCAGTTTTAATTGTTACATCTGTATTACTGCTGTTATTTGTTTTAAGATACTGCAAAGCATTGTGGCGAAAAGTGTGAAAGTGTAAATTACTTGCAAAAAATCATTAAAAGGTATCTGGTTGCTTCAAAATTTTTTCTTAACTGATATCTTGTACCTAGCTTTGGGAAGCCAGCACAATTTTTTGTACTGGCCCGTAACTGTAATTATGCTTTCCTGTTAAGACTCTCGCCCTGAAGCCCAGGTATCACGCCATTTCACAGTACCTTCTTTGGCAATTACCCAACGACGGTTAACGAGATTTTCGCGCAGAGGCGATCGCCCTTCTCGCCACATGGCATATTTATAACTAATCAAGTTACCAGCGCTTTCGTTAAAGGGAATCTCTGCCGACCAGGTGTTGGTGTTGATGTACTCTAAAGGATAAGCTTTGCTAATATCCCAGTTGCCTAATTCTGGACAATCTCCAGTAATCACAATGGTTTCACCTGGTTGGGTATTAACTCCATTGAGTTGTACCCGCACGATGGTTTCTCCTTTGATTCTTTCGCCAACGTGGCTGAAAACAATTACTCCCCGTTCTTCCAGTAGCAAGTTATAAATTTTGCCGTCTTTTACTTCATACTTGTTGCGAGTGATAACGCAAGTATGTTCGCCATCAGGTAGTTCTGTTTCTACTTCTGGTAAGGTGACTGCGCCTCCCCGACTGAGGGCGACAAAACAGATAGAATCACGATAGCGACGGACATAGCAATAAATGTCTGGTGTAATATATTTTTGCCAATGGCTACCCATTGATACTGCTGGATTTAACCGTCGTAATCCAGATAACAATCTGATATAACGATAAATTTCCGTATCAGTATCCCAACTTTCCATCATGGGGCGGTTGTAAGGATCATTACCGCCATCAGTATCGTTATGTAAATACTGTTCTGTACCGTAATAAATACAGGGAATACCACGAACTGTCATGATTAAGGCGATCGCCACTTTTAACATCGCTGGATCTGGGTTCAGCGTTTGAAAGCGACACATATCGTGGTTGTCAATAAAGGTAACTAACTCTGTAGCTCCGTTGTAGCGATGGTCTTGGTCAAAAATGTATTGAATTGTGTGGAATCCGTTTTCTGAACCTTGGGCTAGTGCAGCTCTAATTGCCATGCATAGGCCAAAGTCTAGTATGGTCATGCCTGATTCATTGGCAAATTCTATCGAGCGATCGTCACCAGGATGGCTGTAAATCCATTCGCCGAAAATAAATACATCTGGCTTGTGATTGGTAATATCGCCTGTGAATTCTTGCCAAAACCAAATAGGCATATGCTTGACAGTATCCACCCTGAGTGCATCTACACCCCGGTCTAACCATTGTTTAATTGCTGACTTGATGTACTGTCTATATTCACTATTATTTTCGTTGAAGGTAGCTAAACCAGCTAGTTCGCAGTTTTGCACCTGCCAATCATCTTCCCAATTTTGCACTTCACCATAATGGTGATACCAGTGATTGACATCATCATTGAAGTCAGCAATTTTCACGCCATCGTCATACAGTTCACCCTTACTACCGTTAGTATCAGGGCTACTGTGGTTGCAGACAATATCCAGCACCAACTTCATTTTGCGCTTGTGCAGTTCCTCAATTAACCGATCAAAAGTAGTATTTTTGGTTTCCTGGGTTTCGTTTAACGAAGGATTCTCACCCTGGGCAATGTAGCGAGGATTAATTCGTTTAAAGTCTTTTGTCCAATAGCCGTGCATGGCTGCATTACTAATTAATAAATCTTCTACTTGTTCAAATAAGGGAGTCAGCCAAACAGCAGTCACCCCCATATTTTTGAGATAGTCCAATTTATCAATCACACCTTGCAAATCGCCACCCCAATATTTACCCCATTCTTGTTGGTTCGGATCGTATAAATCTGAGTTAATCCCTTCACTGTTATCTGGATCACCATCAAAAAAGCGATCAACTACCAGAAAATAAATTGTTTCTTGACGAAATTCAATATCTCTCGTGTAAAGAAATTCTAAATCAATTTCCGTTTCTGATGCCGGTGCTTGGATGAGAGCTTCTACTTGTGCGCTGGGAGAATCTACTTTGTATTGCTCTGGCGAGAACTGGGATGGAGGATTTTGCACCATAAAAGTTGCTTAATTTCATGGAATTAAAGTTTGCACGGATAAGACCACAGCATCTATAAGACGATGTGCCATTATACACAGCAGTATTATGTCATCCTACTCAAGATATAAAAATCTATCTCCAGCTAGTTGATAAATCTACCCATTAATGAATTAACTTGCCAATAAATCAAGGCAAAAGATGATTACTACTATGGGAATTGAATTGTAAAGTAAATATTAATATTGAAAGCAAAGTTCAGGACTTCTAGGGTTAATTAACAGCACAAAATATTTGGCACTACGCCTGACAGTATCGAGATGCTACTAGGATTTAATCCAGAAATCAAAGTCAATCAAAGCCAAAGTCTACTAATAAGGACACCCAGATACTAAATAAATCTAAATTTCTCCAAAAATATTACTGTTTACTCTCTGCATGTCTAATCATTCACATCCACTAAAGCGGGGGTTTTACTACCAGCGAATTTCAGTAATATTGAATGGACACTGGCGACACACTGAGAAACATCAAGTTAACCAAATGTTAGTAAACCTTCTTCTATAAAAGGTTCGCTACATTGCTAAACTGACCATTGTTACTTTTAATCTGTCAGCACTAGCAAATAAACAGGGTAGTAATTATGACTAAATATGACAAAATTTTTAACTCATCACAAGTCTCCAAAGAAACATTGAGTCCAGAAGAAGCCGTAGCAGCCATTGCCACAATCACTGCGATCGCTCATGCTTCTGTAGATGAGGTGGATGTAGAAAATTTAGTGAGTATCCTTTGGGAATTTGAAGTTTTTGAAGAATACTCAGCAGATGAAATTGTGGAAATAGTCGATAAACTCATAGGCATTGCCGAAGATGAAGGACTTGGGTCTTTATTTAATCTTGCTAACGAAAGCCTTTCCGATGACCTAGTTTTAGATGCTTTTGCCGCTGGGGTAATCGTGGTGATAGACGAAGAAGAACTGGTTATCCCTAAACAAAAACAGCCTTATCTAAAAAAGTTACAGGAAGCTTTGGAACTTGAGGATGAAGAAACCCAAGAAATCATCCAAGAAGTAATCGCTGCTTTAGAAGAAGCAGAAAATGAGGAATACTTTGATGACGACGACACAGTAGTCAAAGATTATGGCGACGACGTATATGAATCGCCCTCAGGTAATTTTTCAGTTCCTATTCCTGTTGATCCACAACAAGGTGGTAAGGTAAACAGTCAAGAAGGGCTAGCTGCCTTTTCTGATGACTTCGGCACTTTTCTCAGAATTGATTATTATTCCATCCCTTCAGACCAGTTAGAGGAGTTGGAATCTATTGGGCAAGAAGAATATCTCCAATCACTTCTAGTCAACAAGTACCTTCCGCAAGCAATTTTCAGCAATGTGCCCAAAGCTGAGGTGAAATATACTGAATACTTAGCAGACAAAATAGAAGGATCTTACTTCGTCTTAGTTCATATGCCTCAGGGTTCCACAATTTCCCAGCAAGAAAATAATGGCACTGCCACTAAGTTGGACGCATACCGGGGGCTACTCGCGTTTATGAATACTAACTATGTGTATATAGTTAGCAGCCAGCACAACTTCTTTAACGGTGAAATGCCGACTTCCATCGCAGAAGAAGCTAAAGACATTCAGGAGAATATTTTAGATTTTGTGGAGACTATAGAGTTTAGTTAAGCGTGGGGAGTAGGGAGTGGGGAGTAGGATTTTTGTTGAAGGCAAAAATGTTATGGGGAAAACCTGAACCGGATTATCTGATTAATGTCCGTCGCAGCAAGTCTAAAGCTGTATTAGCACTGATATAACGAATTAACGCACGTCCCCGCATAGTGCCAAAGCGATATTCAAAACTTTTCACTTCCTGCTCTGGCCCTGCTAAACCAATGTAAACTAAACCCACTGGCTTGGTGTCTGTTCCTCCGGTTGGGCCAGCAACACCTGTAATACTCAAGGCCCAAGTAGTTGAGAGGCGAGTTTTTACTCCCACAGCCATTTGTTCGGCAACAATAGCACTTACTGCCCCAAATTTCTCTAAATCCTCTGGATTCACTCCTAGTAATCCCACCTTTACCGAATTGTCATAAGAAATTACCCCACCCCAAAAGTAATCAGAACTGCCAGATTTATCAGTCAATATTTGCCCTAATCCCCCACCAGTGCAAGATTCTGCCACCGATAGTGTTGCACCCGATAGACGCAATAACTGACCTACCACAGAAGCCAAAGTGTCATCATTAGTCCCGTAGTAATCTAATCCAGCAATATCTTTAATTTGTTTCTCCACAGGTGCAATCAAAGCCTCAGCGGCGGCTTCGGAAGCAGCCTTGGCAGAAATTCGCAGTCTGACTTCACCCTTACCCGCATAAGGAGCTACCGTGGGATTTGGTAAGTTAAAATAGGGGGCAACTTTTTCTGCCAAAGCCGATTCACCGATCCCCCAAAACTTTAAACTCCGGCTATAAATAATTTCTTGTCCCCAACCTTGATTTTTGAGAAAAGGTACCGCTGTTTCTGACCACATCCGGTGCATTTCCGAGGGGACACCAGGAAAAGTAAAAATTGTGATTTCCGGGCGGGGTTGCCAGATAATACCGGGTGCTGTACCTGTAGGGTTGGGTAAAATGTCTGCACCTTGAGGAATTAATGCTTGTTTGCGGTTGGTAGGAGTCATTACCCGACCACGTTGGGCAAATTTCTGAGTTATGTCTTCGATAATTTCTGGATGTTCTACCAAGGGAACGCCAAAAAAATCGGCAATAGTTTCACAAGTCAGGTCATCAGGTGTAGGGCCAAGACCACCTGTAAAAATGAGAATTTGCGCTCTTGATATAGCAATTTCCATAACTTGCTTGAGTCTTTCTGGATTATCCCCAACTACCGTTTGATAGTAGTGGGGAATCCCCAGTTGCGCTAATTGTTGCGCTAAAAATTGAGAATTACTGTTGAGGATATCTCCTAACAGCAGTTCAGTACCAACACAAATAATTTCTGCACTCATTAAATCTTTGGTCATCCAGTAATAAGACAAAAGTAATCAGCCTTTACTTGTGTTGAGATAATTTCCAAACTCGCCAAGAAACATAACTGAGTAGCGAGGTGGTTGCACTAGCGTAAACAACACCACTAGGAATACCAGCAACAGCTAATGCCAAACTTCCTACCCACAGGGTAAGAGAGTAAATAAACAAAACAGTCCAGCGATGGGATAAACCAGCCTTTAAGAGTCGGTGATGTAAATGGCTGTGACCATCTGCAACCCAAGGTAATTTACCACTGCAAAGTCGTGCCAAAATCACAGCTGACATATCAACAATTGGTACAGCCAAAATCAGATAAGGCAAAATCACCGCAGTGAAGGCCGGAATTTTCACTAAACCAATGACACCTACAGCCGCTAGAGTAAATCCCATAAAATAAGCCCCGCCATCTCCCATAAAGATTTGCGCGGGGTTGAAGTTATAGCGAAGAAATCCCAAAGATGCGCCAGCTAAAGCGGCGGCGATTAAAGCTGCTGCTGGTTGTCGCATAAATAGAGATACTAGCAACATAATTACAGCCGCAATTCCTGACACTCCAGCGGCTAAACCATCTAAACCATCAATCCAGTTAATAGCATTGACCATGCCCACCAGCCAAATAACCGTAACCGGTAAACTTAGCCAAGTGAGGTTAACTATACCAACTGTGGGAATGCTAATAAAATCTATACTCACACCAACTTTCCAAGCGCCAGCAGCCACAATAATTTGCATTAGCAAGCGTGTGAGTGGAGAAAGACTTAACAAGTCATCGGCTAAACCAATCAAAAAAAAGCCCAGGCCGCCTAAAGTAACACCCCAAATTTGCCATTCTTTTTCAGGTGGTAAATGACCAAATCCGCCCAACCACCAGACAATCAGTAGAGAAGCAATGGTACCAGTAAAGATAGAAACTCCTCCCAGACGTACCATTGGGCGTTGATGGACTTTGCGATCGCCTGGTTGATCTACACGTCCACTTTTTATACCAATGTTTTTTACATCAGGCGTAGTCCAGAGAACGACTACTGCGGCTATCAGAAAAGCAATCAGATGATAAATCTGGGGAGGCATCGGTATTTTTAGTAACGTAGTGGTCAGACAACAATTTGCCGTGGGATGTTGCCATCTAAATATTTACTACATTTTGGGCTTTGATCAGCAAGAGAATTGGGGACAAGGGGACACTTCTCTTCGAGACGCTGCGCGGTAAGCGCAGCTATCCCCTTCAGGGCTTTACGACAAGCTCAGTGCGGTGCAAGGGGACAAGGCAATAGGGAAAATGTTGGTCATAGCTAGAAGTCTTTCCCCCTGCTCCCGTCCACTGAGCGACTTGTACCGAGCGAAGTCGAGGTAAGCCGAAGTGCTGCCCCCCTGCTCCCTGCTTCTTCTTTACGCCAAAGCTGGAACTGGAATTTGTAAATGTGGATACAAGGGGAAGCGATCGCACAATGCGGCTACCCGTTGGCGACAATCTTGGGCGACTGTCTCAGAATCGGGGTCAAGTAGGCGATCGGCGATAATGTTACCAATTTCGGTAAATTCTACTTCTCCCAAGCCTCTTGTGGTCATGGCTGGGGAACCTAATCTTAATCCGCTGGTGACAAATGGTGATTGGGGGTCAAAGGGGACTGTATTTTTGTTGGCGGTAATGTTCACGCCACTCACGAGCTGATCGGCTTGTTTGCCTGTGAGTCCTATATTCTGTAAATCTACTAACATCAAATGATTGTCTGTACCATTGGATACTAGCTTTAAGCTACGGTTTTGTAGTTGCTGGGCCAAGGCACGGGCATTGTCAATTACTTGCGCCGAATAAGTTTTAAATTCTGGCTTGAGTGCTTCACCAAAAGCTACTGCCTTAGCAGCAATTACATGTTCTAGAGGGCCGCCTTGAGTGCCAGGAAAAACGGATTTATCTAGCTTTTTACCTAGTTCGGCATCGCGGGTTAAAATCAAACCACCGCGAGGGCCACGTAATGTTTTGTGGGTAGTAGTTGTAACTACATCACATTCAGCAATGGGGTTGGGGTGCAAACCACTAGCAACCAAACCAGCGATATGGGCAATATCTGCTAGTAAGTAAGCGCCGATTTCATCAGCAATACTGCGAAACTTAGCAAAATCAATGATCCGGGGATAAGCTGAATAACCACAAATTAAGAGCTTAGGACGCTCCCTTAGCGCCAGCTCTCTGATTTGGTCGTAGTCTAGTTGTTCTGTTTGTTGGTTCACGCCATAGTGGCACACTTGGAACCACTTACCCGAAACATTCACTGGTGAACCGTGAGTAAGATGTCCCCCATGAGATAAATCCATACCCATGATTTTGTCGCCGGGTTCTAGCAATGTCAGGAAAACCGCAAAATTTGCCTGAGCGCCAGAATGGGGTTGGACATTGGCGTGAGCTGCACCAAATAATTGTTTAGCTCGATCAATGGCTAATTGCTCAACTTCGTCGATAAATTCACAACCGCCATAGTAGCGTTTACCTGGTAAACCTTCGGCATATTTATTTGTGAGTACCGAACCTTGAGCCGCTAGTACAGCAGCCGAGGTAAAGTTTTCGCTCGCAATCAACTCTAAGTGGTCGCGTTGACGCTGTAGTTCTTGGTTAATTAACCCGGCGATCGCTGGATCTGAGTCAGCGAGAAATTCTGAATTAGTTCTAGTCACTTCAACTATCCTTATGGAAATTGTCAAAACTGTTGATATTGGCTGGGCGCAGCATCTAAGTTAACGTTTACAATCAATGGTGTTTGACTGCTGACTGTTATTAGTGCTGACTTATTTATTATTAGATGCCAGACCCATGAATGTGTTAATCACCTTTAAGCTTTTTCCTGAATTTCAAATTTTACACCGCTATGGCTAACTTTACAGAGAGGCGAAAGAATGCGGATTTAATATTGTTCAGGATACTTATGTATATCTGTATTTTGTCTAAGTTTTGTATGTCTTGTTACAAAATTATCTCTATCTCAGACGGAAAACGTACAATAAATTAAAGTTCACTTGGTATTTTTTGTTATTACCCCATGTTTGCCAACAGCAGCGTAAAACTATACGTTGGGGCATTACCATCACCATAGTTTCCATACACAGTTTCAGTCTGATCTGGCTGCGTCCATAATTTGCGTATCTATTAAAAGTGTGCCTAAGCTGGGGGAACAATGCGGGGTAAGTAATGAAAATGTACAGGAGGGATTCAATGTTAGTCATTTTAATGGACGAGCAAATCCTCGCTCCCGCTCAAGTTTGCCAATCTTGTCTACTGGCTGATGGGAGCGGTCAACCCCGTTGGCGTGGCGGTCAATTGCGATGCGGTCAAGCTATTCGCCAACTGAATGCACAGCAAGTAGAGCAGTATGAATGTATGATGGGTTTCCGAATTGCTTATGTAGAATAATCAGATATCTCAGCAAGACTATGCAACTGCGTTATCCTAGGCTCAGTCACTTTTAAAATTTAGTCAAAGGAGAACGCACAATGACTTGGCGTGGGTCTACAAATGTTTCTGACCGGATTTTTGCTTGTTTACCTTACTTACTGCCTTTAATTGAGGGTCTAGTCTTTGGTAGCTATCTGCTGAGACAGTTTCCTTTCCTGCAAGTCATATTAATCCCTTTAACTCCCATACTGGCAATTTATCAAGCAGTACCTTTTGCTAGCTTGATCGTCTTTTTTGCCTTGTTCTTATTAGTGGTGAGAAACGAAAAAATTAGTCACTTCATTCGTTTCAATACGATGCAGGCAATTCTATTCAGTATAGTTATATTTTTGTGTTCCATACTGCTGCAAATTATATCTCCGGTTCCTGGTGCTGGCTTTGCCATTGAAACTATCACCAACACCATTTTTATCGGCTTAATAGCAGCAATTATCTATTCTGTGGCCCAATCTCTGTTTGGGCGTTATGCAGAAATTCCGGCGATTTCTGATGCTGTTTATATGCAGGTGCGCTAGTAAGTGGTCACGGTGTTTTCCAAGCGACCAATGCCTTCAATTTCTATACGGACGCGATCGCCTATGTGCATCGGCCCTACACCCACTGGTGTACCTGTTAACACTACATCACCCGGCAACAGTGTCATCACCTGACTAATGTAGGAAACTAACACGTCAGGGGGAAACACCATCTGATCAATACAAGCAGACTGCACTGGCGTAGGATCATCATTCAAAAATGTCTGTAATCTGGCTCCAGGATTCAATTCTCGGACAATCCAAGGGCCTAAAGGACAAAACGTATCAAAACCTTTGGCGCGTGTCCATTGACCGTCTTTTTGTTGGAGATCTCGCGCTGTCACATCGTTAGCTATGGTGTAGCCCCAAATTTTGGTTTGGGCTTCTTCTACTGTGCATTTACAAGTGCGATCGCCAATGACTAATGCTAATTCACCTTCGTAGTCTACCCGTTGCGACTGGAGCGGATACTTAATTTCTGTTTCCGAAGCAATAATAGATGTGGGCGGCTTGAGAAAGAGTAGTGGCTCACTAGGGACTTTAGTTCCCATTTCTTCAGCATGATCTGTGTAATTCTTCCCTACCGCCACAATTTTGGAAGGAGAGCAGGGAGTAAGAATTTGGTAGTTTTTTGGTTCGAGAATTAAGTCTATGGGTTCCCCTTTTAACCAGGGTGGAGCATCTAGCACCTGCACGTTGAGGGATAGTTGTAGCAATCCATAGTAAATTTTTCCTTCTTGATTTTGAACTCGCACATAGCGCTGCGCCATAACCTTGATTAATATCCTTTTGTCTGCGATTGAAAGCTGTAAGCGGGTAGCATATTCAGTCAGTGGTAGAGGCTTTAGCCCCAGACCGATTAGCTATAGTCTCAATTTGGGAAGCATACCCATTAGCTAAGTTGATAGCTTCATCAATTTGCTGGTGTTCACTAAAATCTAGTACTAATCATCGAAATTCAAAAGTGAGCCAGCGCGGTGAGTTTAGCATTGCAGGAGGGTTAGGTTTTTATTTATTTGGCGGATTTGGCTAATGATTCAAATTGAAAACTGGTAAGATTATAGTTCCTTGTTGCTTTGATGTTGATCATTGCTGGTATCCTCCATGAGATTCCTGTATAAAATCACATCAGCAGCCCTTTCGTCCATAAGGAGACCTAAAAGCATGTCCATAGTTTACGAAACAATATACATCCTACGTCCTGATCTGGGAGATGAACAGGTAGAGCAAGCGATCGCTAAATACCAGAATTTGCTCCAAGAACAAGGTGCTGAAAACATCGAAATTCAAAATCGGGGAAAACGTCGTCTGGCTTATGAAATTAAAAAACACCGGGACGGCATCTACGTGCAAATGAACTACACTGGGCCTGGATCTGCGATCGCTCCTATGGAACGTGCTATGCGTTTGAGCGAAGAAGTGATTCGCTACTTGACTATTAAGCAGGATCTACCAGAAACAGAAGCAGAAACAGCAGAAACAGAAACAGAAACAGTTGCTGTAACCGCCTAAGTTGTAATCTCATTAACCAATGCTGAGTGTTGAGTTTTTTGACTCAGTACTCAGTACTGATTAAGGTAAATATAAAAAAATTTTTACCAAGTAAGTTTTTCGGCATGTGGTTGGGAATGCTAAATTAACAAGTACTTCCTTAAGGCAGTACCATCGCAGTTATACCTAAAATTTAGACAAGCATTCGTCAATGGGAGCTGTAAGCCACTGTGAGCCAAACTGACACACCCAACATCCAAGCTCTCTCTACAGAGGTATCGCAGTTGCGCCAAGAGTTGCAGCTGCGTGATCAATTAGTGCAGCAGCTATCTCAAGAACTTTTCCGCTTGGTAAAGGGCAATGCTAATTTTATGCCCCAGAAATCCGAGCCTGAGTATGATACTACTCAATTACAGGCATTGCAAGAACAATTGCAAGCTGTTGAGCAGCAAGTAACATTCTACCAAGAACAAATTACTACTCGTGATACCGAAATTTACCAACTACGGCAGTCAGTACAAGAACTAACTGATCGCAGTCGAATGTTAGAGCAAGTAGTACAAGAGTTACCCCAAATTTACCGTCGTAAGTTTGAGGAGCGTATGGCTCCAGTCAGAGAAAAAGTAGCAATGTTACAAAGGGAAAACCGTAAACTTCAGGCAGAATTGCAAAGCGTGAGTTACCGTTTGGCAATTAAGACCCGCACAGCGAGTCACAGTGGCATTGATTTGCCAAATTTTCCCCGTCCGGATTCTAGTCCAAACAATATTTCTACTGTACAAAATGCATAAATTGCCAATAATAAACCACTTACATCTAAGGAAGTGGTTAGCTTTTATATATTTAGCAGTCAGATGCAGTCAGATGATTGGTGCAGTCAGGGTAGTAAATTAGACAAAATTTGTCTGAAACTGGTTTGCTTATTTCCCTCTGCACCCGTTGCCACTAAACATTAATTGACACCAGTATTGCAATGTAAGTGTCAGTTAAATCGGCTAACATGAGACTGCGATCGCTGGCTATGATAAAGGAATTAGGAGAAGATTAAGAAATACAAAAGCGATGAAATTACCGCATCTATCACAGGTAATAAACTAGCTCGCTATAGCCAGATCTTTATCGTTACTGGCAGTGAAAATATCCTCGTAAGTATCAAAAATTTCAAAAACTGAATCTAGCTGAGTCAGTTCCAAAATTAATCTTACTGGAGCTTGGACGTTGCATAACACTAGGCGACAACCATTTTCACGTGCCGATGTTAGTCCATTAATCAAAGGTACTAATCCAGAACTATCCATAAAATCAACTTCTGATAAGTCAATAACCCAGAGTTGATCAGACTGGGGTGTGACTTCCCTCATCTGTTCGCTCAAAGTCATTCCACCCTGCAAGTCAATGCTGCCGTGGGGCTTAAATAAAACTACTTGCAATTCTTGTGAGATAGTCATGAA
This sequence comes from Anabaena sp. CCY 9613, assembly GCF_963920895.1. NCBI lineage: Bacteria > Bacillati > Cyanobacteriota > Cyanophyceae > Nostocales > Nostocaceae > Anabaena > Anabaena sp. CCY 9613. Next base: position 39,520 of record NZ_CAWUDE010000017.1, read on the forward strand.
TTTAACTAGGTAGTTGAAACACGTAACAGAACAGAAATTTGGCATAAATACTAGCTTATCTTTAACAGCAAAATATTGTTTGCTTCCCAAATGCTAGGAATTCACATATCGGCTGCAAAAACGATTTAGTTCAGTACTTGTGCCGTATAATTTATTTTAACTTCCCTAAATATAGGCATAATCGCCTAATAATTTCGGTATCAACCGTATCTTTTACAAAATTTTTATATTTTCATCAGATTTTTATAAGTTTTCCCTAATAATTTTGTTTAGAGTATGTATCTGTGTTAATAACTCGTCAAGACTAAAGCGTCAATATTCAATATCTAATAAATAACATAAAAAACTAAAATATAAATTAAGTCTATATTATGGCTTGATTGACACCCCAGCCATAAACGAGCCAAGATATATGAAAGGTAAAAAATTGTAAAGGCGGCGGTGCGGGATGTCTCTTGAATTGATTTCACTAGAAAACATCCAAGAATTTGCCCACCAATATGGTTACTGGGCAATTTTTTTGGGAATTTTGCTAGAAAATTTGGGCATTCCCCTTCCTGGTGAAACAGTAACCCTGGTGGGTGGGTTTCTCGCTGGCAGTGATGAACTAAGTTACTGGTTAGTACTTGGTGATGCCGTTGCAGGTGCTGTCATAGGGGGTGCTTGTGGCTATTGGATTGGTAAAATTGGTGGCTGGCCGTTTCTGCTGCAAATAGGTAAACTCTTTCGGGTTTCCGAAGAGCGATTGCTCAACATTAAAGAACAATTTAGTGATAACGCCACTAAAGCTGTATTCTTTGGGCGTTTTTTCGCATTACTGCGAATTTTTGCAGCGCCACTAGCAGGTATAGCTGAAATGCCTTTTAGAAAATTCTTTGTATACAACTTAGCAGGAGCAAGCGCATGGGCTAGTGTGATGGTGACGTTAGCTTTTTTTGCTGGCAGAGTTATTTCTCTAGAACAATTGGTTGCTTGGGTGAGTCAATTTGCGATCGCGGCTTTACTAATTCTGGTGGCCTTGATTGGTATACCCATATGGTTAGAGTCCCGCCAAGTGAAACGAGCAACTAGTGAGTGAGAAGAGGCTAGGGGAAAGAGGCAGGGGGGCAGGGCGCAGGGTGCAGGAGGGAAATTTCTTCGTTACTCCCTACTCCCTACTCCCTACTCCCTACTCCCTACTCCCTACTCCCCACTTCCTACTTCCTACTTTGCTGTGCCCAAATGCGCGTGGGCAATCCCCAAATATAAATAAAGCCTTCAGCAGATTTGTGATCAAATTGGTCTTCCGAACCGTAGGTCGCTAAATCGGGGGTGTAGAGAGAATTATCACTCCAACGCCCAACTATGCTGGCGTTACCTTTAAAAAGTTTGACTCGTACTGTTCCTAAAACTCGTTCTTGAGTTTTGTGAATAAAAGCATCTAGTGCGTTTTTGAGTGGACTGTACCAAAGACCGTTATAAACTATTTGGGTATAAGTTTCTTCTATACCCCGCTTGTAGTGACTAACATCCGCTGTCAAAGTCAGACTTTCTAAATCACGGTGTGCCTGAATTAGCACTAACATAGCGGGTGATTCATATATTTCTCGTGATTTGATACCTACTAGGCGGTTTTCAATCATATCAATCCGCCCAATGCCATGATTGCCTGCGGCTTGATTGAGTTGTTCAATTAACTCAACTGGGTTTTTAGGTGTGCCGTTGAGGCTGGTAGGAATACCCCCCTGAAACCCAATTTCCATGTATTCTGGCTCATTGGGAGTATCCGCGATCGCCTTGGTCATTTCATAAATTTCTTCTGGTGGTTCAGCAGCTGGATCTTCCAATACCCCAGCTTCTATGCTGCGACCGAGTAAATTTTTATCAATACTATAGGGAGAAGATTTTTTTACTGGTGTGGGGATACCAAACTGCTCACCGTAAGCGATGGTTTCCTCACGACTCATGCCCCATTCCCTGGCTGGTGCGAGGATCTTCAAATTGGGATCAAGGGCCGCACAAGCTACGTCAAAGCGCACTTGATCATTACCTTTACCAGTGCAACCATGAGCGATCGCATCAGCACCATATTTATGGGCAGCTTCTACTAGTATCTTGGCAATCAACGGACGAGCAAGGGCAGTCCCTAAGGGATAGCGATTTTCGTAGAGGGCATTGGCTTGAATTGCGGGAAAAGCGTAATCTTTAACAAAACTATCTTTCACATCCGCCACAAGAGATTCACTTGCACCCGATTTCAGAGCTTTTTCTCGGATTGGCTCTAATTCATCTCCCTGACCTAAGTCTGCTGCCAGAGTAATTACTTCTTCTACACCCCACTCTTTTTTCAGGTAAGGAATGCAAACGGAGGTATCCACTCCACCAGAATATGCCAGGACAACCTTTTTGGCGCGACCCATGAGTTTGATTTCTCCAGTTAGGAAAACAAAGAATGAGTCATTATTATAAGTCATGCTGGCTAACAGCCTTGACAATCTCACTGCCAAGCTGGATTTCTTTTACACAACACTATCTTTGGCAATTTGGTATTATGTCAGCGTTATCCTCTGGACATTTTCCTGAAAGATTGCTTCTTGTTGAGTATTAATACTTGTGGCAAATATCAACCAGTTTTTATTATGTTTGTTTTTTTGTATTTGATTTACACTTAAGACCAGCCAGGCTAGTTTTGGGTGAGTCGATTTTAGTACTAAAAAATAATTTTAAAGTAAAAATTATTTACATCTGAGTCATAAATAGTCATACAATATGGTTTCTTTATTAAGAAAGATAAAACTAGCTGTAAATTTTAAGCATTATGAGTCTAATTGCGTTACAATTCGTTAACTCTTTCTAAGGATTTAAGATTTTCTTTATAAATCAACCTTCAGGCAGTCATAAGCTGTTAATCCTGTCATAGTATGAAACATAAGAACACTATTTCTGCCTGTGTTCACTGTTGTAGCTTGTAGAAGTCAAATTCTGAGTAAAAAAATGCTAGGGGTGTACTGTCCATGCCCTTGACAATCCTTGTTGTGGATGACGACCTGGGCACTCGTCTGTCTATTAGTGACTATCTTGAACTGTCTGGCTACTCAGTGATCACAGCTAATGACGGTCAAGAGGCTTTGGCAATGGTAGATGATTACCATCCTGATTTGATAGTCACTGATATTGTCATGCCACAGATGAATGGCTATGAACTAGTACGTCGAGTACGTCAACAGCCAGTATTTCGGTTATTACCCGTAATTTTATTAACAGCACGCACAAAGACTCAAGAAAGAATTCTGGGTTACCAATCAGGGTGCGATTTGTACTTGCCTAAGCCTTTTGAACTAGAAGAGCTAGCAGCAGCAATTCGGAATCTCCTGGCGCGATCGCAAATTATTCAATCGGAGTACCGCTTTTCCCATAAAGAGAATCTGGGAGGTTCCTTTGCGACAAAAGAAATGGACACTCACCAATCTTTATCTACTCATATTCAGCAATCACATTTGCTGTCATCGTTGACCGCCAGAGAACAAGAAGTCCTAGAACTATTGACTCACGGTTTTTCTAATGCCGACATGGGCAATCAACTACACCTAAGTCCCAGAACAGTGGAAAAATATGTGAGCAGCTTATTAAGAAAAACTGCCACCAGCAACCGAGCAGAACTAGTACGTTTTGCCATGAAGCATGGCTTAGTGGATTGATCCTCTCACCGCCAGGCTGACGCTGTGGCGGGAGATTCTTTTAGTACAAGTACCATAGAGTTTTACAGATTCTGCACAAGCCAGAAATTCTGTGTCTCTCAAGGTATTTGCTCACATTTATGCTTGCAATTGATTGTTGGTAATGTGTTGAAGTAAACCTTCACAAGCATCCACAAGCAAATCGATTACCTGATTAAAGCCATCTACTCCGCCGTAATAAGGGTCGGGAACTTCCTTGAGGGTGTGCCTTGAACAAAATTGACACATTAAATAAACTTTATGGTGATGCTGCCTAGTTGGATCAAGAGCAAGGATATTTTCATAATTCTCTTGATCCATTGCCAAGATCATATCAAAGTCATGAAAGTCTAATTTTTGAAATTGGCGAGCTTGACCACGCAGTTTAATTCCCAATTTGGCAGCAGCAGCAGAACTCATGCGTCGGTCGGGGGCGCTACCAATGTGGTAACTCGATGTACCCGCAGAGTCACAGAAAATGCCATCGCCCAAGTCAGCCTGTGCGATGAGATGATTCATAATATTTTCTGCCGATGGCGAGCGACAAATATTCCCCAGGCAGACAAACAACAGCTTGTAAGGCATAAATATTTTACTTAGTACCCATCAAAGGTCAAAAGTCTACAGTCATCAGTCTAATGGTAGATGACTAATGACTAATGACTAATGACCAATGATTAAAATCCAGGTAGTTCTAGTCCACTGGTCAAGTCTTCCATCCGTTCCCGCATTGTGGCTGTAGACTTGTTGTAGGCATCTTTCATGGCTACTGTTACCAGATCAGAAAGTAGTTCTGCACCTTGCCCTAGAGCATCTGGGGCAATTTCTACGCGCTTGGGTTCTTGGTTCCCACTGACTATAACTTTAACGAGTCCACCACCAGACTCACCCTGAATTTCCATTTGCTCCAATTCTTCTTGGAGACGCTTTGCTCCTTCTTGAACCTGCTGCGCTTTTTTAAAAGCATCAGCTAGTTCTTTCATTTTTCCTAAGCCAAAACCAAATCCCTGTCCTTTACCTGTCATAATCGATTTTCCAAGTGTACGTTAAATAACAAAATCAAATTCAATTATAGATGCGGTCGGCAATTTGCCTATTTTCTTACCAATAATTAATCCTGGATTTGGGGCGATAATGGGGATGATGGTGGTACAAGCCCAACTTCTTCCCCTAGTCTCTAGCCTCTAGCCCCTAGTCCCTTAAGCAACTGCTTGAAACTCACCGATCATTTTGACTTCTGGCTCTAAGCAAATTGACCATCGGTCTTGTACTTGTTGTTGGATATGACGGATGAGATAAAAAATATCACTAGCCTTGGCTCCACCACGATTGACGATAAAATTAGCATGTAATAATGCCACTTGCGCTCCGCCAATTTGGTAGCCTTTCAAACCTGTTTGTTCGATTAACCACCCAGCTGCATAAGGTGTAGGGTTACGGAAGACGCTTCCGCAACTGGGGAAATTGTAAGGTTGGGTAGTTAGACGATGTTTTTTGTGTTGTTTGGTTACTGCCAAAACCAACGCTGGATCAACACCTGGTTGCAATTGGAAGGTGGCTTGGGTAACAATGCGATCGCTACCTTGCAATGATGAAGTCCGGTAGCTGTAACCGATTTCGTCGGGGGTCAAAGTTGCTAAAGTACCGTCTGACGAAAGTACTTGGGCGCTAACTAACATATCTGCGATACAGCTATTATGTGCCCCGGCATTCATGACTACAGCACCCCCAACAGTTCCGGGAATGCCCACAGCCCACTCTAATCCTTGCCAACCTAATTTGGCTGCTTCCCATGCCAAGCTAGGAATTGATTCCCCCGCAGCGACGGTTAATTGGCCTGTCTGGGGATCAAAGTAGCTATGGCGGAGATGACGAGTAGAAATGACTAAGCCTGGTAAACCGCGATCGCTTACCAACATGTTAGAGCCTGCTCCCAATGTTGTCACTGACAATTCTTGTTCTTTTGCATACTCTAAACTGGCTTGAAGAGCTTCTAAATTATGGGGGGCAACGTACCATTCCGCTGCTCCCCCAACTCTATATGAAGTAAATGCAGATAAGGATGCTTGTGACTTAATCGCACAATCAGTACCTTTCAGGTAAATTATTTTACTGTCATTAGAATCTTCTGTTTTCTGCTTCTGTGCATTTGTAGCAAAAATTGTGCAGACATTTGCAGCTGCCTGGGATATTTTCATCTTTAGATCAATTTGTGAAATTTTTACATTTATTTGCCGTAAAAATACAGCAACAGGGTTAATCGATAAAATCCTTACCAGAGTTAGACTTCATGCCTTTCTCTTCATCTAGGATGTAGCTGTCGCAGGTTCGCAAAGTGTAGTAATTATTTCAGGAATCACCTGATTTAAATTCCCAGCACCCAGAAATAATGCTAAATCTCCGGGACGCAGCGTTTGCAGCAAGAACTCGCTCATTAGGGATAAATTAGGTTGATACAGCACTTGTGGGTGCTGTTTAGCAATTTCTGCTGCCAGTTGCTCACCGCTAATTTGCCCTAAATTGGGTTCTCCGGCGCTGTAAATATCTGTCAGCACAACTAAATCAGCGTAAGTAAATGACTCGGCAAATTCTTCTAAAAAGGTCAGTGTGCGACTATAGCGATGGGGTTGGAAAATGGCAACCACTCTTTGCCCTGGCCTTGCTTGTAGGCGTGCAGCAGCCAAAGTAGCGCGAATTTCGCTAGGGTGATGAGCATAGTCATCAATGAAGGTAATGCCGTCAACTTCTCCCCGAAACTCAAAGCGACGTCTTGCACCTTCAAAGGTGGCAATACCCTTGGCAATCGCCCCAAATTCTAAGCCTACAACTCGACCAACAGCTACCGCAGCCAGAGCATTACTTAGATTATGCCGACTCAGCAGTCTTAATTTCAATACTCCTAAAGCTTTACCTTTCTCCAAAACTAAAGCTGTAGTGCCATCAGGACGATATTCAATATTACTAACGGTATAGTCTGCCTCTGTCTCTGGGTTGAGGCTGTAGGTGATTGTCGGTTTGAGGCGATCGCCGGAGGCGTTGCGTAGCAACTCGCGTACTGTCTCACAATCAATACTACCTATGACGGTTTTACAACTAGATGCAAATGTTTGAAAGATATCAATTACTTCTTCTAAGGTGTCATAGTGATCAGGATGATCAAGTTCAATATTAGTAATAATGCCTATTTCTGGGGCGTGTTTCACCAGAGAACCATCAGATTCATCTGCCTCAGCTACCAGATATTCACTTTGTCCCAATCGAGCATTTCCTTCCCAAGCATTAACTTCACCACCTACAAGAATTGTTGGGTCTAAACCCGCTTGCAACAGCATATAGCCGATCATGCTACTGGTTGTAGTTTTACCGTGGGTTCCTGCCACCGCGATACTACGATAATCACAAATCAAGGCAGCTAGGACATCTGAACGATGAAAAATTGGACAGCCTAATTCCACTGCTGCTTTGTATTCCAAATTATTAGCGTTAATTGCTGTTGAACAAATAACTTGAGGCAGTGTTGACTTGGTAACAGTAGGTAATATTTCTTGTGAGTTTAATAATACTCTATTAGCTGATTCACTAGAAACAAAGAATCCCAGATTACTGGCCTCTTGTGTCCCAAAAATATGTGTTCCGATAGATTCTAACTTGCGCGTAATATGATTTGGACGAAGGTCAGAACCTGACACTGGCAGTTGACGCTTGGCTAGAACGTATGCCAGGGCAGACATGCCTATGCCACCAATTCCAATGAAATGAAATGGTCTGCCGCCAAAATCTACAAAATTACTCATTGATTGCTCCTCTTACACCACACCATAATCACAAATGACACGCGTATCATAACAGGAATTTGATTTTTACCGTAACTGTCCCTGCATCTTGTTTATACCCGATGTTTGGATTATTTTCCTCTGTTGTTTTGCTGATTGAGAATGATTTTACCTTTGTTGGAGGTTTTTGCTATTTCTGAACTCTTGTTAAGATTATTCGGAAAATTTCTGCTGTATCGGGACAGAAATTCTTGTAGTTTCAAATACATATTTCTTAATTCCTTACTGGTATTGCCTACTGTAATACATTGGTAATGAAACAAGCTTTTAAATTCCGTCAAGCTCAAACGCAAATTGAATAAAATAGTACATTGGTATTAAAAGCGTTTTTAATTGCATCAAGTTCAGGCATGAGATGAATGCAGCAAATAGCAATCTTTGGTGGCACATTTGATCCAATTCATTGGGGACACTTGCTCATAGCTCAGACAGCTTTGTATCAAATACCTCTAAAAAAAGTAATTTGGGTGCCATCACTCAATCCTCCTCACAAACAAACGACTTTGTTTGAGCATCGAGTAGCAATGCTGCAATTGGCTACCAGAGATAACCCAGCGTTTACTGTCTCCCTAGTAGAGACAAATCGCTCTGGAAGTTCTTACGCCATCAACACCTTGATTGATTTATCTACTTTTTACCCAAATACTCACTGGTACTGGATTGTGGGTTTAGATACCTTCCAAACCTTACCCCGTTGGTACCGTGGACACGAACTAGCACTAATGTGTGATTGGTTAATCGCACCCCGACTGCTAGGTGGTGAGACTATAGCTCAAAGCGAGTTAATCTGCAAGCAAGTGGAGCAACAACTAAAGCAGCAGTCACAAAACATTCACTGGCAACTCTTGAATATACCCTTAGTGGAACTTTCGTCAAGTCTTATTCGTAACCTTTGCCGCGAAGGCCAGTCAATTCACTATTTAGTCCCCGAAGGGGTTAGATCCTACATCATGATTCACAAGCTCTACTCAGATAAACCTGAATAAAATATGTTTTTTTTTTATTGATCTAACACTTTCCAGTTATTAATACCCCCCCCCTTTGCGATATGATTGGGGTCAAAGATATCAATTTATAGGCATAAATACAGAGGGTAAGACACTGTGATTAGAGTCGCAATAAACGGTTTCGGGCGCATCGGGCGTAACTTTGCACGTTGTTGGGTGGGCAGAGAAAATAGCAATCTCGACCTTATTGCTATTAATGACACATCAGATCCTAGAACCAATGCTCACCTCCTAAAGTATGATTCAATGCTTGGGAAGTTACAGAATGCTGACATTACGGCCGATGATAATTCAATCATCGTTAACGGTAAAACCATTAAATGCGTATCCGATCGCAACCCAGAAAACTTGCCCTGGAAAGAGTGGGAAATTGATCTGGTGATCGAAGCAACAGGCGTATTTACTAGCAAGGACGGGGCACTTAAGCATGTGAATGCAGGTGCCAAAAAGGTTTTAATCACTGCCCCTGGTAAAAACGAGGATGGCACGTTTGTAATGGGCGTTAACCATCACGATTATGACCACAACAAGCACAACATCATCAGTAACGCTAGCTGCACTACCAACTGCTTGGCTCCCATCGCCAAAGTCTTGAATGATAAATTCGGGATCATTAAAGGCACAATGACCACCACCCATAGCTATACTGGTGACCAGCGGTTATTAGACGCTTCTCACCGGGATTTGCGACGGGCAAGGGCAGCAGCCATCAACATTGTTCCCACCTCCACCGGTGCGGCAAAAGCAGTAGCGCTGGTAATTCCAGATCTTAAAGGCAAGCTGAATGGTGTTGCTTTACGGGTACCTACCCCGAACGTCTCAATGGTAGATTTCGTAGTTCAGGTTGAGAAGCGTACTATTACTGAAGAAGTGAACCAAGCTCTCAAAGATGCGTCTGAAGGCCCACTCAAAGGAATTTTGGATTACAGCGAACTACAACTAGTCTCGTCTGATTATCAAGGTACCGACGCTTCCTCAATTGTGGATTCCAGTTTGACTTTGGTTATGGGCAATGACCTAGTAAAAGTTATGGCATGGTACGACAACGAGTGGGGTTACAGCCAACGAGTTTTAGACTTGGCAGAACTAGTAGCCGAGAAGTGGGCTTAATTATTTTCATTAGCCCTTCTCTACGAGACGCTACCGCGGTAAACTCAGCTATGCCGTAGGCTTTACGGCTGCGCTTCCTTCGGTTTACGCTCAGGACAAGCAGGGTAAATCATTAGTTATTGGTCATTAGTGAAGAACTTCAATTGTTCACCTTTGACTGTAGGCTATTAACAAAAATGCTGAAATCCCCGATTGAGATTTAAAACTTGGTCGGGGATTTTTTTATGTTTATCTTGTAGAAGTACTTGTGAACTGGCTGTAATCGTGCCGACTATAGCTGCACCGTTACCTAGTTTTTGGACTAAAGTATTTGCTGGTTTTTCTGGTAAGCACAGAACTAATTCAAAGTCTTCGCCACCGTAAAGAGCATATTCTAGCCCTTGTGCTGGTGTCACCCAGTGGCTAAAAGCCAATGGTAAGGAGATTTTTTGACTTTCGAGGATAGCACCAACACCACTGGCACGGCAAATTTGCAAAATCGCATCTGCTAAACCATCGCTACTATCCATGCCGGCGATGGGAAGATGAGGGGATGGGGAGTAAGATTCAAGAATTGGCCAGAGTGTGGGTAGGACATCTAAGCGTGGTTGTGGACGCTGATGGGCTTTGATTAAGCTTATATATTCTGCATCAGTCAAGTTTTGTTTGAGTTCGGGGTGCAAAAGTAGTTGTAAGCCAGCATGGGAGGCTCCATGAATGCCCGTAACCAGGATTGCATCCCCTACTTGAGCAGCAGCACGACGGATAATTTGATGGGGATGAACTTGACCAAATGCAGTGATGGATAAGGTCGTCACAGGCGATCGCACGACATCACCACCCACAATCGGTGTATTGTATTGTTGCAAGCATTCTGTCATTCCCTGGTATAAACGTTCTACCCAACTTACGCTTACTTCTCCAGGAAGCCCCAACCCGACAGTGATGCCTAAAGGAGAAGCCCCCATTGCCGCTAAATCTGATAAATTAGCAGCCGCAGCCCGCCAACCAGCATCTTCTGGGGATGTGGTGTCATGGCTAAAATGCACGCCATCAACCAGCACATCCGTTGTCACTACTAAAGATTGTCCTGGTGCGGTTAAAAGTACTGCTGCGTCATCCCCAATCACTTCTGGGGGACAAAAGCTTTGTAATTTGGCTAAAAGACCTTGTTCGCCGATATCTTGAACTTTAGTCATTGTCATTGTCCCCGCTCGTAGTAGGCGCTTGAGCGCCTAATTAAGCACTAAAGTGCTGACTACGAACTAAATTTTACGCTGCTTGTGGTTCAACTAAATTTTCGATGCCTTGAACTACAGTTGCCGATTCAATTTTGTCTCCTGCTTTGAGTGTGTCCAAAATTTCCTTGCCTTCAATAAGATAACCAAAAACGGCATAGCGTCCGTCTAACAGGTTGCGTCCGGCGGGGGTGAGTTCTGGTTCAAACAAAAAGAAGAAAAATTGTGAGGAACCACCATTTACTTCAGTTTCGGGGCGAGCCATTGCTAATGCACCAAAGGAAGAAAAAGGCAGAACTGGCATATCAAGATAACGACCGGCCTGTTCTAAAGTAATGCCATAAGTAGGTTCTTTGTCACCTTCCACCAAAACTTCTAAGGGAATAGCACGGTATTTGCCAGTTTTGGGGTCAATAAAACCTACTTCTTTTCCTGGTGGATCTCCGGTTTGTAGGACGTAAGATTCTTCTGAACGGGTAAATTCTAAGCCGTTATAAAAACCTCGCTGTACTAAATCCACAAAATTGCCAGCTGTGACGGGGGCACTATAACCATCTACCACAAGGGTTAGCTCACCTTTGTTGGTTTTCATAGCCACGGTGGCCCGACCTTTGAGTTGAGGGAGATTACTGTACTCAGCAGGCACTTCAAAGGGAAATTCCGTCACCATTGACTCTTCCAACTGAGTAACAATATTCAGCAGTTTGTTTCTGCCTTCGAGGATTTGTTCTTTATTTTTGGCTTTGACAGATTCTTGGAGTGAATCTACACCAGATTTTAATTCAGTAATCCAAGCTTCGGCTTGGGGTTGGCGTTCTGCGGGAACGCTTGCTAGGATTTGGGAAGGTTTATCGAGAACCCGGGATGCTTGACTGAGGTCTTTGGAAATAGCACCCCAGCGTCTATTGGCTCGCAACTGGGTGGAAATGTCTTCTAAACTGGCTTGCAGTTTCCGGACTGGTTTATTGTCTATCGGGAGTGCATACCTTAATAAAGCCTTGCCGTCAGTAATTGCATTTCCAGATGGCAGGGCGGCATTACTGGAGTGAGTCCAGCCAGCTGTATTTATGCCTAAAAATATTGTTACTAACAATATTGCCATTAGGCTGTTCTTCAGCCAAGATTTTAATATGTTAAACATGATGGGATGGCTCAAATGCAGCATCAAATTGTTCACTAGGCGTAACCCATCAACCATCTTCCCACAGTTAGGAGTGCTGAGTAAGGACATGGAGGGGGATGAGGTAGATGATTACAGTAAAAGCCCAAATTATTCCCTAGTACCCAGTCCCCTTTAACTAAGTTACTCAACGATTAATGACTAATTACAACGCTGGAAGGGTACAATAAATGCCGATTGTCTTCCCAAATTTGCAAGTTTCATGATCTCTAGTAACGACTTTCGACCCGGTGTCTCAATTGTGTTAGATGGGTCTGTATGGCGAGTGGTAGATTTCCTCCATGTTAAGCCAGGTAAAGGCTCTGCTTTTGTCCGGACAACTCTCAAAAGTGTTCAAACTGGAAAGGTTCTAGAAAAAACTTTCCGGGCTGGGGAAACAGTACCGCAAGCTACTCTAGAAAAAATCACGATGCAGCATACCTATAAAGAGGGCGAAGAGTTCGTCTTTATGGATATGGAAACCTACGAAGAAAATAGATTGAGCGTGGAGCAAATTGGCGATCGCGTGAAGTACCTCAAAGAAGGTATGGAAGTCAACGTTATTCGTTGGGGAGAGCAAGTGCTAGAAGTAGAACTGCCCAACTCGGTGGTTTTGGAAATTGTGCAAACAGATCCAGGCGTCAAAGGTGATACGGCTACAGGTGGTACTAAACCAGCCACCCTAGAAACCGGAGCTACTGTCATGGTTCCATTGTTTGTTGCTCAGGGGGAACGTATCAAAATTGATACCCGTGAGGATAAATATTTAGGCAGGGAATAAATTTAATTTCATCAGGGCAAATTCCGATTACAGTCCCTGCATCAGGGATTAAATCCCTGCCACACTTAAGATTCTTATTTACGGATAGGTCGAGGTAATAAAAACTGTGCCATTGGACTTTAATGAAATCCGCCAACTGCTGGCAACGATCGCGCAAACAGATATTGCCGAAGTAACGCTCAAAAGCGATGACTTTGAACTAACGGTACGTAAGTCGGTTAGTTTTAGCAATCAATTTTTGTCAGTTAGTCAAGCAGCTGTAAGCGGTGTAGTTGGTTCGGGATTGACATCGGTTTCCCCAACTGGAAACCCAGCAACACCAAATCAAAATATGGAGGCGGGAACGAGTCGCGTAGATAATGCCACAACTGGTTCTAGCGTGCAGATTTCAGCCAATTCCTCCTCTACAATTGACAAGAGACTAGTAGAAGTGGATTCCCCCATGGTAGGAACGTTTTATCGCGCTCCAGCACCGGGTGAGGCTGCTTTTGTCGAAGTGGGCGATCGCGTCCGTAGTGGTCAAACAGTCTGTATCATTGAAGCTATGAAGCTGATGAATGAAATCGAGGCTGAAGTATCTGGACAAGTAATGGAAATTCTTGTCCAAAATGGCGAACCAGTGGAATATGGTCAGCCTTTGATGCGAATTAACCCCGATTAGGTATTAATGTATATATCAAGTGAGTCATTGATATCACAATGAGTCATTTGTAAAATTGTCTGTTCTTGCGGGTCAATCCTGATGAAACAAGCGTTGCCTGTACCACCGGAAGTGGTGCAACAAGTAGCCGAATACTTCAGCCTTTTAAGTGAACCGATGCGCCTCCGGCTGCTGCACTTACTACGGGATGAAGAAAAATGCGTGCAAGAATTGGTAGAGGCAACACAGACTTCTCAGGCTAATGTGTCCAAACACCTGAAAGTAATGTGGCAAGCAGGAATCCTTAGCCGCCGCAGTGAAGGGACTTGCGCTTACTATCGGGTGGAAGATGAAATGATTTTTGAATTATGTAATCGGGTGTGCGATCGCCTTGCCACAAGGCTAGAAAATCAAGCCCGCAGTTTTCGCGTGCTGAATGGCAAAAGCTAAGTCAGTTGTCAGTTATCAGTAAACAGTGCCTAGACTGATAACTGATAGCTGATAACTGTTATCTGAACTAAAGTGGATAATTTTCCTCGAAACTTTTACGAGTTAGTGGCTGTTGTAATTCCACCCCTTCACCGCCTAAAACATTCAACTGTTGACCATTGATGTCTATGTAGACTTTGGCATTGGCATTTAAGGTGGTAGCTGTGTAAACGACTTGCCCGACACGTGCAACCATTGAAGTACTACCACCACCACTGGTAAATTCTTCAGATAAATTTACGTGAACTTCATCATTTTCTGTTTTCAAACCCAATAACTTGGTTCCTTGGGGGATAGTGGTCGAATCTGTTCCTTCGGTTGGCCCTGCTAATAAAGTTTGAAAAGCTCTTTCTAACACTTGGTTGGGCTGTGTAGCAGCTATTTGAATTGGCTGGGGAACTAAATCAACAGTTGTCGCTCTTGGTCTGAGCCAATAAATATTTGCTGTTTGTTCATTACCCGGCTGGGTCGTTGATGGCTGAGGCTGTCTAATGGTTTGAGATGGGCTGGTTGGTGTCGGCGTCTGTTGTTGAGTGGTCAGCCAAGCTACTCCACCACCCACCGCCACGACTGCTGCGGAAACTGCTGCAATTACACCTGAAGAAATACGGTTTGATCCTTGTTGGTCGTTCATACTTTAAAACCTTTCTGTCTGAGGACTGAGATAGTGTTGTTCAGAGGAGCAGCCTGCTTAACGACGATATAAATGCGTGGGGAGTTTCTTAAAAATCTAGAAATGCCTTGATTTGTGAAAATTGTACTGAGTTGATCTTTTGCCTGTTTTCATACCAATTTTCAATTTTGGTTGCGACATTCGTCATCCTCTGGGTTAGACCATTTCAAACAATTTGTAATTATGCACCCATCGTCACTTTATCTCTTCTTTAATTTTAGGTTGACAATTCTACTCCGTCACCCGAATCTTAATGTAAATATAATCGTTTATTGAAATACTGAGTTTCCTAGAAGGCCTAGGGTAAGATATTTATAACTTGGCATCCTCACTATTGGTGAAATTCAATGCCGCTAGGTGTGAAGTATCTAAATTTTTATGTTGTAATCTACTCTTTTAATATATTAATCAAATTTTCAATACCAATTTCTAGCAAGGGGCAGATAGCAACTTAGCTACTACACTCTTTTTATGTTTCAAATGCAAGTTTGAGCGCTACTATGGCAGCATCATGAATTTTTCGTTTTGCCTATGGAACTTTTTGAACTTACAATAAGTATAACAGTTTAAAATTTTACAATGTAGTTTTGACTTAAAGTTAACGGTACTAATTTGCCTTTATTGCTACTCCTTTATATAAATAACCCGCAATTTTTGGTAAATTTTCACCTACAAATTCTTCTAGTTGGACATTATCAAACTGTTGCTCCACGAAGTGTCTAATATTACGATTAAAATGACAACCATCTCCAATGATTTTTTGTATTGGTGTTAATCGGTTTTGCCAAACTTGAATTTTTGGTTCATTACTCAGTCCATGTTCTAAAAAAAAGAACTGTCCACCTGGTTTCAATACTCGATATACTTCTTTTAAAGCCTGTTCAATTTTGGCAATGCTACATAAAGTAAATGTACTTACTACACTATCAAATGTATTATCTAACATTGGTAAGTTTTCGCCATTTAAAACTTGATTATCGACTGTAATAGAGGATGATTGAATCCGCTTTTCTGCTAATTTATTAGCTCCTGGATTAGAATCAATGGTGACCAGCTTTTCCAGTCCTTGAGGGTAGTAAGAAAGATTTAAACCTGTACCAAAACCAATTTCTAAGACTTCCCCTTTGACTTGTGCCAAAATTTCTTTTCTATATTTGGCAATATTTGGGTCAGATAGAGACCAATCAAGCAGATATGGCAATATTTTTTGTGAATAAAATCCCATATGCTATTTCCATGTAACTTTATTGGCAAACTTGTAAATATTTATCTTACTCATGGACTTATTTCAGTGTTTATTATATGTCTATTGTGTTACCTGCGGTATTTATGATTTTATACACATATCTCCAATTTTTTCACTATTCGGCAGAACCGCTCATTTCATGAGTCATTGTGATGACGAACTTGCGGATAGCCAAGTAAACACGGCAAATTAAATCATGTATGGAGCGTAGCCGTACCCCAGGGCGTTAAAAAATTAGCCTGATCAAATTGCGGAAAAGACAACCCGAAAACCGCATATCCTCAGTCCACCATCTGATTCATTCCAACTCCGGCTAGCACTACGACAAAGTTCTGCACTAAAATTCCAAGAACCGCCACGTAATACCCGGCGATAAATATCACCTTCGACTTCCCAAGCGGTTCCATCTGCGGGTGCGTCATGATAATTATTGTGCCAAGCATCAGCACACCATTCCCACACTAACCCATGCATATCATATAATCCGAAAGCGTTGGCTACCTGAAAACTGCCGACATCGGTTGTTTCTTTACGGAATTTGCTTTTTGCTTCCCCACTATTAGTATCGCTACTACAGTTGACTAAATCAGAGGTAACCGTTTCACCAAAGTGAAACGATGTCGTAGTTCCCGCACGACATGCATATTCCCATTCGGCTTCGCTGGGTAAACGATATTCGCGTCCAGTTTTTTCTGATAGTCTGGCACAAAATTCTACAGCTTCATACCAAGATACATTTTCTACTGGTCGATTTAGACCTTTGAATTTAGAAGGGTAGGGATTTAAAGCTTGTTTGACTTTGGGTAAAGCTGCTACGGCTTTCCATTGTGCTTGAGTTATAGGAAATTTACCCATAAAAAATGGATTGAGGGTGACTTTGTGTTGAGGACGTTCGTCAGCATCTCCTTCAAACTCTGGCGAACCCATCATAAAAGTATCACCGGGAATCGATACCATCTCTAATGTAATTGACTTATTGAGAGCTTCTGCAAAGAATTTGGACTTGAGGCGATCGCGGTTAACTTCTCTTCCGGCTGTATCTACTGTGACTACTTCAAATTCATAGGTTTCTAAAGCAGGTAAGGGAGGTGTAATTTTTTTGGTTAATAGCGGTAATCGGATTAATGTGGGATGAGAACTTACCTCAATTTTTGGTTCAATAACAGACTGTTTTGTAGCTTTTAAGTCATTGATAACTTCTGTAGCTGATTGATATCTTTCACTAGGTAGATGTTTGACTAATTTATTTAATATTTTACTTAAATCTTCACTGATAACAATTCCTTTTTTTTGTAAATATTCTCGCCATAACCAATGAGCATTCATGGCATCATAAAGAGGATCATTAATCTGTCCATAAGTATCTTGTAAAGGCAAACATTGAGTTAACAGCCGCACGCAAGTTACGCCCAAGGCATATAAATCACTAGCATGACAAGGAAAGCCAGCCATTTGTTCAGATGGAGCATAACCAATGGTATAAATGACCGTAGCTTGTCTAGCTAAACTAGTTTGTGTTACTTGTTTAGCACCACCAAAGTCAATTAATACTGGTTTACCATCACTTTGTCGCCGGATGATATTTTCTGGTTTAATATCTCGATGAATTACATTAGAAGCATGAATAAATTCAAGAACAGGTAATAAATCAGTTAACAGTTGACTAATTTGCTGTTCATTAAAGGGTTTTTGTTGAACTTCTGTTAATAATGTTTGTCCTTCAATAAATTCTTGGACAAGATATAAGCTAGAAGCTTGTTCAAAGTAAGCTAATAATCGGGGAATTTGGGTATGGTTTTCTCCTAGTTCATACAGTCGAAATGCTTCTTCTTTGAAGAATTCTGCTGCTTTGTTGCGTTGTGCTGTTCCTTGGACTTGCGGAAAAAATTGTTTGATAACGCAAGGAGCGTTAAGCCTATCCGCATCTTCTGTGGCGTAAGTTCTGCTAAATCCACCTTCTCCTAATAGGCTCAATACGCGATAGCGATTTCTCAAAAATTTGCCAAAGTTACTTTGTCCGCAACTCATGCAAAATTTGTTGCCTTCAGGGTTGAATGGATTTGAGCAATTGGGATTTTGGCAGATTTGCATAATGAGGGGGAAATAGCATCTTTTCCAAAGTCAGCCCCAATACTATCTATCAAATTGAAAATATATATCTAGACCAGTAAATATGCACAAAGATACACCTGCATATATACTTATAATAGATAATATAAATGCAGTCATTTGATTTATTGATGTCTTGCTGTTGGGTACTTTTAAATATAAGTATATATAAGAATTATATACGAATCTATATATTTTCCTTACAGACAAAATAATAGGGCAAACTCATTGAGTTTGTCAAGGGTATGCTCATAGTACTAGTAATTGCACACAATAAATAACAGTTACTTTTTCTCACCAAAAGCCCGAATTAATTCAGCGATAACAGCAAAAATTGCCGACACTGAAATCAAAAGAATACTCAGAGCATTAATGTCAGGCTTGACTCCTGTCCTAATGCGACTAAAAATTTCCATTGGCAATGTGTTTGAACCGCTACCTGCTGTGAAACTGGCGATGAGAAAATCATCTAAACTGAGGACAAAAGCTAGCAAACAACCAGCGATAATTCCAGGCATTAACTGAGGTAGTAATACTTTAATAAATGCTTGGATGGGTGTAGCGCCTAAATCTAGTGCTGCTTCTTCTAAGTGGGGGTCTAAGTTAGTCAGGCGTGAAGACACCACAAGTCCAATATAAGCAAGGCAAAATACTATATGTGCCGCGATAATTGTCCATAAACTTAGGGGAATGGCGAAGGCTGCGAGAAACACTAGTGTAGCCACTGCGATCGCAATATCGGGAATAATCAATGGTAGGTAAGAAATACCCCGATATAATTTTTTACCAGGGAACTGATAACGTGCTAGTCCTACTGCCATTAAGGTTCCTAGCACTGAGGAAATACCTACTGCACAACTAGCAACTATTAAACTATTTTTCAAAGCTGATAAAACCCGCTCATCGCTGAACAACTGACGATACCAATTAAGGGTAAATCCTTGCCAAGTGGCACTGTAGGGCGATTGATTGAAGCTATAAAAACCTAGTACTAGTATAGGCAGGTACATAAATATAAATATAATTACTGAGAAAACCGCCTGCCAAGGGACACGCGGTTTTTTGGGGGTAGGAGCAATATTCATCGTTGATGTGATGTTGAATATTCAGTTATTTTGTATTACAAGTATTTTATTTTACATAACATTTAACGTCAATGCCATTCTGGAAGTAAGAAAGATAGAGTTTCTAAGTCTATCTTGAGAAAGAAATTTCACAATTATATCTAATTTTCATAAGTATTAGAGTAACAGTAGGAAAGCAGCCGCAAACATAAAAGCATAATGAAGCAAATTTTCACTTTCAGAAATTATTTATTGCTACAAAATTACCATATCTACTCAATATAATTGCTAAAACTCGATAAATTTAAATATTCGCAATTAATTTCTTATAAAAGATAAACCCTATTCTATGTCTTGGGAAGAGGTACAATTCCCTACTAAGGTAGACAAAAACTCTACAATTCAAGGCTTAAAATTTGTAAAGTACCTATGCATAATTGTTAGTGCTTTAAAATGAGTTTTTTGGCTAAATTAAGTCATTCGTAAGCACTACTGACATAACAAACAGATACTTAATTCAGGTATTATTTTTTAGGAGGTTTGTAATGCGAATTGCTCAGATTGCCCCCTTAGCCGAGAGAGTACCCCCTACAGCATATGGGGGCATAGAGTTGGTAGTGGGGTTGCTAACCGACGAATTAGTAAAACGTGGGCATGAAGTAACTTTATTTGCATCGGGCGATTCTATCAGTCTGGCAAAGCTAGTATCTGTTCATCCCCGTGCTTTACGACTCGATCCTGATGTTAAGGAACATACTATTTATGAAATGTTGCAATTGGGTTTAGTATATGAACGCGCAGAAGAGTTTGATATTATTCATTCCCATGTATGCTGTTCGGCACTACCTTATGCAAATCTTGTAAAAACTCCTACAGTTCATACCTTACACGGTATTTTTACACCTGATAACGAAAAGATGTTTCAATATGCGAAACATCAACCTTTTGTGAGTATTTCCAATGCCCAGAGAGAAATGAGGCTAGGATTAAACTATGCAGCCACGGTTTACAACGGAATCGATGTTAGTAGTTATAAGTTTTATTCCCAACCTGATAATCCACCTTACTTGGCCTTTTTAGGCAGGATATCACCTGAGAAGGGGACTCATCTAGCGATCGCCATTGCTAAACGTACTGGTTGGCATTTGAAAATCGCAGGTA
This sequence comes from Anabaena sp. CCY 9613, assembly GCF_963920895.1. Taxonomy (NCBI): domain Bacteria; kingdom Bacillati; phylum Cyanobacteriota; class Cyanophyceae; order Nostocales; family Nostocaceae; genus Anabaena; species Anabaena sp. CCY 9613. Next base: position 59,704 of record NZ_CAWUDE010000017.1, read on the forward strand.
AAGTAGATGTGGTGGATCAAGAATATTATGAACAGGAAATCCAACCACACATTGATGGTAAGCAAATTGAGTATTTAGGTGAAGCTAATCATCAACAAAAAAATGTGTTAATGGGAGGTGCTGTAGCCACTTTGTTCCCTATTACCTGGCGAGAACCTTTTGGGTTAGTTATGGTTGAATCAATGGCAGCAGGTACGCCCGTTATTGCTATGAAATTAGGATCTACAGTAGAAGTTATTTCTCATGGTAAAACGGGATTTCTCTGCGAGAACGTAGAAGATTTTATTACTGTCATTGACAAAGTAGCAGATATAGACCGCAATGAATGTCGGCAACATGTAGAAAAGCATTTTAGTCTGCAAAATATGGTCGATGGTTATGAGGCAGCATATCAACAAATTATTGCAGAGCGGTTTACTAAAAACGGTTATGTTCCCAGTGTTGCTGGTGTAGGGTATTAGACTGATTTACAGTGTTTATCACTTGGACCAAGGGCTAGAGTCTAGAGCGATATACCCTCATCCATATGAAATGTGCTATGGGTGGCTCATTTGACTTAAGTTAGAGGAAATTGATAATGGGTAATTAACACAGCCCATTACCAATTACCAGCCAACCGAAATTACTGAAATTTGGCTCTAATTGTCTCTATTCTTTGACGATTAACACCCAAGTCACTCTGACCTAAGCGGGAAGCTGAACGCACATGAATGACATTAGCTTGAGGATCTAAATAAAACTCTACATCATCGACAAATCCCATTAAAGCACTCTTAAATTCTGCATATATATAATCTTCTGTTTCCGTAATTATTTTAGTTCTAGGTAAAGATTGAATGATATTTTTGAGATTAGCGATCGCCTGTTGAGGATTAGTGGTAAAAGTCAACGGGGCAATTTGATGTTGTGCATCTGTACTCTGACTAGAAACACAGTTAGGTGAATTGGGACAAGGTGCTAATTTGCCATTGTTCACACCCAAAGTATTCGGTCGTTTACCTGAAAAAATCATAATATAAGGGGCTAGGGTAGGGGCTAGAGGTGGATATACTTTACTGTAAAGCCTTGTCGTTGTTGCGGCTTCCAGCAAATGATGGATTTATTTAAAACATTGGGGATGCGATCGCTTTATGATGCGGTAAGTATCGTCTAGGCGAAGACAAATTATGACGCCAACTATTTCAATTAACGATAGTCAGCGCTTACAACTCAAACCTTTAGACATCCCATCCCGTCTATTATTGGGCCCCGGGCCATCCAATGCCCATCCCGCAGTTCTCCAGGCCATGAGTACTTCACCTGTGGGGCATCTTGACCCAGCTTTTCTAGAACTAATGGATGAGATTCAATCTCTGTTACGCTATGTTTGGCAAACAGAAAATCCTCTTACCATCGCGGTTAGTGGTACAGGTTCAGCAGCAATGGAAGCCACCATCGCCAATGTCACAGAACCCGGTGATGTGGTTTTAATTGGTGTCGCTGGTTATTTTGGCAATCGCCTGGTAGATATGGCTGGGCGATATGGTGCAGATGTGCGAACCATTACTAAACCCTGGGGACAAGTTTTCAGTTTAGATGAACTCAAAGCGGCTATAGAAACCCATCGTCCGGCGATTTTGGCTTTGGTTCATGCCGAAACCTCTACAGGCGCGCGTCAGCCCTTGGAAGGAGTGGCTGAGATTTGCCGGGAATTTGGTACTTTACTACTTGTAGACACCGTTACAAGTTTAGGTGGTGTTCCTATATTTTTGGATGATTGGGGAGTTGACTTAGCCTATAGTTGTAGCCAAAAAGGATTGGGTTGTTCTCCTGGGGCTTCGCCTTTTACCATGAGTGCTAGGGCAATGGAAAAATTGCAGCAGCGCCAGACAAAGGTGGCAAATTGGTATTTAGATATGTCGTTATTGGGTAAGTATTGGGGTAGTGAACGCACCTATCACCATACCGCACCAGTTAACCTTTACTATGGGTTGCGAGAAGCCCTGCGTTTAGTTGCTGAGGAAGGCTTAATCAATTGCTGGCAGCGTCATCAAAAGAATGTTGAGTATCTTTGGGAAGGACTGGAAGACTTAGGATTAAGTATGCACGTTGAGCGAGAATATCGACTGCCCACCCTAACTACTGTCTGCATTCCAGAGGGTGTAGATGGTAAAGCGATCGCTCGGCAGTTACTCGATGAATATAACATTGAAGTTGGCGGTGGTCTGGGCGAATTAGCTGGTCGAGTCTGGCGTGTCGGACTGATGGGTTTTAATAGTCGACCAGAAAGTGTTGACCAACTTTTAACCGCCCTACGTCAGGTTTTAGGTAAGTAGGGGACTGGGAAGAAGAGGCAGGGGGGCAGGGTGCAGGGGGAAAGACTTTCGATAAGTACCAAAATCTTTGTTTTTCATCTCTCCCCCATCTCCCCCATTTCCCTTGTTTAAAATCTATAACTCAAAAGCTGAATTACACTACTTTCTGGCAAATTTCCTGAGGTAATGTTCACAGTATCAGTATTACTACGACGTACTGTTATCCCTTGCATCAAATTGAGAAATTCATCTACAGGAGCAATATCACAACTAGCAGCATCAGCAGCCTGAGTGCGGTAATGAGTGGGAATGATCAACTTAGGATTTAACACCTCAGTCGCCTGCTTGGCTTCTTGAGCGTTGTAAGCTTTATCACTGCCGCCTACAGGAATTAACGCCAAATCAGGTCGTCCCATCAAAATTCTTTGCTCAGTGGAAATGGGTGCAGCGGCTCCGCCTAGGTGTAAAACATTAATCCCACCTTGCTGCCATTTCCAAGCAGTATTTATACCAAACCGCCTACCACCCAAGCGATCGTGGTCTATAGCAATTCCCTGTAACTTAATGCCTTGGAACTCGTAAACACCTGGTGCATATACTAACTTGGGAGTTCCCGGTAGACCGTCTACAGAACCTTCATCTAGCAATTGACTACTAATCAATATTAAATCTGCTGAGACTTTGGGCGGACGATAACCAGCGGTACAACCAACTGTCTGAAATGGATTAACCAGAATTCTCGCACCGCCACCAGTAAAGAGAAAGCAAGTATGACCCAACCACTGAACTGATAAACTGCTAGATTGTGCGTCAGCCTTCTGGTGGGAACCCAAACTAGTCACCAGAGTTGTGACTAACCCCGCCCCAGCATAGCCCATCAACTGTCGTCGTTTCATTAATTACTCTCTCGACTGTAACTGTTCCAAAAAGTTTCGCAGTAACTGCTTGCCTGAAGATGTGAGGACACTCTCTGGATGAAATTGGACGCCTTGAATGTGAGGATAGTTCCGGTGTCGCACCCCCATAATTGTGCCATCTTCTACCCAGGCAGTAATTTCTAAGTCTTCAGGACAGGTTTCACGTTCAATGACTAAACTATGATACCTAGTGGCAACCAGAGGATTTTCTAATCCCTGGAAAACACCTACTCCAGTGTGACATACCTGCGACGTTTTACCATGCATTAACTCTGGAGCAGAGGTAATTTTACCACCAAATACTTGACCAATGCTTTGATGTCCCAAGCATACACCCAAAATTGGTAAGTTATGACCTAGCTGTTTAATCACATCCAAGGATATACCGGCATCTTCTGGACGACCAGGCCCAGGGGAAATCACCACAACCTCCGGGTTTAAGGCACGAATTTCATCTACTGATATCTTGTCATTGCGAAAAACTTTAATATCCGATGCTACAGGAAATTCTGCTTCTAGTTCTCCCAGATACTGCACCAAATTATATGTAAAACTGTCGTAATTATCGATAACTATAATCACTGCCTATAGCTCCTGGTTGGATCGCTCGTATCATCTTTAATTATCACCAGTAGCGAACTGCTTTGGAAGTTATCGTGATTAATAAATCAATATTGTACAGAGTTAAATTATGCCCTGCCTGGGCTGAACATCAAAATGACATTTTGAAATATATATCAGCCAGCAAAATCTGATCAGACAGGGTGAAATCAGTAAGCACACTTAGAAATTTGACATGATTAAAATTACCAGGGGCGGCAGCAAAAGTGTTCCAGCCACTAATACGGCCACTAAAGCAGAAATTAATACAGCACCCGCCGCACAATCTTTAGCGATTTTTGCTAATTCATGGTAAGTCTGTTTTACTGTCAAGTCTACTAGAGACTCAACCGCTGTATTCAGTAATTCTAATGCCAAAACTAAACCACTAGTTATACCAATAACGGCAATTTCTACTGCTGACAGATGCAAGAAAATGCTTAAGGCGATCGCCAAGGCGCAAACACTTAGATGAATGCGAAAATTCCGCTGAGTGTGAAAACCATAACTGATTCCCGCCCAGGCATATTTAAAGCTGATAAATAAATTAGATGCCACTTGCCAGGATAGTTCCCGTTCCTTAGTTATCAATGATGGTAAGCAGTTTGGTGTAGTTGGAGGAGAAACTTGTTGGGACATAAGCTTGACAATGAAACTATGGGGTAATTACAGAGAAATTTCACAGATTTTTAATGATGTAATTAACTTTAAGCTAATTTTCTACAGAAGTATTATAAACACTTACAGACATCAAGAATATTTAATATTCTATGTCAATAGTAATACCAATCGCCTTCAGTAATTCTACTTGCTGCTTGAGCATCTTCATTAACTCCTCTTCATCTGGATGATCCCAACCCAATAAATGCAATAAGCCGTGAGCCGCTAACCAAGCTAATTCCGTAGGTAAACTATGCCCTTGCTGTTGAGCTTGACGTTGGGCCGTGTTTACCGAAATGATAATATCACCTAGATACAAAGGCGCAGCCAGCATTTCCGGACTTTGAGGACAATCTACCTCTAATGCCGCAAAAGCTAAAACGTCTGTCGGTTTATTTTGATGACGATATTGAGTGTTCAGTGCTTGAATTTCTGTGTCGTCTGTCAAACGCATTCCTATTTCATAACTTGGGGCTGGAGGCAGATGAGGCTGTAGATTTTCCATCCAGCAACTAAACCAGTCTTCCCAAGTTTGAGTGGCAACTTGACTATCTTTATGCCCCAAATTTATTGATTCTCTGGGGAATGATAGGTCAAATACATCCTGTACATCTAGTTCAACTAGTACCACCGACAAACTCTCCTTACCCCTGTGAGTTGTGATTCATTGGAGAACCAATGTATAATTTATCTCCTTGGCTCCCCACTCCCTTACCTCTTGCAGTTAACGAGTTAGATAGGCAAGTCCCACCAGGACAGCTAAAAGTCCTACAGTGGTGAGGGCAAAATGTTTCATCGAAGTGCCACCTTTGCGTACCATGTTTCGCATGGCAAGTTTGACGTAGCTAGGTTTGGGTTCTGTGGAAGGTGAGTTGCTCATAATAATACAACCTCTTTTGGATACAAATGTAACAGTTTGCCTAGGCATTTATTTGCCATTTTGTCTTTTTTAAGAAATAGGTAAGGGTCACAAGATTACACATTACCCATACTTTCTTAGGCAGGAGTACTTTCTACGATCTGGTTTTCTTGTCGCAGATAAGCTTGAATGAAAGCATCAAGATCACCGTTCATCACATCCGCGATCGCAGTTGTTTCTGCATTGGTACGTAAATCTTTTACCATCTGGTAAGGATGAAATACATAGTTGCGAATTTGGTTACCCCAAGAAGCTTCCACCATATCACCGCGAATTTCGGCAATTTCTTGGGCCCGTTGCTCTCTGGCAATCACCAACAGTTTCGCTTTCAGGCGAGCCAGGGCTTTTTCTTTATTTTGCAGTTGGGAGCGTTCTTCGGTACAGCGCACAGCTAAACCACTGGGAAGATGCACAATCCGCACAGCCGTTTCTACTTTGTTGACATTTTGCCCACCTTTACCACCAGCCCTGGATGTGGTGATTTCCAAATCCTTTTCCGGGATATCCAGTTGCACAGAACTATCTAGTTGCGGCATCACTTCCACGCCTGCAAAACTAGTTTGTCGCTTGCCATTGGCATTAAAAGGCGAAATTCTCACTAAGCGATGTGTGCCTGTTTCTGACCGCAAGTAACCATAGGCATAGCGTCCAGTAATTTCCAAGGTTGCCGACTTAATTCCGGCTTCATCCCCCTCTGACTCTTCGGCTAAACTGACCTTGTAGCCGTGAGCTTCTGCCCAACGGGTATACATCCGCATCAGCATAAAAGCCCAGTCTTGGGCATCTGTACCGCCAGCACCAGCATTGATTGTTAACACTGCCCCTTCAGCGTCATAAGGGCCAGAAAGTAATTGTTGTAATTCCCATTGATCAAGTTCGCGGTTGAGTTGGCTGACCGTAGATTCCGCTTCTTGCAATAATGCTTCATCGGTTTCTAACTCTAATAGCTCAACTACAGCCTTAGTATCTTCTAGGCTAGCTCGCCACTGATCGTATTGCTGGATATGGGCTTTGAGGTCATTAAGTTCTTGCAGCGTTGTTTGTGCCTGGGTTTGGTCGTTCCAGAATTCCGGTTGGGCTGCTATTTGCTCCAGGTCTTGAATTTTGGCGGTCAGTGCAGGTATGTCAAAGATAGTCCTGGGCTTTACCCAGACGACCGGACAATATTTCGATTTCACGTTTGAGTTCTAGTGCTTCCATAGAACTGGCTAATTGCTCTTTAACTTGATTTTTCTTCTTGATTTTAGCTGTAGTTGAGCAAATTTTCTTCGACTACTGGTATGAAATTACAATAATTAGGACTACTTGAGGATAAATAGCTCGCTTTTAGACGTTCCTCTATCTCTGAAGCTAACTGTAGTCCAGTAGAGTGGGCACTGCTAACAACATCATCATTACTTCGTCTGCAAAGTCCAGGAGATCAAGCAATTTTTGGCATTTTGGCATGACAATCAAATTTATTTAGGATATGTTGTTTATCAAAGTTAAATTCAGTTATTTTTGTAGCAGTTTATCATTTATAAATTAGCTAAAATTAGCATTTTATAGTTATTTGCCAATTATAATTATCCAATTAAATCAATTTTAGCTGCGTAAATGAATTGGTAAAATTTATCAAGCACTAATATAATCAACCAACACTTCACAGAAACAATAATAATGTCCTGAGATTAAATGTTCTAGAATATAAATGAGATATTTGTAATGCATTTGCTCAAACATATATGGAAAAGTATGTTTTTCAAAGCAATTATGATGTTTACAAATATCTCTGCTATACCTGGATTAATTAAGGTTTGTAAAAAAACTAACAAAAATGTGTAAATTCCTAGTTTTTTGAGCATAGCTGTTGGCTAACATGAAAAAAGAGGGGACAATTAGATATAGAGCCAGCGAATTCCCCCACGAAATCATCACCAGGAATTTTTGCTCAATATATAGTGGATATTGTGTCCATAGGCTGCATGATTTGAGGAGCCAACATGTTTTGCCAGAAGAAATGGGAAATCCGGAAATTGCCAATTGCAAAAGCTTTATAGGCTTGTTGCTGTTGTAGGATCTGCCTTAGATTCACAAAAAGTTATTCCTCATCCTGTAATTGATGTTTTAGCTTAATTGCCAGCTAATTTCATACTTAGGGAAAATTTTGGCTGACAAAAAATAGAAAAAATTGAGTGTATTTGAAGAGTTATTAACTCTCACATTACAGCACTGCGTTAAACACCCAAATATTTAAAATCCATGAAAAATATCTCAGATAAACTTTTGAATTGTTGACTTGACCTTGGAGGGACTAGTGTTAATTGGTGTATTTAAATTCTAGTATTAACAATTACACATTATTTGAATTAAAATTGGCGAAATTCACATGGAACATATTTCACATTTGCCCACAAAAGTCCGAGACAAAACAGCATACCCAGATATATTAGTCATATCTAGTTTATTTCTCCCACGAAAAACAGTAATTGGAGAATATATCTATAATCGCTGTCTTCAAGACCCAGAAAGAGTGGTTGTATTAGCAGCAGGTTGTTCAGGAGATCAAGTATTTGATCAAGAGCAAAAGTTTTCTGTATATCGCTGGATAAACCTGAGATACTGGCTGGGGAATTTTATCGGCAATTTGTTGCAGCCTACTTGCAATTTAATTTGCTCGTTTGTGCTAGCTATTAAACTATATTTTCGTTATCACTACCGTTATATAGAGTGGGGACACAGCTACGAGTTTCCTGCACTGTTGTTATTGAGCTATATATTACCTATACGCTTTTTTATTTATTTGCATGGTAGCGATATTATTGAGATTTTACATAATCCTGTTGGGCGATCGCTCTTTAAATGGACTTTAGCTCGCGCCGCAGGTATTGTCTGTAATAGCTATGTTACACAAGATTATCTGAGGAATTCTTTGCGCTTGGCAACTCCTACCCATGTGATTCAACCAGTGGTGAGACCGGAAAAGTTTGGTGTAGGTCAAAATCTAACAACTCTTGATGATTTACGCCAAAGGGTGCGTGAAACATATAATATTCCCCAAACAGCACTAGTTATTCTTTCGGTAGGTAGGCTAGTCAAGCAGAAAAGCTTTGAGCGGGTGATTGAGAACTTACCACTGCTGTTAACTATTGGCATTGATGTCCACTATATAATTTGTGGACAGGGGCCCTGTGAACCTGCATTACAATCTTTAGCACAGCGTTTGCGAGTAGACCAACGGGTACATTTTGTTGGCTATGTACCTGATCGGGAATTAGCTGGCTACTATGCAGCTTGTGATATCTTTGCCATGTTAACTTTGTTAGACACAGCGGTTAATCGTGTACAGGGCTTTGGTGTGGTCTACTTAGAAGCGAGTTATTTCGGTAAACCAGTAATTGCCTCTCGTTTAAGCTCCATCATTGATATAATTCGCCATGAAGAAAATGGCATTCTGGTGAATCCCAAATCTGGCTACGAAGTTTTTCAAGCTTTCCAGCGATTGTGTCAAGACCAGCAGTTACGAGAACAACTAGGTCGCAAAGGTAAAGAATTGGCCAGGCGTAAAACCTTGCATAGATCGCTATACAGATCTGAACCTCTCCCCAACGGTTTGTTGAATTAACCACCACCGACAATGGTGACTATTTCTAAGCGATCGCCTGGCTGCACTTGTGTCTGTGACCAATATTGGCGATGTAAAATTTCACCGTTATACTCCACCGCCACCAAACGAGGATTAAAACCTAACTCTTGCAGTAAATCTGGTAATAAAGTTGGCGACAAGCAGCTACGACTTTCTCCATTGACCTGGACGATAATCTGGTTAGACATAAGCTGTCTTTATGTATGCTGAGGAAAAAATTCTGGTTCGGGTTTGACACGATTCAGTTGGGAAAGAAAATATTGTGTGACTAAAGTCGGCTGTTCGGCTTGAATCAACGCTCTTACCACCGCTACACGTTCTGCGCCCGCATCAATCACATCATTGATATTATTTGCATCTATCCCCCCAATGGCAAACCAAGGAATGGAACTATTTTGAGCAGCATATTTGACGTATTCTAAGCCAGCAGCAGGTTTATTTGCTTTAGTAGGCGTTTCATAAACTGGCCCGACGCCAATATAATCTGCACCCTCAAGAATGGCTTTTTGCATTTCTTCAGAATTTGTCGTAGATCTGCCAATTAAGCGTTGGGGCCCTAGCAATTGTCTAGCCGTGTCAATAGGCATATCTTGTTGTCCCAAATGTACCCCATCGGCATCCACTGCCAAAGCCATATCTACGCGGTCATTGATGATAAATAGGGCCCCATAGGTCTGACATAGTTGCCGTAATTTCATCGCTTGTTCTAAACGCAACGTGTCATCAGCAGTTTTATCGCGGTATTGCACCAGGGTTAATCCACCTTTAAGGGCAGCTTCTACAGTTGTTAACAAACTTTCTGAGGGAGAAGTGACCAGATATAAGTGCGATCGCCACAGCAGTTGATGACGTTGGTAACCCATTAAACTACTTTCTAGGGTATAAACCCGATAACGCATCTGCTTAAAAGCTTTGCCCATATTCGGGTGATACAGTTTGCCATATTCTTCTAGCACTCTCAGTGCTTCTTGGACACGACAAAAATTTGCTTGTAATAGCGATCTAATACTAGAACGTTGTTCTTCCTGGGGATGGGTTAACTCTGTACCTGGATCACCTGGTGTATCCCGTGCTGCCCGTAGTTCAGCAGTATGCCAGTGAGCCAACTCTTGTCGCAAATACTTGCATTCCCCAAGTAACTGAGCATTATTTAACCCAAAACGACACCACTCTTCGATAATTCGTAAGCCTTCACGAGCGCGGTCTAGATTGGCATCTAAAATGCGGTAAACAACTTGCTGTATTTGTGCTTTTTGGCTGTATGGCTCGACCATGACAACAACCCTATTAGTGCTTTCGTTAAATGACGTAATATCAACACTTTTAGACATTTTGATTAAAAATTTCTAGTACGGCAATATGAAAAAAAAGTAGAGGTTGACTACGAATTTATACATAATTAGCTTACAGCGTAAGCTGACAATGGTTTAGGGACGATTTTATAATATATCTTAAACTGGACAAAAACCATATATGTGAGAGCGTAACTTAATAACAAACAAAATTTCTATTTTTGTTTGGCGTTAACTGAACAAGTTTAAATAAACATCTACTTAATTATTTATGATGAAAAAAATTCAATTTTACAGCCTCAAATAATAGCAAGAGTCCCAAGTATTCCTTCATCAAACCGCAATAGCATATCTAACCGATTTTCATCTAGTCATACCTTTAGTGATTAATCGTTAACAAACTCAATTTGTCTGCAAAACATAATTAAGTATGAAATTATCGAGGATGTTATTTGAGTGTTTAAAAATGATGATAAACTAGATTAAGTGTCAGTATGCAGCGGGTTTTATACAGATGAGGTATAGATTTATCTATAATTACGGTACTCTACTCAATTGAGAACTGCTGTATCTATCTTCCTATAAATTCAACAGACTGTCTCAATTATTTATTAAACACATTTAAAGCACATCTAATTTTCAATGAGCGAAAAAAGCGAAAGTTACAAAGTTATTAGTGACAACCGTCAAGCCCGTTATTTGTATGAAATCCTGGAAACTTATGAAGCCGGAGTTGAGTTAACAGGAACAGAAGTGAAGTCAATCCGTGCAGGTCGAGTCAATCTCCAAGATGGTTATGCTTTGATTCGCGACGGCGAAGCATGGCTGATTAACGTCCACATCTCTCCCTATAACGCCAGTGGACAGTACTTTAATCATGAACCGCGCCGCACGCGTAAGCTGTTACTGCATCGCCAAGAAATCCGTAAGTTAATTGGCACAGTAGAACAACAGGGTTTAACCTTAGTACCTTTGAAGATGTACCTCAAAAGAGGCTGGGTAAAAGTAAGTATAGCTCTGGGTAAAGGTAAAAAGCTCCACGACAAGAGAGAATCTCTCAAACGACGCCAAGATCAACGGGATATTCAAAGGGCGATGAAAAATTATTAAGTTTGACTATAACTATGACGTAAAGATCCCCCTAAAAACTCAACAAAGGCACAAGTGAATAAAAAATCGTATACCTTCAGTGTGAGTTAAAACAAAACCTAGTTTATAGCCGTAGATTGATTTGATTAGCCTGGGGAATCGATACAGTGGTGGGTAATGTTAGAAACTATCAGGAAAGTTTTATCATGACACGTAACTTAACCAAAGCAATTGGTGCTGGCGTTCTCACTTTAAGTATGGCAATTTTGCCTTTAACTCTACCTGTAAAAGCCCAGGTAACTGAACCCGGAGTGCAAACTACACCAAGGACTACAGTTATAGAAGAAGATGATGGTTTTGATTGGGGTTGGTTAGGGTTAATTGGTCTATTTGGTCTAGCTGGTTTAGCAGGTAAAAATCGTACCGATGAACCAACCCGTTATCGCGATCCTAGTGCTCCTGGCGCTACCACATACAGGGACTAATAGCAGCTTGAGATTTGAGATGTAAAGGCTTTATCAAGAGATTTTTGTGATCAAGAGGCTTCAGTTGTCAGTTGTATTTCTTCTGACGACCGACAACTGAGACTTGTTTATTTTAGTTGACTGTAGGTTCTGAGTTGAGTGAACTCACTGGTTGAGTAATAGGTGTCCAGTAGCTAGCAATCAAGGCTATCATCAGCCACCATAGGCTATTAACTTCAGGGCGAAACCAAATAGTATCTACAGTACCGTGAGCTAACATTCCAGCTACAGCGGCAACTGCTCCAATTAACCAGAATCCTTCGACACTTCTAGATTGGCGCAGTCTTTGCATTTGCACAAAAGCATTATGAAAAGTGACAATGATTAACCACAGAAAACAGGCCAAGCCAAGCAAGCCAGTTTCTACAGCAATCTCTAAAAAAACTGAATAGGCACTCAAAGCAGTGTAACGAGGGCGTTGATAAAGTGGGTAGATTTGATTAAAAGCATTATGACCAGGACCAATGCCGATCATCGGGCGATCGCGAATCATTTCAAAGACAGCATCCCACACATTGAGGCGAAAATTATTACTACTATCGCCTCGATTGGCAAAAATACTCAAAACGCGCAAACGTACTGGTTCGACAAAGATCACAGCTAGTACAAGTAACCCAATCATCCCACCTAAAACAATTGGCAACGACCAAGTGCGCCAAAAAGTAGGTAATTGCACGCTCCACCAATAAATTAGCAAAGCGATCGCAGTTAATATACCCACGACTAGAGCAATCCAGCCGCCACGGCTAAAAGTTAGAACCAAACAAGCCGCATTCACAATCAACATAGTTAAGGCTAAAGCTTTTTTGAGGGGGCTTTGCCATGCAAAAATTGCCACTAGGCTTAAAACTACCGCTGGTACCAAATATCCCGCTAATAAGTTAGGATTACCCAAATAACTATAGACCCTAGTTGTCTTAGCTAGAGGAGATAGTGGGTCTACCCAGGTTGCCAATGCTGTGGCTCCAAAAAACCATTGCCGTAACCCGTATACACTCACAATCAACGCTACATGCAAGTACAAAGTAATAATCCAAGATCGCAGACGAGGTGATCTCAGCACCCTAGCACAAAGGGCAAACAGCAATAAATAAAGTGTCAAGACTACTAAGTCTTTAAATGCTGCCTGTTTTACCGGTGATAAAGCTGTAGATACTACAGCAATTCCCCAGTAGAGCAACAGCAACAGATGAATAGGGGTAAATAAAGGAACAGCAGATGTTGATTCATCCGATAAAGTCAACAGCAGCCAAAATCCTACACAAGCTACTAATAATACTCCTACTAAACCACTGGATACGAAAGGGGCAAGGGCATACACTAGACTGAGTAAGGCAACCGCGATAGCGTCTCCCCACTGCATCAAGATGCTACTTTGCCGCCAAGAGTGTAACAGCCCTACAAAAAAACGATGTAGGAAGCTGGTAGCAAGATATTGTTTAAGGGGTAAATAGGATAAAGTAAATCTTTGCCAGACTAAATTCATAAAACACGCTGTGATTAATTAGTACGCCCTTAGGGAACTTGGACTTAATCATAATGCGGGTAGTGCAAAAGTAGTAACGTCGATTGGTAATTAATAATTAGTAATTGCCCACTTGTGAATTAGCTCAGTATAATTAATCGCTAACTGTGTCTGAGGCAACAGGTACTTGGAGTGGTAAAGAAAGTACATAGCGGTGTCCTGACTCTGGTGAACCTTGAATGGCAATTTGTCCACCATGTAATTCTGCCAACTGACAGCTAAGCAATAGACCCAAGCTCTCACGAGACATATTACCATGATCATTAGCTAAATCTTGTCCAGAACTCATGGTCAAAATATCTAAGTGAGTATCAGTCATGTTGGATGATTTTTGCATAGTTACTGGTATTCCTGCTTCCTCTTGACTATCGGGGTAAGCGTTGTAGTTACCTGTATCGTCTGTAATTTCACGTAGCGACAAGGAGTTAAGGCGAAAGTAAGGATCAACTTCAGTCATTCCATCTCCCAACCAAGGATGGGATACCCAAATAGTAATATTCAGTGTATTTTCCTTGTAAGAAACATGAATCCGCACAATGCTGCCTGTAGCAGAAACTTGAATCACACTAAAAACTAAGTGATACAGAATTTGCCGCAATTTGTCTTTATCTAGCAGCCAAATGCGACTGTGCCCTGGTTCTATGGATAGGCGAATATCTTGCTCACGACGGTTAGCTGCTTCCTCTAGGGTATTGATAGCTTGTTGACAAAGCATTTCAATATCGACAGGAGCTAAATTCAACACCATCGAGTTTTCGTCTATAGTTCCCAGTTCGTTAATTTCATTAACTAAAGATAATAAGTACCGTCCACTATGTTGAATGATATCTAAATATTCTCTTTGTTTGGTAGTCAATGGCCCATAAATTTCACGTCCTAAAACACTAGCCATACCTAGCACAGATGTTAAAGGTGTACGCAATTCTTGAGTTAATTGCTCCAACAGTTCCAGTTTGACTTGCTTAGTATAAAATGGTTCTTTGGTTAAATTAGATGGAGTAATTTTTAAGTCATTTGTGCGTTCATCATTGAGTGAGGATGTAGCACCGCTATTAGTTTTTTCTGGCTTGTCTGCCAATAGCAATCGGTTACGTTCAAATTCACTCATACACCAACGAGCGATAATTTGTAAAAACTCAATGTCACGAGTGGCAAAGTTACGTGGCACTAAATCCATCACGGCTAATGCACCCAAGCAATTTCCGGAAGCATCAATCAGTGGCGCTCCTAAGTAAGCACGTATACCATAATCCTGGATTAATTTACTAGTAATCAGTACTGAATTGGTGATTTGTTTCGTATCATTTATGACTAGCACTTGCAGGCTTTCTACCACTTGAGTGCAAAAGGATTCTCGGCGTAACAGTTGGCGGTTTTGTGCCAGATGATTCATCAGTCCCAGTCTAGATAAGCCCACAGATGACTTGAACCAATGAAGTTCTTGATCTACAAATCCCAGAATGGAAATTGGCGCTTCTAAAAAATGGGCAGCAGTTTGAGTGGCTTCTTCAAAGACTGGAATCGTTTCTGGTTGCCGCAGACCTAATTCAGACAATGCTTCGAGACGTTGTTGCTCTCGCGCTTCCTGAGAAACCCAACCGTCCTTGAAGCCAAATAATTTGTTTTCAGGCTCTACCATTGCCACTGCTACCTTAATAATTTCTCGATCTTGTAATTGATATAACCACTGTTATTGGGTTATGGTTTTCTATTTTTAAGCATTCCCCAATTTAGCTGCTGATAAACAAGATGGGAAGAGAAATTTTGTAATTCATCCATAAATAGGTTTTGCCGCCTGACAAAGTTAGTTTCAGCGGCGATGAGGGTAATATAACCCTAAAGCTAAAACCAAGAGAAAATTTAACCTGGTTTTTTATTTTGATTTTCCTTGATTTGCATATACGCGTTAATACTATTGCTGTCGTCGGAGAACTTTTGCTAATGGTCTGGTACAAGTTTGAAAAACATATTCCACATGAAATTAATCCAAAATCTCAAATCCTCAATCCCCCAAATTTATCTGTGATGTCAATCCAAAATCTCAAATCTAAAATTATCTGACGCTGTGCTGTATTAACATTATTTGTAGCAAATTAAAAAAATATAGACTAAAATAAGTCAAGTTTATTCGTGATTTTACATAAAAATTGATTATTTGCAATATTGTAGATACCAAAATTTTCTAAATAAAAACAAGTGATTGAAGTAAATCAATATTTTATTAAGACTTTACTATTACTTCATCAGTAAAGCTTGTATGAATAACTAAAAAGTTTGATATTGATCTTTAAGGAAAATTAGTTATGAATATAATGAATAAAATTTCTTTTGTTGACCTAAATTTACAACACCAGCCAATTCAACATCAATTGCAGCAAGCAATCCAGGCGGTATTGGCCCAAGGAGATTTTATTTTAGGGCAAGCACTTGCAGATTTTGAGGGAGCTTTTGCAGCAGCATCCGGTACAAAATATGGCATAGGTGTGGCATCAGGAACCGATGCGATCGCCCTCGGTTTGCAAGCGTGTAATATTGGTGCTGGGGATGAAGTGATTTTACCAGCTAACACCTTTGTAGCCACATTGATTGGAGTTTTGCGTGCTGGGGCCAAGCCCATTTTCGTAGACTGTGATCCGCAAACAGCTTTAATTGATTTAGAAGCAGCAGCCAAAGCAGTGACGCCACAGACAAAAGCGATTATCCCTGTTCATCTGTATGGGCAGATGGTATCACCCCTTCAGCTACTAGATTTTGCTGATACCTATAAACTGCTAATTTTTGAAGATGCAGCCCAAGCACATTTAGCCGAAAGAGAAGGATATCGAGCCGGTTCGGTAGGAATAGCGGCAGCTTTTAGTTTTTATCCCAGCAAGAATTTGGGAGCATTTGGGGATGGCGGGATGCTGCTGACAAAAGATGCAGATGTAGCCCAGAAAATGGTGCGTCTGCGAAATTATGGTGCATCCCAAAAATATGTCCATGTGGAATCAGGAACAAATAGTCGTTTAGATACATTGCAAGCAGCAGTACTGTTAACAAAACTGCCACATTTGCCCCAGTGGAATGGCGATCGCTTACGTATTGCCCAGGAGTATGATCAAGAACTAGCACCCTTAGCAGATGTTGGCATTAGTCCTCTACAAAACCACAGCCACACCGGACATGTTTATCATCTTTATGTGATTAGAGTTGATGATGTTTGTCCCCTAAAACGCCAGCAAATTCAAGATAAACTCACAGCAGTGGGCATTCAAACTGGCATTCACTACCCAATACCATGTCATCTCCAGCCAGCATTCACATATTTAGGCTATCAACCGGGAGACTTTCCCCAAGCAGAAAAGCTCGCACAGCAAATATTGTCGTTACCAATGTACCCCGGTTTAAGCAGTAGCCAAATTCAAGCAGTTGTCGAGGCGATCGCATCAACCCTGAGTAGTGAACAACAACAGTTATTATGTATTTAATTTACAGTTTCACTGTCCATTCCCCATAACTACTTTTAGTAGCACTGTGTGTGAATTGTTAATTGGCAATTATTGAAAATCATGGCACTCCAGCAACAAATAAAAAACAGAAATACAGCCCAGTTGCTCAACATAGCAATTATCGGATTTTTGATGCTGCTCTATGCTCCTGTCTTGCTTCACTGGCTAGATGGTTGGCTCAACAAAAGCATCAGTCTTGAACACGAATATTTTAGTCACGGTATTATTGGTCTACCATTTGCCGCTTACCTAATTTGGTTAAACCGAAAAAAGTGGTATCGTCTCCCAGATACTACTCATCCTTTAGGTGCTGTTTTGCTTTTAGTAGGGGGGGGTTTTTATTTGAGCGGTGTCCCAGAGTGGGTTAATGTTTCCCTACCAACCATAATGGCAGGATTATGTTTATGGTTCAAAGGCATACCCGGCTTCCGATTACAAGCATTTTCTTTACTGCTCATATTTTTAGCCACCCCCACAGCAATACCCTACCTCCTCGTTCCCTACACCTTGCCTCTGCAAAGCTTTATTGCCGGTACAGCAGGTTTTATCCTCAATCAAATGGGCATGGAAGTAGTTGTCGATGAAATAAATATATATGTAGGTGGACGGATTGTAGAAGTAGCCCCTTATTGTGCTGGGTTAAAAATGTTGTTTACTACACTCTACGTCAGCTTGATGCTGCTTTATTGGACAGATTCTTTGTCTTCACGCCGTATTACTCTTTGGTTTTTATCTGGTGGCATAATCATTAGCGTCACCGCTAACATTATTCGCAACACTTTACTGAGCTTCTTTCATGGCACAGGGCGTGAGGCAGCGTTTAAATGGTTACATGACAGTTGGGGTGGTGATCTTTATTCTGCTGGTATGCTGCTATTGTTAGTACCTTTACTGAATTGGATGAATAACTATTTCTTGCCAGAGGCAGAACTTCAGCCAGAACAAGGGACTGACAAATAAAAAAATAATCAAATCCCTGCGGGACGCTACGCGGTAAGCGCAGCTATGCCCGTTAGGGCTTTACGCTTTGGTGAGCAGGAGAAGCAAGAGTCCCCAAGACAAGTAAAGTCCCATGCTGCAAGGTCGATGGAGTTTGCTGATTACGGAGCTTATGGTGTTATTTTATCAGTAAGATTTTGCGTAAATATGGCAATTTTTATTTTTACTAATGATTTCCTTATCTAAGTTCTTCAAAAAAAAGCAATTTACTTATGTGGCAGTACTAGTACTGTTACTGATTCTGTTGGTAGTAGGAGGAGTTCCCGGTTACCTGACAGGACGGTGGCAATGGAAACAACCGCCATCTGTTACCAATCTCAGTCAATTGCGGGAGATACGTAAAACCGGAATTACCCTTCCCGGTTGGCAAACAGTTGAACAAGCAGAACAACAAGTCAGCACCGGCAGATGGTCAATCCAAATTTTGCAAAAAATAGACTCGCCAAGCCGGGCAATACTACTATTGCATCCCCAAAATGGCCCAATGGATCAACCCGAAGTAGAGTGGACTGATATTAATAGCTGGGGAAAGTTGCGTTGGGGAAGATGGGATATTGCTCAATCTCGCTCGGCTGAATTTGCTGTCAAACGACCCTCCAATTCAGATGCAAATAGTGAAGCTAAAGTAACAGCTAGGTTTTTTCGAGTTGTCACCGCCCAAGAAACTTTTGCTGTCTTGCAATGGTATGCCACACCTAATGGTGGAAATCCATCACCTTGGCGTTGGTTTCTAGCAGACCAATTAGCACAATGGCAAAGGAATCGCGTCCCTTGGGTTAGTGTCAGCATCATGATGCCGATGGAACCTCTAGGACAAGTGGAAACTACTTGGCCCTCAGCACAGTCTTTAGGTGAAACAGTACAAGCTACATTGATGGACGGCCCTTTATCATAAATCCGCCATTACCCTTGCAGATGTAGATATATAGCGAATCTCAGCGATGGTAAATATGACCTCAAATTGAGAAGTGAGTTAGAGTATGCAGTACAAAGTTAAAAGCGGCACAATAAGAGAAGACATAAAAAATATTTTCAACGTAAAATAACCCCTCAGGGTTACTCATCTAGATTCAGCTTTATTATGTTTCCGGTTTGCATATGCGTGCATCATTTATTGCCCTGTCTTTTGTGAGTTTTCAGGTAGGGATTTTCTTCATAACCTTTATCCAGCCTGTTGTCGCTCAACCTGTATCATCTCCAGAAAAATTATTAGGGCAATTACCCTCGCTGCCATCAGGTACGGTGGAAGTACAACCACCACTGCAACCTCCTGGGCCACCATTAGGTGCTGAAAGCGTTAGTGACGAACTTTCTCCCCAACTCAACCGCTATCTTTTAGGCCCAGGAGATGGCATTAGCGTGATCTTTCAGCGTCCTCCTGGCCCCTACCGCTTGGGCCCAGGAGATGCAATTAGCGTTGTGGTTCAGCGTTTCCCTGATTTGAGTTTTCAATCCTCAATTAATCCTGAAGGCAATATTATCGTGCCACTGCTGGGTACCGTATCGCTACAAGGTTTAACCTTGGAGGAAGCCCAAGAAAAAATTCGGATATTGCTAAATCGTTTTGTTATTGACCCCATAATAGTTTTATCTTTAACAGGGCAACGTCCAGATTCTAGTTTTCAAGCCCAAATTAATCCAGAAGGTAATATTGTCGTTCCCCAAGTAGGAACAGTGTCGCTACAAGGTTTAAGTTTAGAAGAAGCCCAAGAAAAAATTCGCTTGAGTTTAAGTAAGGTTTTGGTAGACCCCAATTTGGTCGTGTCACTAACTTCACCACGACCAGTTCAAGTCACCATTAGCGGTGAAGTGTTTCGACCCGGTATTTATCCTGTTACTTCGGCAACACCCCGTGTCGCTGATGCTTTATTCATCGCTGGTGGTTCAACCATGACCGCCGACCTGCGGCAAGTACAAGTCCGAAGGAGGTTGACAGATGGTTCTGTGATTTCACAAACTATCGACTTGTATGCAGTATTGCAAAATGACGGCTCTTTGCCTAGTTTACGCTTACAAGACGGAGATGCAATAGTGGTACCCCGCCGGGAAATCGGTGCTGATGACGGTTACGATCGCAATTTAGTCGCTCGTTCTTCTTTGGCTGTACCACAAATTCGAGTCCGGGTTTTAAACTATTCTGCTTCAGGCATTGTCACTCAAGCACTGCCTAATGGGAGTAATTTTGTTGATGTTTTGGCAGGGATTAATTTGGATAGTGCTAACCTACGGGACGTGGCTTTAGTGCGTTTCGATGCCGAACAAGGTAGAGCAGTTACCCAAAACCTAGATGCCAGAAAAGCACTGGCTGGTGATGCTTCACAAAATGTGCCGCTGCAAGATAATGATGTAATTGTAGTAGGTCGGAATTTGATTGGTAGAATTACTAATTTTCTAGGTACTATTACTCAACCGTTCTTCAATATTCGGACTTTTCTTAATTTCTTTGATAACTTTGGCGGCGGCTCAAGATAGTTTTGTGTTTTCAACCCAGACACTACAAAACTTTCCCGCCTGTTCCACACCATAACACTGACAATACTCAAAACTGTTTATCGATGCTTCTGCCATGACCCCACCAATTGTTAAGCGCTATCTTATTGCTTTTGATAAATACAAATGGATTGGATTAGCTAGTTTTGCTTTAGTTGTAGCGGGGTCAACTGTGGTGGCTACACAGCCAGAACCACCACCCAGCTACGTAGCCGATGGCGCACTAACCTACACTCGTCCACCAGTTTCCTTTTCTACGACTGGGAGTGAAATTCAGCAACAAGGACAAGAATTAAGTCGGCAAGTGTTGCTATCAGACCAGATAATTGAAGCTGTGTCTACAAAAGTCAACGTCAAACCATCAACTATTGGTCAAAATATCGCCTTGCGTCTACCAGATAGAAGCAGACCTGGAGAAGCGCAATCCACAATCATTGAATTGAAATATCAGGACACTGATCGTCAGCGAGCGCAATTGATCGTCCAAGAATTAATGCAAGCCATGATCAGGTTAAGTGGCGATATTAATACTGGGCGATTGAAAGCCATTATTGAAAAAATTAATGAGCGTTTACCGCAAGCTAAATCGGAACTCGAAGCAGCGGAACAAAAGCTTGAACAATACGATCGCCGAGAACGTCCGGCAATCTTGGCGGCGGAAAATGGTAGTTTGCTAGGTGCAGTGACAAATAGCCAAAATCAGCAACGGTTAATTCAACTAACTGTGGCCGGGATTGATGCCCAAACTCGCAGTTTGCAAGACAAGTTGGGTTTAAATGCTAGTCAAGCTTATGTGTCGTCGGCTTTGAGTGCCGATCCTATTTTGGCCAACTTGCGATCGCAAATTTACCAAGCTGAATCTCAAATAACTTTACTCGGTAAAGATTTACGACCTGAACATCCCACAATGATTCAATTGCAGCGTCAAAAAGAATCTGTGGAAGAATTACTGCAACAACGGGCAGCCGAAGTGGTTGGAGGTGGTGGTACCACGGCTCCTTTGCCGGGAAATATTACAGGGATTCGTGCCCAAAGCAATTTAGACCCAGCCCGACAACAGTTAGCCTACCAGTTGGTGGCTTTAGAAACTCAACGCGAGACACTCGAACAACAATTAGCTCAACAAATTAGAGAAGAAGAGCGCTTGCGCCAGGAGTATTCCCAAATACCCAACAAGCAATTAGAGCGATCGCGTTTAGAACAGGAAGTAGGACTGAGAAAAGCCGTTTATGACCAAATGCAGGTGAAATTAACCGATGCTAGAACCGCAGAAGCTGAAACAGTTAGTAGCTTAACAGTTGCCAGGGTGCCCAATGTGGTCACCAATACTGCTAATGCTCGGAGCGTTCCCCTAACTTTGGGTGTGGGAAGTTTCTTAGGTTTGCTGATTGGCGGTGGCGTTGTATTTTTATTGGGGTCATTGGAAGGTACTTTCAAAACCAAGGAGGATATCCGCAACAGTCTCCGCCAACGGGAAGTTGCTCTGCTGGGAGAAATACCTTTAATGCCTGTGGATGATTTAGACAAAGAAGCCGTACCTGTGCTATATTCCCCAGATTCTCCTTATTTGGAGTTTTATGAGAAGTTTCGTAGTAATGTGCGGCGGCTAGGTGGGAAAAACTTGAAGGTACTGTTGATTACTAGTACTAGTAGTCAAGAAGGTAAAACTGTCAGTGCTTATAACTTGGGTATAGCCTCAGCCCGTGCAGGGAAACGTACCTTGATTATCGAAACCGATTTGCGATCGCCTTCGCGTGCGGCATCATTAAATATTTCTCCAGACACGGGGGCCAGCCTAGAACCCCTACGCTATTACGCCAATTTAAACGAATGTATCCGCTTAGTCCCAGATGTAGAAAATTTATACATTATTCCCAGTCCTGGCCCTGTGCGACAGTCGGCTGCTGTGATTGAATCCAGCGAAATGCGGAAGCTCATGGAAGATGTCCGGGAACGCTTTGATTTCGTGATTTTAGATACTAATCCCCTCAGTTTATCTAATGATCCGTTGTTAATTCAACCCTACAGCGATGCCATAGTACTAGTGGCGCGGCCAAATCATACCGAAGAAAATATGTTGGCAGAAGCTATTGATCAATTAGTTGAATTTGAATTAGGTTTATTAGGTACTATCATCAACGGTGCTGATATTATTGTTACCTCACCTCAAACTAATTCAGTTGAGGAACAACCACCAATCGTTGAGGAAGTGTCAGCTAGCGCCAGCAGAAATTAATCCAGCAGAGGTGAGGGAGCAAAGGAGTAAAATCTCTTGATTGCTACCCCTGCTCACCAAAGCGCGATTGATTATTTTTTTTATGTGTTAGTTAGTCGCGCCTGAATAACCCAAATAATGGGGCAAGAATTACCCCAAACACAAAACCGCCGATATGTGCCCAGTAAGCAACTCCACCCGTTTCTACACTCATATTGGCAGCAGCTTGCAGGCTGGCAAGACCAGATATAACATTTTGGATCACGAAAATGCCGATCAGAATCATGGCAGGAATCCTGATTGTGGTGACGAAAAAGCCCAAAAAAGCTAAGGACAAAATTCTTGATTGCGGAAAACGGATAATATATGCACCCAGCACCCCAGCAATTGCCCCACTAGCCCCTAAAGACGGAATAGTTGAATCCGTGTTAATAAACCACTGGCACAAGGCGGCTAAAGCACCACAAGCTAGATAAAATATTAGATATTTGACATGGCCTAAACGGTCTTCAATATTGTTACCAAAGACCCAAAGAAAAACCATATTTGAGATTAAGTGCCACCAACCACCATGTAAGAATTGCGACGTAAATAAAGTTGGCCATTCCTGGGCAAAGTTATTAGTTAATTCTTGTGGTATTAACGCATACATTCGGAAGAATTGATCTAATTCTGCACTTGACAGACTCACTTCATGAAGAAAAACTATAATATTCATCCCAATCAACCCGTAAGTTAGATACGGTGTGATTCGCGTCGGGTTTTCATCATAGAGGGGAAACACAGGTGCTTTTCCTAATTATCAATATTTGCAATATACCCTGTGTTGTTAACATGTGTGAATTTAGGCTGATCAAAAGCCTCTAACAGTTTGACTTTCTCCCTGATACTCAGAGGTATCAGGGAGAAAGCATTAGAGGCCTTAGTGCAATGGATGCGATACCCTAACCGTATTGAGATTCTTCCGCGGATTTATCACTAAATAAACCCAGCAATGGCCCCAGAACTGCACCAAACAGAAAACCACCTGCATGGGCCCAGTAGGCAATACCGCCACCTTCCATACCAATATTGGTAGGTGCTTCTAGACTCACAAGCCCGTAAAAAGCTTGTTGAATAAACCATAATCCTAAGAAAAAATACGCCGGAACGCGAAATGTGGGGAAGAAAAATCCTAAAGGTACTACACCCAAAATTTCGACATTGGGAAAACGCAGAATATATGCTCCCATCACACCTGCGATCGCCCCACTTGCTCCTAAAGATGGAATATTAGAGTTTTGGGCAAAGAACCACTGGGCTAAAGAGGCTAAGACACCACAAGATAAATAGAACAGTAAATATTTGGCACGGCCTAATTTCTCTTCTACATTGTTACCAAATACCCAGAGAAACAACATGTTGCCGGCTAGGTGCAAAAAACCGCCATGTAAGAATTGTGCAGTAATCAATGTTGCCCATTCTGGTACTGGCTGATTGACAGAAACGCCAGCAAAACTTAATGAAAGTTCTCGTGGGACGACAGCTGCCAGATGTAAAAACCCATTTAATGCCTGGGGAGGAAGACTAGCTTCATAAAGAAAAGCCAAAACATTGGCAGCAATTAATCCATAAGTCACATAAGGAGTGATTTTTGTAGGATTATCATCTTTAATTGGAACCACTGGTATTTTCCTGATGTTCGAGCAACTAGTCTCAGATTACGGAATTTTGTCAGTATTTTCTTCTACCTGTGGTCTAAAATTATGATGTTTACCAAAAAAAACAAGCCCTTCTGACGATTAGCGTTGAAGGGCAGACTTATGTCAACAAAAGCACCTCAATTGTTGGCAAAATTAGGTGAAGTCCGAAATAATAATAAATTTTTACTTTTACCTTTGTTTTTGCGTTGAACCATAGTCAAATAGTTATCAGCGTAGCGAAATGCTGATTCACAATCATACGCAGCAATAGCCACGGCTTGTAAGAAAACTTTTATGGGAACTTCAAAACCGGAAAGTTGTTGGGTTAAAATTAACAGTTCTTTATCAGTTGCCGGAAAAGCAGTCTCTTCTGACCATTCTGGTTCGTTAAAGATATCTTCAATTAACGCTCTGGACATTTTGTACCTCCCCAAACGCTAAAGATGCAAAACCTACGATAAAATTTAGTTGCTGTTCGCGAGTCTGTAAGTTGACTGGAAGTTCAGTATCAGAGCATCCGATTTCTTTTAAAATCTCTAGACAATAAGTACTGATTTGAACATGCGAAGCTTGCTCCCATTCATGAGCAACTTCTTTGGCCATTTCCAGATTGAATCGGATCACCGTATTGGCAGGGCTATTCATCTATGCACCCTAGTAAACTGGATAATTGCAGTTTTGATCAGAAGTACAAGTTAGCGTAACCGTATTTTTGCGGGATTTATGAAGATGGGACAAGCAAGTGTCAGCGCATTTGCGTAAAGGTTACTCTAGCAATCTTGCTGAAGGAATTCCAAATCACAGAATAGCTCCTTGTCTAAAGACCACTACAGAAGTCCTTTTAATTACAAAAGCTGAATAATTTATTACAGGGAAATCCCTTACCTAAGTTTTTCAATTCCTAGTTAAGAAAATGTTTCAGAATATTTTTATCTCTGCAACACATAGCATAATTATTAAGCCTGAAATTTTTCCGGTGTTTTTACTTATAATTAATTAAAGATTTTCAGATACGTTAACACCCATCATTTTTGCAGGAATGATAATACCGTAATAGCCAGCAGCGATCGCAGCTATGGGATTGAGCCAAATATTATTTCTAAAAAGTGGCAGAGAGTATCTCCAGAATTGTTGAGATTTCATCATATAAATACCAGCTTTAAAATTTGGACGACATTATTTGTCGTCGTTATTTTCACCTTTTTGTTTGTGACGAACGAAGTATTTTTGTTATTTTCCCCATTACAGGGTATACAGCAAATCGGCAAAGCCGTAGAAACTAATGAAAAGCAATAAGAGTGCTGTGAGTCGGGTGACTTTTGTTTGAGGTGAAGGGGCGATCGCTTCTCGTACTAGGATAGAAATGGATGCTCCCACTACAAGGCTTAAACCTAATACTAAATAAGGTCTATCGGGTAATATAATCGCTACTATCAGCATAGCGATCGCTACCATAAGCATCAATAACTCTACAAACCTAGGCGGGTTGTATTGGCTAGCTAATATAAAGCTGTTTAACCAGAAATTCCACAATCTCATAATTCATTACTGAGTGCTGTAAAGCTATATGGGCATAGCTGCGCTGAGAGCATAGGGGGTTTAGCTTGTGCTGAGTCATGAAAGAGTTATTCACAACTCAACACTTCTTGCTTTTAATTTCTTGCTCCTAACTTTTGTCCTGTACCATTTTTTTGTGCAGTGTCATCGTCTGGTAGTTCTACACCAAAAATCCGTGCAAAGGCTTTCTCTACTTTGTAGCCAGAATCAATGGACTCTAAGGGGTCTTTCCGCAATCTGTGACGCAGACATAATGTAATTACACGCCTGATATCATCAACAGTCACTTCCGTGCGCCCTTCAAATGCTGTTAATGCTTTGGCAGCGCGGTTAGTGACAATATCACCACGCAAACCGTCTACATCCAGTTCTGAACAAACTTCCGAAATTTTGACCCGTTGGTCGTATTCAATTTTAACTTCTGGCAACAAATTCTGCGCGTTGACGATTTTTTGTTGCAGAGCTTCTTGCTGGGACTGGTAATTTTCCAAAAAATGTGGAGGATTTTGGTCAAATTCCGACCTTTGTTCCACAATTTGCACCCGCAAAGCTGGTTCTTTAACTGTATGAATTTCTGCGTGCATCCCAAAACGGTCTAATAGTTGGGGACGCAATTCACCTTCTTCGGGGTTACCAGAACCTACAAGCACAAAACGTGCTGGGTGACGAATAGAAATACCTTCCCGTTCTACGGTGTTCCAGCCACTGGCAGCAGAGTCGAGTAACACATCTACTAGGTGGTCATCTAGCAAGTTGACTTCATCTACGTAGAGGATGCCCCGGTTAGCCTTAGCCAGTAGCCCCGGTTCAAAGGCTTTGACGCCTTCAGATAAAGCTTTCTCGATGTCGATAGTACCGCAAACCCGGTCTTCTGTCGCTCCTAATGGCAAGTCTACCATTTGCACTTTTTTATGAGCTACAGGAATTTCCGCCCCTTGTTCTACCATTTGGCGGACTTCATCGCTCATCACATCGGGGTCGTTGGGGTCACTGTTAAAGGGGTCATTGGCAACCACAGGGATTTCTGGCAGCAAATCAGCCAAGGCTCGAATAGTTGTGGATTTGCCGGTACCGCGATCGCCCATAATCATTACACCACCGATTTTGGGATCAATCACGTTCAACAGCAGTGCCAGTTTCATTTCTTCCTGGCCCACAATTGCTGTAAATGGAAATACCACGCGACGCGCACTTGCCGTGGATTGAGCAGTTGGAGTCACTAAATTACCTTAACAATATTTTTCTGATTACAATTTTTTATTGTGCCACAGTTAGGGAATGGAAGAACGAGAAATGGAAGGTTATACCATTTTGGATTTGGCGAAAAGTTGAGCTAGTGCGTTAGCAGGGTTCCCCGACTTGTAGTAGATAGCCTGCAACATGTCGAATTTTTGTAATTATTTCCTTACCTAAAACAGATGAACAAATAAAATATCAGCCTAACAGCTTACCTACGCTGACCGCGTTATTTTGAGTGCATAGCAAAATTAATTTAACAACCCTTTATCGATGAACCAAAACCTCAGTGTTACTCCCACCCCAGAGGAAATCACTCATGAAAATCCTGTTATTGCTAAACCGCTGCTATCCATGAAGCGACTAATTGTCCTCTTCTGGGAAATGCTACTGGCACTGCCTTTGGGTTTAGCGTTATTTCAATTACACGTCGGTGGATTTGCTTGGATATTTGGCGGAATTGCGGCTGGTGTTATGGTTCTGCAAGGATGTCGAATTTTTTATCAATACTCTCCCCCACCAAACCGCACTGCCAGAAAGGTGGGTATGGCGTTAGTGGGTTTGTCTGTGGGCGTGTCAAGCAGCAGTAGTAATTTCACTGTTCTAGCCTCTGGTATTCCTATATTTATTTTTCTCACTTTATTTTTGCTGCTATGTGGTAGCTGCATTGGCTATATTTACTCTCGCCTGAGTCAAACCAATTTATTAACTTCCTTGCTGGCTACTGTTCCCGGTGGTGTGGGCGTAATGGCATCTATTGCTGCCGATTATGATAGAAATGTCTCTTTAGTCGCCCTGGTGCAGGCAATTCGTGTCACCACTGTAGTTTTGCTGATTCCTTTAATTGCTCGGACATCAGTGTCAGTTGATCATGTACTGATTCCACAAACATTGCCTGTGACAGATATATTCCTGAATTTTAATATATCTCAATTAGGATTACTATTGTTAGCCCTTCTAACCACCGTATTCGTAGTGTATCTGGCTGCATTGTGCAAAATTCCTGCTGCCGAGTTTTGTGGGGCATTATTAGTTGGTATAGCTTTTAATCCTGTGTTACATTGGCTACCTATCTGGGGTCACGTTAACTTGGACTCGCCATTATTCATCAAATTATTGGGTCAACTACTGCTAGGAATTACCATTGGAGAGTATTGGGGAGATAATCCCAACTTAGATAGAAAAGCTATAGGTTATGCTTTTGTGTCTGTGGGTATGACTCTTGTAGCCGGTGCTGCTGCCGCTATTCTGGCTATGCAATTAACCTCTTGGGACTGGTTAACTTGTCTTTTAGTCACAGCACCAGGAGGAGCGCCAGAAATGATACTAGTGTCGCTAGCATTAAATCATAATGTAGAAATTGTCACAGCGGGTCATTTAGTGCGACTTATCGCTATTAATAGTTCCTTACCACTGTGGATATTTTTATTTCGCCATCTTGATAGTCAGTTATCGGAACCTGTTTAGTAAGTCAGGGAAGAGGGGTGAGGATACGTCAACAAATACACTAGGATATACTGAAATCCCAGCTTGTGGAGAAACTGTAACTTGATAGGGGAGTGTCAAGGCCTACTTTTTTCGTGACTCCTCCAACTCCTCACAATTAATGGAACAGACTACTAGATACTAGTTAACTGCTCTACACGCTGGTAAATCGCCAGAAGATTTAACCGCAGATCATTACTCAGGCGACGTTCAATAATTGTCACTGGCATAGTCAATTTAGGCCAGACTTGGATTGTGTAACAGAGAATAGTCCCGACGTCCTCACCTAGAGAATATGGTTCTAGGCACCAACTACCAGAAAAGCCTTTAAAATCCCCTTCCACCATAGAAAAATTAATTTCTTTGGGGAAGCATTCTTCCAAATCCAAAACTACACGCGCACAAAAGTTGAACTTGAGTAGGCGTTGAGAGCCTATTTGTTCGAGTCGAATACCACCGTGAGGATGCTCCAGGCGACAACTCTTCGCCAAGTTGGGAATGAACTCAGGTAAGGCTTCATAATCTGTCAGCACCTTCCAGATTTGTTCAACAGGACGAGGAATTTGAACTTTAGCAGTAATTTGCCGTTGTCGCTCCGCTATTTTCTCAATTTGGACTGCCACATCCGGTAAACCAACTGCATCAGCAGCCAAGTTGTTTTCGAGGCTGATGTCATCGCTAGCAGCTTGAAAGTCAAAATTCTCTATGGTGTTGTTTTGTTCAGTCACTTTCGGCATATGGTTTGCTTACATCAGAAAATTGAGGCAAAGTCAGAGTGAAACAAACTTCACTCAATGGGGAATCTGAGATTTGTGTACTCTCAACAGCGATCGCCCCATGCAAGTGCTGGACTAAAGATTTGACTAAAGCCAGTCCCAGTCCAGTGCCTGGATGCCAACGCCCTTTACCACGACGGAATTTGTCGAAAATATAGGTTGCTTCCTCTTCGGAAATGGCACGTCCTATGTTAGTCACCTTAATAATAACTTGATCAACTTGTTCTTCTACTCGGTGAAACGCTTGCAAGTGGACAGCGCTGTCATGCTCCGAATATGTATAAGCATTATTTAATAATTCTTGGAGAATGCGGTCAAAACTTTCTAGTTCGGTTTGTAGTGTTAACGATTCTGTCGGTAAATCTACGGTAATGCTCAAACCTTTATTTACTAACCTTTTCTCAAAAGCTATGCCCAATTCTTGAATTTTATTATTTAAATTAATTGTTTCTAACTGCGGTGCTTCTTGCTCCGACTCTAGTTTTTGTAAGGTCAGTAAGTCATTAATTAAGTTGATTTCCTTGGTACATTCTTGCTCCAAGATATCTAAGTATCTAGCCTGGCGCTCTGGTGCTATTCCTGGCAGACGTAAATTTTTAATTGACATCAGCATATTTGTCAGCGGGTAGCGCAGGCGATCGCTCATGTTGCTCAAAAATTCGTCTTTGAGTTCATTGAGTTCCCGCAACTGCTCGACGTATTGCCGTGTTCTTTCATGCAGTTTTGCTTGCAGTTCCAGACTGCTTTTTAATTTGGCAGTCCGCTCATCTACTACAGTCTGAACTTGGCGTAATGTCTGTGATTGAATGATGGCATTACTTACCTGGGCGCAAACCATCTCCACAAGATTTAATTCTGCTAGTTGCCAATTACGGGGTACTGCTTGTTGTAGCACTAAGAATCCCAGGATTTTGCCTTGGTTCTCTAATGGCATTAACAGCACTGTAGGTAAAAATTCAATGGCAAATAATGGAGCAACTGTCCAATTCTCTGGAATTTCTGTATAGTCATTGATCAGCACTGGTTTGCTGGAGTCAATAAATACGCGTTGGCACAAACCACAATCTGCAAGCAAGAATGACTGATTTAAAGCATCTTGTTTATGAGTTTGGGTACTGGGTATTCCTCGATTCCATTCACCCGCAACAGTGGCTTTGGCTTTGGGAATTTGTTTTTTAGATTGAATTCTAAATAGTGGATCTGTGTATTTTAAGAGTATAAGTAAACCCCGATCTACCTGTAACGACTCGGCAGTTGAGGCGATCGCTAACTGGAGCATCTGATTTAACTCCAAGTTAGTCCGACTTAATATAGTTAATTGCTTGATCAAGCTTTGATGATGGTTAGTCTTTTGAAGAGACTGGTTTTGAGTAGCGATTAACTGTGCTTGTAGCACTTGAGAAAAGGCGATGGCGCAAGACGGCTCTACTTGTTTGAGCAAACGTTTTTCCGACTCATTCCAATCGTAAGGCTGGAAATGAATCAGACAAACCACACCGTTATTTTTTCCCCCAAACCGCGTGGGGATTGCCAAAACAGCTTTAATTGGTAATGGTAGATATTGACATCCAACGACTAAACTATTTTGAATAGTCGAAATGTCCTCAATTGTTAACGGTTCAGCAGCACATTGTACTACTGGCAAGTCCATCATTAATTGTTCTATGGAGAACATCTCACTAGGGTAGGGCATCCCCAGATACTCTTGGGAACACCAATTAGCAACAGTCGCCTCACCTCCACCTTCGTTGGTAACTGTCACTAAACAGCAACAATCTACTTTAAAGGTAACTCCTAGTAATTGAGCAATTTCTTCTAGCATCAATGCCGTAATCGAACTGTCGGCAATGATGTGGTTAATTGTTTGCGCTAGCTGGTGGACTGCTTCTTCCTGATGCTGCATCAGCTTAACTGGGTATGATTGTAATCGCTCTAGGTCATCTGGGGACTGTAGTGGCAATGATAAACGCTTTTTCATTCCTGGCACGCTCTTGGATAATTACCCCATGTTTTCTGCACCCAATCTCTTGGCATATTCTTCACTGTTAGTTACGTTGCTACACCCTGATAGTGAGTTACCCATCTCTGATTAAGACTTTCTCTCACCTGTTATAGCCCCTTTCTCTTTCAGATGACCAAGTTGCTGATATATTTAACTGATGTCTACATAAGTACTAAAATATTTAGAATATACTAAGATGTTTCATCTAAGTACTACTTAGATGTTTGTGCAGACTTAATAAACTAACTTGCAACTAGGATACTTTGTCTGTAAACTATCCATAAACCGTAATTTCTCCTGAATTGGAACTATAACTCTCGAATAATAACCGTATTATTACTGGTTCATTTTTTAGGAATAAGTACTGGATTTTACAAAAAAATAACACAATTAACAAACTTTATCTTAGACTGCCGAAAATTTAAATACTCTGAGGACAGAGATCAGGGAAAAGCTGTGACGATTTCTGGATCTTGGCAGCAAGAGACTCAGTTGATACTTCAATTTAACTTTTATTTTCGATAATTTCGATCATTTATTGATCTGTTGAACTTATTCCTTGCCTTGGTCAACTTTTGTGACGATGAATGCCAAAAACAACACAACTTTATTCATAATTTATCATCTAAGTAGGTATTTTTTAATGTTAAAATTTATACAATTTATCTATGCCAGACATCATAATAAATTGATAAATTGGCGATGCAACCCAGTTGAATGATTAACTGAGCTGCATCCACCAGAATACAAGTTAACCAGCTAAACTTTCGATACACAGAGGAACCATATCGCCATTCCTCGTGAGTCCTAATAACATTGGTTGTTGGGGTTGAATTAACTGACCTGTGAGTACACAACGTTCTTCTTGCTGGGCTATGGCAGCTATACTAGCTCGGATGTCGGCTCGCGAAAATCGGGGTTTCCACTCACCTGATTTTTGTTGGACATAATTCCACAGGATATCTCGAATCAAGGCTTGATATCCCTGATTGCCAGCTATTTCTTTAAGTTTATCTTTAAGTTCCCGCTCCAGGCGAATGCTGGTAACTTCCATGTCTGTGGTTGGGGTGCGAGTGATTGTATGCATTACTTTTTCTCCTTAAATGTGTAGACAGGATGGTAATACAAGTGTAGTATGTTTAAAGGAATGTTCAATAGGTGAAATTTTCTGTGAAATCCGTTTACCCCATCTCTACTTTCTTGTGTGCCACCAATTGTCGAGCCAGTTGGGAATCAGTCACTGTGGAAGTGGAGTATTTATTTATGGGTGATAGTAATCGAGAGCATCGGCAAATCACAGAGGGTAATGATGATTTTAGATATATCGGCATTAGTGTGCTGAGTGGACAACTAAAAATAAATAAAAACAGCAGGGGATACAGACTGAGTAATACTGTACCGACATAAGACCAGAAAGTTTTTCGGTCAAATTTTAACCCCTGCTTCATCCCAATAAGAAGCGGGGGTTTTTGATAAGGAGCGCAGTTGTGAGCAGATATTCAATACGCTATCCCAAAGCAATACAACTTTTAGAGCCATTTTGTAGTGGTGCTTGCTCAAAATTACTTACCACTGTTTCAGCGTATCCCCTGGATGAAGTAACGGGGATTTTGCCAGCAGGGAAAATGTGCAAGCAAACCTGGAATCACAGGAGAGCATAAGGAATGCTGAAATTAACTTATACCGAAGGAAGCTTTTATTTAGAGTGTCTTAATCACTCCTTAGAACAATGGGTAGCGCAGCGAGTGGTTTTGGCAATGCGTGTAGGCTACAGCCTGGGCGTTGAACCTAGCACGGCTTCCTTTTTGCTTCCTGTTGATTTACCAGGAGTAGATTTGCTTCAGGCTGAGATAAAACAATACGATAGTGAAATTATTGCCCTGTGTGCCTGTGATACTGAGTACATAGAAGTCACCTTACGCGGTTCGTGGTTATCAGAGAATTCTGAAACTGCTTTGGGTGTGTTTGTTACGACTATTAGCGATGCGCCTAATAACAATAGTTATCTTTCTATAAACGGTGACCTTTTGCAAATGGGAGCATCTGTACCTAAGTCTTCACGCATTGAGTTATTTTTGCATCAACTTTGGCAAGAAGCACAAGTTTGTGCGTCTGTGATGAGGGAGTAACAAATGTAGATAATTAGACCAGTCTCTATCTAGCGATTGATTTTATTGTCAAGACAATTAAAATAAACTTCATTCCTCAGGTCGATACGAGCATTAGTCATTTCCCAGTAAAAGTGTAAAAGATGGAATTGACTGGCGGAATATTTTTGGACAACGCAAGAATTATTTAGGCATTTGCAATTTGATGATTCGAGGCGGAAATACAAAAAATATTCTTCACTATTTCATAGTTTAAAGTAATTAAACATAGAGGCACAATTGATAATTTAATCCTGTTGTTTAATTTAATTAAAGCAATGGATTTTATTTATAAAGTGCAATTCTAGCGTTGTTAATGCTGTTATCGAGGACTAAAAATGAAAATGTTTTCTTTTGTTTTATCTGTTTTACGCCCAGTACGTTTTGTAATTCTAGCTTTTGCTTGCACACTGCTACTACTCAATAATATGCTACCCGCTTTTGCAATTAGTAGCTATCAAAGTAATCCTACAGAAGGCACTACACAACTTCTGGAAACCCAACGAAAAACTGATGAAGTCGCTAAATCTGAACCTCCAAAACTGAAAGAAGTTCAAGAAAAATCGAATAAAGGACTTAACGAAGTTCAAGGAGATGCTGATATTAACCAGATGAAGCGTCCTGAAAATTCGCAAAGTGCAACCTCAGTAGAAGAGAATGTGCAGAATTTCTTGGAAAAAGTAACAGGTAATAAGTAATAAGCCACATTGTAACAATTAAGGGTTATGGAGACACGCGCGCTCCATAACCCTTTTATAATATCTAGCAACCATCAAAAAAAGCATTAATATAAAAATTGCTACCAAATGAAATAAGGTGTTGTTATTATTTTTGATTGATAGATAAAATTTTGCCTGGATAAAAAGTTTTGTAAAAAATAAATGATCCTAAATTAAATAGCGTTGAGAAACTCTAAATATTCGTCGGTATAGTTGATAAGCACAAATTAGGCGATCGCTAATATAGAGAAAGTGCCATGATCAGGTTTATACCTTCACACAATCAACACAATGACAACTACTGCTATTAATCCATATCTCAATGGCAACTTTGCTCCAGTGCGTGAAGAAATCACCACCAATACCCTCAAAGTCATAGGTGAGTTACCTCCCGACCTATCAGGAATATTTGTGCGGAATGGCCCTAATCCTCAGTGGTCACCCATTGGCCAATATCACTGGTTTGACGGGGATGGTATGTTGCACGGTGTCAGAATTAGCAACGGCCAAGCTACTTATAGCAATCGTTATGTGCGAACACAAGGATGGAAAATAGAACAAGCCGCAGGTAAAGCTGTCTGGTCTGGGTTATTAGAACCGCCACAAATGGATAATCCCCACGGTGGATATAAAAACACTGCCAATACTGCGTTAGTGTGGCACGCTGGTCAAATGTTGGCATTGAATGAAGGCGGTGCGCCACACGCCATCAAGCTGCCTGATTTAAAGACAAAAGGTGAATACACCTATAATGGCAAGCTGGTTTCTGCCTTTACAGCCCATCCCAAGGTAGATCCAAATAACGGTGAAATGATGTTTTTTGGTTACTCCTTCACTCCACCATACTTGCAATACAGTGTAGTTTCAGCCGCAGGTGAGTTATTGCAGACAGTGCCCATTGATTTGCCTATAGGCGTGATGATGCACGATTTTGCCATCACCGAAAACTATACAATATTTATGGATTTGCCCTTGACTTTTAGCCTAGAAAGAGTAAAAAGGGGAGAACCTATGATGATGTTTGAGCGCGATCGCCCCAGTCGTTTTGGTATAGTGCCACGTTATGGTGACAACAGTAACATCAGATGGTTTGAGAGTTCTCCCTGCTACATTTTTCATACTCTCAACGCCTACGAAGATGGAAATGAAGTAGTACTAATCGCCTGTCGGATGAAGTCTACTAATGTTTTAAATGATGACTCTTCAGCAGATCCAGACGCAGATATCCCCCGCCTGTATTGCTGGCGATTTCATCTCAGTACTGGGAAAGTACGCGAGGAAATGCTAGACGATGTACCTGCGGAATTTCCCCGGGTGAATGAAAATTACGTGGGACAACTAATGCGATACGGCTATGCTAGTAAGCTAGCAAAAAGTTCATTACCACTGTTTGACGGTTTAATCAAGTATGACCTGAGCAATGGCAAATCCCAAACTCATGAATTTGGACATGGCTGTTATGGAGGTGAAGCCGTATTTGCCCCGCGTCTTAATGCCACATCTGAAGATGATGGTTGGTTAGTTACTTTTGTTCACGATGAGAATACCACTACTTCTGAACTGGTAGTCATTAACGCCCAAGATGTGACAGCCGCACCTGTGGCGCGGGTACTAATTCCCCAGAGAGTACCTTATGGTTTCCACGGTAGCTGGGTTTCTGAGGAACAGCTGAGAAATTCTCTATAAAATTTCCCATGTAGAATCTAAAATCTCAAATTCAAAATTGGCCGATTATTCTGAAACCTACCCGTATCCTGTCCTGGTACTTGGCGGGGATCTGAGGAATTAGACTGCATCTGTTGAGTAGGTGATTGCCAGATTAAATTGCCGTTGCGATCGGCTATGACTGGAGTCATTGGTGTGACAACATTTGCACTGGGCGGTTGTATAGCAGTAGGTGCCATATTAGTCTGGACACCAGAAGTAATAGGTGATGTCACTGCTGTTGGCAATGCTGGGCTGGTTAAGGGCGAGCCGCTATTAAAGTTATTATATGAGTTTGGCGGTAAATTGTTGACTGTATTAGGCTGTAAATAACCAGTCCCAGGATTTAACCCAGTATTTGGGGCAAAAGTTGGGCTTGGTGAAATATTGTTAGGTGGGATTTGCATGACTCCACCATTATTTAACCCAGTACTAGGTGCAAAAGTTTGGCTTGGTGAAATATTTTTGGATGGGATCTGTATGACTCCACCAGTATTTGAACTTTCTCCTACAGAATTGATTTGAGGAGAAGCTGCATTATTTAAACCAAACACATTAGAGTTGGGTTGATTAGGCTGTGTTTGCAAAGGACTAATTGAGTCAATATTTTGATTATTTGCGGTCTGATTAACTAATCCTATGTCCAAGAAGGAAGATGTTGCGGCTGCTTGTGTTGGTTCAGATGATCCTGAGCCAGATTCGATACCTAAAGACTGACTAGTATTATTGAACGCCTTTAACTGCAATAAATTTTCTGCTTCTAGTACAAAAGGATTTTTTGCCTGGGGTACTGATGTACCATTAGCTATGCCTAATGATGTACTGTTAGCAGGTTGTTGTTTGCTAATTTCCTCAAGTAACTTATTGCTATTGTTAGCCTGAGGTTTATCTTGAGGGGTACTAGGAATCGGTGGCAAATTAATTGGTGAAAAGTCATTAAACAAGGCTGGTAAGTTATCAATATCCGCAGCAATGGCTTTGTCTTCTGGTGACAGGGAGGAGTCATCAGCCTCAGAGGAAGTGAATTCTAGGTTTGGCCGATAAGTAAACATATCTGGGTTCAGCCAGTATTCCCTAATTACTAACCCCAAAACAGAGATAAAAATTGCTGTTACCCAAAAACTAGGTTTGCCTAAATTCCATAACCTAGCTCTGAAATAACGTAAATAAGCGGGGGGATAATGGCGACGTGGCATAAATGTGTATGTATGATAATTGACAAAATTTTGATTTGATCCTAGCTTTTTTAGCTAGTTTAATCATGTTTTAATGCCAGGCAGGGGCAAAAATTTACTGTTTCCCTTTTCGCTTATTTTAACGAAGTATTTTAGACCGACTGGGTTGATTAATCCTCAGATTTTAGACTTTGGTCATTTTGGATAGCATCAGAAACTAAAAGTTGCACTAATTTATTGTTGTGGCTGAAAAATATTGCTGGATTCATGCCCTCGTTACTAAACTGTGTGCTGCAATACTTTTCTTTTGTACTTCTAATATCTTCCTACCTTTAGCACTCAGCCATACCCTGGCTATAACTTGTGGCGATAGGTCTCTTAAGACTGAATATCTCGTATTGCATTTTAATTATTTACCAGGAGACTACAGTAATGATGAAAGCTGAAGATATCATGACCACAGAGGTAGTTACCATTCGCGGTTCGGCTACTGTCGCTGAAGCTGTGGCGCTATTGAAAGAAAAAGGATTACGTGCTTTAGTTGTAGATTGTCGCCATGATTCTGATGCTTATGGCATTGTTACAGAAACGGATATTGTCTATAAAGTAATAGCCTACGGTAAAGACCCTAAGCAGGTCAGGGTTTACGAAATTATGACCAAGCCCTGCATTATCGTCAATCCAGATTTAAGTGTGGAATATGTAGCACGATTATTTGCGAATACTGGTATCCGTAGGGCACCTGTAATTCAAGGTAAATTGTTGGGGATTATCTCGACTACGGATATTTTGACCAAGAGCAACTTTGTGGAATCACCAAAAGCGCTCATGCTAGAAGAGAGAATTAAGCAAGCTATTGAAGGCGCTCGCGCTATTTGTACTGAGCATGGTGCTTATTCTAAAGCTTGTGCTGCGGCCTGGGATGAAGTAGAAGAACTTCAGGCCGAAGCTGCTCATCACAAATCGGAAGGTATGGTTTCCGCTAAGGTTTCGTTTGAGGAGTACTGTCGGGACAATCCAGATGCGCCGGAATGTCGCAATTTCCATCCTTAGTTGCAGAGATGGGGCTACGGGGAAGAAAGATTTTGTTACTAGTACAGTACAGATAAAATATGGATTCCCCTTTGTCTTCTTCCTTGTCCCCTTCCCTACTCCCTCAACGTCCTGCAACCCGCATTAATAAAAATAAACCTATTCCTAAAAACAGGAAGTTAGGCAACCAAGCGCCTATGAAGGGAGAGAAAATCCCTGCTTGTCCCATTGCACCACTAATAAAGAAAATTAAATAATACGTAAAAATCACGATGACACTGACACCAA
This sequence comes from Anabaena sp. CCY 9613, assembly GCF_963920895.1. Classification (NCBI taxonomy): domain Bacteria; kingdom Bacillati; phylum Cyanobacteriota; class Cyanophyceae; order Nostocales; family Nostocaceae; genus Anabaena; species Anabaena sp. CCY 9613. The sequence goes on from NZ_CAWUDE010000017.1 coordinate 98,144, forward strand.
AACTTGTTCCTCGTCCAGTTCGTTGGGGTATGCTGCCCATTGCTGCACCTACCAAGCCAAAGACTACGCAGACAAATGGCAAAGAAAATTTTTGTTGAATCCGTACTTCCAGTTTACGAATTTTTTGGCGATCGCCTCCAATCCGTTCTATTTCTAATTGTTCTAGGGATTCAGCAATATTCATTTCGCCGTAGTCTCGGCTTCTCTCTACCAAATTTAATGGTGTCCGCGGTAGTTGCAGTTGTTGGTGTTCAAATCGTAAGATATTGCGATAGGAGCGATCGGGAGCTACTAAATAAACTGTGCCGTTGTAAAAATCCCACACATTTTGAGCAGGATTCCACTCGGCAGATTCTGACACAAGTATTTGATTAAGACCCTCTGTAGTGCGATCTATAATTGTCAGACCTCTCATCTGCTGACCATCAAACTGGTCGGCATAAAATAAGCGCGCTAGTATCCTATTCCTACTACCATCTGGCTGCTCAATTTCTTGGTATTCGGGATAGAAAATATTTTGCTGCTTTAAAATCGGCTTGTCTGATTTCAAAGCTTTCTCAAGAGTAATACTTGCTTGGTAATTTGCTGCTGGTGCGATTTGCTCGTTAAACACAAATGTTAGTCCTGTGACCAAAAGACTCAACATCACCGCAGTTAGTACCATGCGATAGACACTGACTCCACAGCCACGCAGAGCAATCAGTTCACTCTGGCTGGAAAGACGACTATAGGTCATTAAAGTAGCCAGCAGCGTGGACATGGGAAAGGCTAAGACAATAAAATTGGGAAATTTTAATAAAAAAACCTGAACAGCAATGTTTACTGGCAGTCCAGATTCGACAATTCTTCTCACTAGCTCAAATACAGCATCAATAGTGACGCCCAGTGATGAAAAAGCTCCTACACCAAATAAAAATGGTGCTACCAATTCACTGGTTAGGTAGCGATCCATGATTGTAAAAGGCAGTAGTGAATTGAGGCTGTAAAAAAATTTGAGCTTTTTTGATATCATAAGAAATTTTTCAAATTAAGTCTGAACACTCCAGGCGAAATAAAGTACAAATATACGATTTTGAACTTAGTAATTAAAACAGACTAATAAAGATGAAATTAAGGGAGTTAAAAATTAAAAATTAAAATTATCTTTTTAAGAATTAATTATTTTAATTAAGCTTGAAAATTATCACCCAAATAGTATTGACGTACTAATGGATTGTTATAAAGTTCATCAGCATTACCAAAAGCGAGAATTTGTCCCTCACGCATGATATAAGCGCGGTCAGTAATAGATAAAGTTTCGCGCACATTATGATCTGTAATTAAGATACCCATACCGCGATCGCGTAATCCGGCAACAATGTGCTGAATCTCGGAAACCGCAATGGGATCAACACCAGCAAAAGGTTCATCCAAAAATAAAAACTTTGGCCCTTCTGGCCCTGCGGCTAAAGCCCTGGCTAATTCCGTCCGACGGCGTTCGCCACCAGATAGTTGAATTCCTTTACTATTGGCTACTTTTTCCAAGCGAAAATCCCGCAATAAAGTTTGCATTCGCCTTGACCACTCCCATCGTGGCACATTAGTTTGTTCTAGCACCAAAAGTATATTATCTCGTACCGACAGTTGGCGAAAAACACTTGCTTCTTGAGCTAGATAGCCAATGCCCAATTGTGCCCTTTTATGCATAGGCAGCTCGGTTATTTCCTGACTATCTAGCCAAACTCTTCCCTGATTAGGTTTTTCTAAACCCGTGGCAATATAAAAAGTCGTCGTTTTACCTGCACCATTAGGGCCTAGTAACCCAACGACTTCACCCTGGGCAATAGAAATGTTGACGCGATTAACGATATTTCGCTTACCGTAGGATTTGTGAATGTTTTCTAAAACAATTTTCACGATTCGCGCCTTTACTTACTGGTTAATGCTAATTAGACAAGTTTAAACCTGGTGTCGCTGGGGCTGGTGTGGTAGCTTGTCCACCAATTTCAGTGTCATTGACCATGTAAGTGGACTCTACTTGACGATTGGCTTGAGGTAAAGCCACAAACCGGCCCTCGTCAATCAAATAAGTCACTCTCTCGGCGCGCATACTATTGACACCCTGTTGCAAAATATAAACGTTCCCACTAAAGTCAATGCGGCGTTCTTTGTTAAAATACTGTGCTTGAGCAGCAGTTGCTTGCAGTTGGCGAGCCGGATACAACATTTGCACGTTGCCACGAGCTGTAATTACTTCAGTGTTGGCGTTATATTCTTGTACATCAGAACGGATGGTTAGGGGACGATTGTCGCCTGATGTTTGTGCCGTAGCTGTTTGGACTTGGGTAGGAAATGTCAAGGCACCCAAGAGTGCAGCGGGTAGCATCAAGGCTAATCCAAAACGACGTATTTGTGATATTGGCAATTTATAGCAGGTGGTCATAGATTAATTACGAATTTAGGATATCAGCTTGTATACCACTTATCTCAATTACTTTGTCCAGAGATAAAATCTACATTCTGGAATAACTTGGGATAACTGCTGGCTGAAATATTGACGCTTGGCCCAGCAACAAGGTTTCGCCAATATGCAGCATCTTAGCGTAACTCTCATTTTGTCAAGGACTTGGGGAAGGTGTGACCCCTGTGCCAGGGTTAATGGGAAGTAAAAATTTCTCAATTACATTAATTATGCGAGGACGGGAAGTTGATATTCAAGCTACACTCAGCGAACCCGATGAAATTCGTTTAAGTAAAAGCGATCAAAAAGTTTACTTGTTTTATCGTGCAGATGGTGAGAAGCGATGGGTTTGTGCAGTGACTAAACAACTGAATGGTGAAGGCTTTCTGATTACAGCATATCGAATAGGTGCGATTAAAGAAGGAGAAGTTATATGGCACAAGTAAAAGTTTTTCACGACAAAACTGGTAATACTCTAGTTGTCTGGTTTGGCAATCCCGAAGATGAATATGAGGTTGAAGAAACGGGGGATGAGGTGTTGTTGATGAAGGATAAAGATGGGAAGGTTATTGGTTTTGAAAAGCTCAATTTTATCTCTACTGCATCTGAATCCGTGCGGGTGGCATTTGAGACATTTGCAATTTAGTTGGCTACGGCGATGTCTAAACTGTCCTTTGCATGAGAACACTTTGGTAAGTCTACCAGTTCTAGAAACTGACTTTTTACGGGATGCGGAAAAGTCAGATCAGCATAATGGGGAAGAGGAAAGTTGCCCCATTCCCCAATTTTTGACCCCAAACCACCTGACTAATCGTTCATGAGGACAATTCTAGGCAAAGGCAAGAACTGATTTTCATCCCAGTCACCAGTGCTAATCTTATCTGCTTCAGTATTTTGTAATGCCGTCAACAATGCTGCACTCTGACTCAATAACTCGTCTACATCAATGCCGCCATAAATAGATGGGTAGCGTCGCAGGCGGTTGCTGCCTTCTCCCAGTAAAATCACTGCACCTCGCCAGTTGCGATTACCCAAATGATATAGTGCCACAGCAACTTGTAAAATACCTTGATAAAAGGTTTTTTCTGGTTCGCTTGCTTCTATCCACAAAGCCTCTAAAGTGTCATGACAGGCATAGAATTGTCCAGAGTTGAATTGTTCTACGCCTTGCCAAAACTCTTGGGACATCATTTTGCTCATCCCATACTGTCTCGCACTTCTTTGATTGTTTCTAGAGAAATTTCTTGTTGATCTCCAGCAAATTCGTTATCGGGTGTGAGAAACAGCATACAGTGGCACTCTTTGCGTTCTCTCATGGGTACACAAGGACAGTTCCAGTATGTAGCGTGGACTTCAGCTTCTTTGTCTTCGTAGTGGCGACAGGGACATAAGGGCGCACCTAGTTCATCTTTATGTTTGGCTAGTCCTTCAATTACCACTGCGGTGACAGAAGGTTCCGAACAGAAGTAGGTTCCAGTCCGTTTGGCATATTGTTCGGAAAAATGCCGCATTGCTTCTAGGCTTTTATCGGTGGATGTGGTGTTGTTTTCTGATGAGATCATGTGGATTGGCGCTCATAATTTAAATATTTCTTTGCATTGTACCTCAGCCTCATGGGGCTATTGATAGGGGAATTTCCCCAATCTGACAAAATTCAACTGATATCAATTTGTCTAAAGGTTTGTATGTCTAGGATACTAGAGTCCCAAAAATCTGGAATATTAAAGAAGCTTAATTGTCAAAATGCATTGAATTTTTGAATACAATTCATAGTAACCCCTGACTTTTGTGGCAAAATTAACGGTTTGATTGAGGGGGGATTTAATAGTTTGACAGCAGGCGCATCTTCTAGAAGGAGAATTTTGAGTAGTTTTTCAGCTAAGGCGATCGCTTGTCCATAATTCCCCAATGAATAAGTATTTATGCCTTTTTGACTTGGGGCAGAAAATTAGGCTGATACATGGGCGGCAAAATTTACTTCCCTACTAGACAAATCTCTCGGTAAACTCGTAGATCAAGTCTACTCGTCCCTTGCGTAACATCGCTGGGTCTAATCTTTCGGTGGTATTACAAGTCATCAAAACTACTAGTCGCTGCTTGCTTTGAATCCCCGAATCATCAATGATACTTTGGTACAAAGTTCCATCTAACAAACCCAGAATGTGTTCTGTTTTGTTGTTGTACTGTGCTACTTCAGATGCTCGATTTTGTGCCAAGTTATCAGCTTCGTTGATGATGATGCAAATACGTTCTAAGTAACTTGGTGGTACAAAGTTAGCGATCGCATCATGATCCAAAATGAAAATTACATACCCTAAAGGCACAATAATTTCTTTAGCTACTGCTTGTGTCCAGACAGTTTTACCTGTACCTGGTTCACCATGTACCACAACTGCTAACTGATGTTGATTCAAAACTGCCTGTTGTACTGTGTCACTAAAGTTTTGAATATCTGCTGGAAAACTGCGAATGGGGTATTGGCTATGAACCTTACCGACACGACTTTGATATCCACTCAGCATCACTGCTAAGTCATAAGTTGCTTTGTTAATCAGCGGCGAGAGATTGGTTGACATTAAAGTATATTGTCGCCGTCCCCGCTCATAAGACTCAATTTGCAGCCAAGTATCTTCCTGTGACCAATAAGCATAAACGGTATTGATCACGTCTAAGCGTTCCCAAGTCACAAATTTATCTACAGGAAAATAAAAATCTCTTTCTAAGTAGTATTGGGTAATAATATCGGGACGACCTAAAAGTTGTAAAACTCGTAATATGGTAATTTCTTGCAGACGGTTCAAAACGTAGTCAATAGGAATACTGCTACGGCTCACAAATTGCACAATAGGTGTTTCTGTACTCAAAACATCTTTGTGGCGATGATCTGGTGATTGCGGGTCTGGTGTAATATAATTCCAAAATTTTTCTACTTCGTAACGTGTATTATCAGATACGACATTCAATAAATTAGCCCACCAAGCATAATTATTGCGTCCTAAAACTTCAGCAAAATTACTCACTAAATTCAAACTTTTTTGAGTTAATTCGTGGCTGTCGTTATGTAACAGTTGCCAGAAAAACTCCCAGTCTAACTCTCTATGAAATGGTCGCCAACCACTAGACAGTAAACTTTGACCATTATTATTATTCGGAGTACTTTCTTTGTTTCTAAAATAATCAAATTCCATATTTCTGAATTACGCAGCGATAATCGAATTTTGACACCAGCTAGGAGTTAGGGTGTACCTCGTGTCATTGGGAAATGCTATGTGGCTCTAGGATATGTTAAATTTTTGATTTTTTAAGCTGTATTTTTTGTATACTACAATTGTAGCACAAAAATTCCAATAGATAAAAAATTTAGCAGTAAGATGTCCTGTTATTTCTACTGAGATTGAGAGATAAATGACAAGTAGTTCCAGATAAGATTGGCAGTAATCTCTATTTATGATTCTGTATATTTGGCTCTACGGAAATTAGTCACACCAGAGATAATACGGTGGATGCTAATTTTTTATGGACACTTCTGATAAACTCTGAGGAACATATTCTGTAATTTTGCGTATAATCGAGGGGTACTTGCTAAACCTATTGGCTAGAGATTTTATTTATCTTGATCCTTGTAGCGTGACTGATAATTATTAACTGATCAACAAAGGAAAAGAAAAACTTGAGCCAATCCTGGATTAGCGTGATTCTATACCCTTACGGAATGACTCGTATCTTTAAGTGAGACGATAAATTCCAATTCAATCTTCTGGAGAAGAGATGTATCTGGCCCATTCCTTCATGAGTGATGAAAAGAAGTACAACTCACAGCAGCCTTTAATTCTAGCAGTGGAAGATCATGATGATAGTCTACTGCTGCTTAGTTATGCCCTTGAGTCACTTGGCTGTAGATTTATTTGTCAAAATGACAGTTCTACTACCTTACTAGTAGCAAAAGAGTATCAGCCAGACTTGATCATGTTAGATATTCTGTTACCAGGTCTGAGTGGAGTCGATATTGTGCATTATCTGAAACAAGAACCGCTAACTTGCGAAATTCCAGTAATCGCAGTTACAGCTTTGGCTGGTAAAGAGGATCGAGAGCGCCTCCTCGCAGGGGGTTTTGATGACTACATCAGCAAACCTTACATGATTGAGGATTTAGAGGCGATACTTCACCGACTGCTACAAGGTAAACTTAAATCTCCCTCGACTCTCAAAAGTGCTGAATACTAAGTAAAACAAGGAAAATAATTTAATAATAATCAATTAACATAGCAGTTCTCAATAAGATGAGGTATACCTGCGCGGAAGTAGTCTGGAAAAGTTGGCCCAGATGGAAACTCTCGGTTTAAATTTTTGTAAAAGCCTTGGAAGCAACGCGATTTTGTGATATGGCAATTCTGGGGAAGCAAATACAAGAAACATTGATTATCAAGCAAGGATTTGAGGCGTTTAGCTACCAATTAAAAATATTTTCTTTTCTTCCCCGGCTCCCCCTACTTTCTTCAATGACTACTGACTACTATCTTTCGGTATTGTCACGGTGAATATACTACCTTTACCAACTTCAGAGGTCAGCGTAATTTTTCCCCCGTGTGCTTCGACAATTCGGCTCGATAAATGCAGCCCTAATCCACTACCTGAGCGTTTATTTCTGCCTTGACGAAATCGCTCAAAAACGGTTGATTGATCTTCAGGAGCAATACCATAACCTGTGTCTTTAACGTCAATTGTTACCCAACCCTGACTCTGAGAATCAGCTAGTTTTTCCGAAATCTGAATTTCTATACCTCCTGTATCCGTAAACTTGATAGAATTGCCAATCAAGTTGTTAAATACACGCCGTAATTCTAACGGGTCACCCATGACGACACCATTCATTTCTGGCTGTTGCTCTAACTTGCTAGTGTCTATTTTTAGATATAAATTCTTCTCACTAGCAAGAGGATTAAGTTCGCTCACGACTTCTTGAATAATCTCTGGAAGATGGCAAATGTCATCATTTAAAGTCTTTTTACCAGCCTCGAATCGAGAAACTTCTAGCAGAGTATTCACCATCTGCATTAAGTTTTGATTACTGCGAATCATTACAGCGATCGCCTGTTTCATTTCCGGGGAAATTTTGCAGAATGTTTCCTGTTCAAACAAACTCAGCATTCGATCAGAAGCTACTAAAGGAGTCCGCAAATCATGGGTTAAACGCGAAACAAAGTCTTCGCGCTGGCGGGCCATCTTCTTTTGTTCGTCCAAACTGTGTTTGAGGCGCAGGAGCGATCGCACTCTGGCTAAAAGTTCATCGGTATCAAATGGTTTGCGAATAAAATCATCTGCACCTGCGTCTAAGCCTTCCACAACACTAGATTCGTGAAAGGCAGTAATTAAGAGAATGGGAATATAATTGACATTCAAGTTAGGGTTTTGACGAATCCGCCGAGTTACTTCGTAACCATCAATTCCTGGCATCATCACATCTAGCAAAATCAGATCGGGTGGAGATTTTTCAATATGCTCCAAAGCTGTGATACCGTCTGTAACTAAATCAATTTCATACCCCTCACTTTCCAGAATAGTCTGAACCAAGATCAGGTTGTCTCTAGTATCATCAACGGCGAGAATACGATCAATTTGAGAATTTTCCACTACAGACATGATTAACGACTTTTTGTAAAAAAAATTGAAATATTTTATATTTTAAACTTGTGAAATCCCATCGATGCTTTGCTGGATTTAGTCGCAGAATGATGTGGGTTCTGCACAGAACCAAAAATATCATGGCCATCCACATCTAGAGCCGGAAAATTTCCCCCAGAATCTTGGCGTAATAAAACTTGCCGTGGGATTTCAATTCTAAACATCGAACCAACTCCCAATTGACTTTCCAAAATTATTTTGCCTCCCATCATTCGCACTAAAGAATCAATGATGGCCAACCCTAACCCTGTACCAGCATACTTGCGTGTGATACTTTGATCAACTTGGCGAAAAGCTTCAAAAATATAGGGAAAATCTTTGGTTGCTATGCCAATACCTGTATCACGAACTACCAGCGCCACGCGATTTTTCGCTACTTCTTCAATTTCCACCCAAATACAACCAGACTCTGTAAATTTGATGGCATTGGATAGTAAGTTCACTAAAATTTGCCGCACGCGCACTGAGTCATTAAATATCCAAGGATTTTCGATGTCAATGTCAACTCGCAAAGACAGCTTTTTGGCCTCAGCTAAAGAACGCATTTCGGCGACGCCCAGATTGATCACCTTTGTTAAATCAAATAATTCTGGTTTTAGTTCTAATCGCCCTCCTTCTAGCTTAGAAAAATCCAGGACTTCATTGACTAGCATCAACAAATGTTTACCATTGTTGAGAATCCGCTCCACCATATCTGTTTGCTTTTGGGTCAAATGACCAAACTTAGGGCGCAACAATATTTGAGAGAACCCAATAATGGCATTCATCGGTGTCCGCAGCTCATGAGACATCGTTGCCAAAAACTGCGATTTGAGACGTGATGCTTCTAATAATTTGAAGTTTTGTAACTGAATTTGTTGACGTTGACTCTCCAGTTCTTGATTCTTACGAATCAGCTGTTCATTACTTTCTCTCAGCCGCTGGTTGGCCAAAGCTGCTTGCATTTCTGCACGGTGTACCCGCATGGCATGACGCAACACCTGGGCCAGAGTTTCTGCACCTACTCTCGACTTAGAAAGATAATCTGTAGCACCAGCTTTCATCAACTCGACAGCGATTTGCTCATCTCCTTGGGCAGTCAGAACTACCATAGGAACTTTCACTTCCGCAGCCCGTAGTGTTTGGATCAGTGTTAAACCGTCCTGGTCTGGTAAACGATAATCAAGGAACACACAGTCGTAGGTAGTAGACTTCAAAGCAGCTAGTGCATCATTTCCATTGTCTACTTCAGACAGTTTCATACAAACTCCTGCTTGAGTCAGGGCCCGTCCCACTGCCATGCGGTCTACTTCGTCATCATCTACAACCAAAATTCTCAGCGTCTCTTCCATTGGTTTTTATTTTCGCTGTCAAATACAGGTTGATGTTTAGCATCTTTATGTTCAAAATAGGCAACTAAATAGTTTTGAAATTAGATGGGTTTTTTATGAATTTTTCCCACTCATCGGCTGAAGACTCTGAGGATGTCAAACCACGGCTTTGGTTAGTCAAGGTATTTCACACAATATCCAATACTTATTCAGTGCTGCCATCATTTCCACAAAATTTGTGAAGGTAATAGGTTTTAGAATATAGCCTGCAACGTTTAATTTGTAAGCTTCTACTCTGTCTTGATCTTGGTTGGATGTTGTCATCACAACTACAGGAGTTGTCCTCAGTTGGGGATCAGAACGTAATTTTTGGAGAAATTCGATCCCACCCATCTTAGGCATATTCAAATCCAGCAAGACCAAACGTCTTTGTGCCGGTATCTGGGGCGGTTGCCCATTGCCACCCAGCATTTTGAGTGCTTCTATGCCATTGCCTGCAAGGTAAATTGGATTGGTAATATTAACCTTCTTGAATGCCCGCTTGACATTCATGACATCTACTTCGTCATCCTCCACTAGCAATATGTTAATCACTCTTTCTTGCATTTCCTGGCATTAAATTCGCTTTTTTTTATTTTTGACTGGTTAATTAAACAGTGTATGAGAATTAAAATGTTAAATTGTAGCTAATGGTTAATAACTAATGGCTAGTAGACAATTAGTTATTAACAATCTGAAATTCGTTAATTTGTCAAGTAACAAATTTCAGAATCAGGTCTGTTAGTTTGCTAAGTGACAAGAATCAGCATAACAGCAAGGAAAATAAAATAAAATACTTTATTAAACCTCACAATAATTGTAAATGAGCGAGTTAACGCCCGTCCTCAGTCATTAGTGAGAGTTAAATAGCAAAATGCTGTATCGTAAGCCTGAACGTTGTTATTCATTTGGTTGTTTCAGCCAAGTAAAACTAAAAGTGCTGCCAATACCAGGCTGAGACTCTAAAGTAATTGTACCGCCTTCGGTTTCGACAATCTTTTTGACGATCGCTAGACCAATACCCGTATTTTCTTGGCGATCGCGGGCTTCTAGCGTTTGAAAAATCACAAATACTTTGTCTTGATATTCAGGAGAAATTCCCGGGCCATCATCTGCCACGATAAATTTGTAATATTTCCCCTGATTTTGCACAGAAATTTTTAAGTGCCCATCGGCGCGTGAGTGATGCTTAATGGCATTTTCCATCAAGTTGGCAAATACTTGTTGTAAAGGAAATTTCTTGGTGATAAAAGTAGGCATTTCCGGAGCAATATCGATGACAAATGTTGATGGCAATTCCCAGGAATCGATGATTTCCCGTAACAAAGCTTCAACATTAACTAAGAATAATTCTGTTTGACTGCGCCCCACTCGTGAATACTCTAATAAGCCATTAATTAGCCCTTCCATGCGGCGGACTCGCCCCCGCAACAGGCGCATCTGGTGTTGGTTGTCTGGGGGTAATTGCTCTTTTAAGTCTTCTTCTAACCATTCAGAGAGACTGGCGATCGCCCGCAGTGGTGCCTTCAGGTCATGGGAAGCTACATATACAAACTGATCTAATTCTTGATTACGCTTTTGTAATAAGCTAGTGGTATGGGCCAAAATTGTGTTTAAACGTGTAAGTTCCTCTGCCCGTTGTTGCAAAGTAAATTCTGCTTGTTTGCGCTGGGAAATGTCTTGCATCACCGCAATAAAGTAATTAGGTTTTGCCTCATAATTTCCATGTAGCCAATCGGCTTCTCGCAATAATGACATTGTGAGATTAATCCAAGCTGACGACTTGTCCTGGCGGATGTAGCGTTTCTCCGTTGAGTAAGTCTGAATTTCTCCGGCTAATAGTTGCCGAATTTTGACTGCATCAGTTGCTAAATCATCGGCATGAAAAATATCTTGTAAGGTCAGCTTTAAAAGCTCCTCATTGGTATAACCTAGTATTTCACACAGTTTTTGGTTAACGCGTATCCACCGACCATCTAACGCTATGTGAGCAATACCTACAGCAGCTTGTTCAAAGGTAGCGCGAAATCTCGCTTCACTTTCGTGTAATGCTTGTTCTGTCTGATGACGTTGAGTCATATGATCAAACCCCATCTTGAAACACTGATGAGGTAATGAAAAAACCTGTTCATTAAATAACCTATGGGCATCAACTGCCATAATTTTTTGGTCTGTAATATCTCGACCTTCCAAGATCAGGAAAGTAACTTGCCCAGTTTCATCTTTGATGGGCTTAATCGAAAAATCTAGGTGAGCAACTCTATCGCCAGTCCCGACAATATCGACTTCATAACGCACAAATTGTCCACTAGCTGCACAAGCAATGGAATTTTTCAGTTGTCTCTGAATTTGTTTAGAGATTGACCACCAACGAGTTTCCCATAAGGGCAAGCCAATCACTTGGTGTTTGTAGAGGGCCGCAAAATCTAACGCCGTTTGATTGATTTCAATCAGAGTGCCATCTGGCTTCATTAAGCCAATGAATTCAAAGGTTTGGTTAAAAATAGCACGTAGACGTCTTTCACTTTCTGTCATTTCATCTTTAACTTTATCTGATTTATGCATATTCTTTAGATCTTTTTAAGGATTTAGAATAGTATTAATTATGAGATGACTGCTTAATACTTAAAGCAATGATACAAATTATAGTCCGTATCAATATTTCATTTTTCTTGCTAAACTAGCTATATATCTAAGGCTAGATTTTTTCCTGTATATATTGTTGAAAAAATAGGTATTTATTATTTCTATCGGTGGATGCAGGATTAATAAAATATCCTCTATCTTGAGGTTTGGGAAAATCAGATAAACTGCTAAAAAAAGCCATAGTTTGCATGATGCAATCAGAAAAGAGCGGGTATAGCGATGAGTGAAATCAGCATTATTTTAATTGAAGATCATGACCTGACTAGAATGGGACTAAGAGCTGCATTGCAGTCCCACAGTGCATTGAAAGTAATTGGTGAGGCAGCAAATGCCACCCAAGGACTAAAACTTTTGGAAACAGCCAAGCCAGACGTAGCAGTGGTAGATATCGGCTTGCCTGACATGGATGGAATTGAACTTACCCGTAAGTTTAGGCGCTTTCAAGCGGAAACTGGACAAACAGCGACTAAAATTTTGATCTTGACAATGGATCATACAGAGGATGCAGTACTAGCAGCTTTTGCAGCAGGTGCAGACTCGTATTACATGAAAGAGACAAGTATCAATAAATTAACAGAAGCCATACAAGCAACTCACGGTGGTAACTCTTGGATTGATCCTGCCATTGCCAACGTAGTGTTACGGAAAATGCGCCAAGGAATTCCTGGAGAAACCCCAGGTTCTGATAAGCCAAAAACGGTAAAAATCGAGGCCCTAGCCACAGAATACGAGCAAGTTTTAGAAACCTATCCTCTAACACAACGCGAACTAGAAATTCTAGAGTTGATTGTTGCTGGGTGTAGCAATGGGCAAATCGCCGAACAACTTTACATCACAGTTGGGACAGTGAAAACCCATGTGCGGAATATTCTGAATAAACTCTGTGCCGATGACCGTACTCAAGCTGCTGTCCGTGCGTTGCGTTCTGGTTTAGTTGGGTGATTAAGGGACAAGGGGCCGCATAGCGCAAGTCAAAAGGAGCCAGTGCTTTGGGCGGGTTTCTCGACTTGTAGCAACTGGCGTTCAAAAGTGTTCCCCTACTCCCTACTCCCTAATTTTGCTTGTAAACAATCGGCGATACGTCTTGCAGCACCTGGTTTACCCATGCGTTGCATCCCGTTCTCAGCAATGACGTGCAAACTATCAGGATTTTTGAGTAGCGATCGCACTACTTGCACTACCTTGGTGGGATGATCTATTAAAATCAAGGATGATCCTAAAAGGCGGCTTTGGGCTTCGGCAAAGGCTGGGGTGTATTGAGGTCCATTACCGGGAATGGCGATGGCGGGTTTACCTAAGCCGATAAATTGTTCTGTGGCTGTGCCGGCCATTGCGATCGCCACATCTCCCCAATGTAAACAATCGTTATATGATTGTTGTGTTAGCACTAAATATGCATTTTTTTGCTGAAATATTAAAGCATTGGGGTCAGGTAGGGGAATGGGCGATTCTGTGTGGGGTTGCCAGCGCTGGGATTGAATAGTTTGGGATAAAATGTTGGTGTCTAAACTCGGGGCGATCGCTCCTAAAAATACTATGCTGCCACAAGAGTTGAAAATAGAATCTCGTTCTTGAAAACTAGCTATTAATGCAGAGACAGCAGTCATAATGACTTGCCAATTATTATATGTTTCCGGGGCACGGGAACCGGGTAATAAAGTAATTACCAATGGTCTAGCTATTTCTTGCTGTTGGGCTGCGACATTATAAAATTTTGCCGAAGAAAATGACGGTTGCAGACCATCCATCATGGGATTACCGAAATCAAAAGCGGGAATTGACCACTTTTGTAATATTTCTGTAGTTAAAGAATCTCTAGGGAACACAGCCCGACAACGGCGACGACTCATCAACCAACGTTCCCAAGGATGATAAATCGAACCAGAAAAATTTTCCCAATAGGCGGCTTTTGAGTTTCTGGATAATAACCCTACTTCATCTCTGACATGATATTCTGATTTTGCCGTACCCACAAAAGCATAATTAGTACCACTAAAAGCAGCAAACAACAGCGGTACAATATCTCCTACAGCTAAAATAGCTGTCTTGTTGCCTAATTTTTTTTGGGAACGCACCCAACGACGCATAGCTTTAATTTGATTCAGGGTAAGTTGCACTAAACCGCCACGCACATCTCTTACTAGTTGACGACTATCCATATACACAAACCCACCAGAAGGCATGGTACGTACTGAACCGATCAGTGGGATATTTAATTGTTGGTAAGCGTGTCCTTCACCCACCAAAGGTAAAGCAAAAATATCCGGGGAATTTTGTTGTTGCTGGAGTTCATGCAAAATGCGGATAGCAATTATATCCTCTCCATGACCATTGCTTAAAACTAGTAACTGCAAACGAGAAGTTGCATCTGAAGATAACCGAGAGACATTACTCATATAAATAGGTAGACACAAATAAAACTAATTGGTGAAGGTCATTAAACAATTTTGGATTTTAGATTCTGCAATATCTAGTAAATAACGCTTTTCATCCAGCATAGAAACAAAATCTGAAAATTAACTGTCTGTTTGGACAAGAGGTATAAATGAGGATATCAATCGGCCAAGCAGCTGGAAGTTAGTATAATCCTCATTAACTCACCTCATTACAACTAACTACCAGTTAATTAAAATAAATATTATGCGAATTTCTTCTGCTGCAATTTTAACTTTAGCTACTTTGGCAGCTAGCAATATTACACAACAAGCAACGGCTACATCTAGCAAAACCATTTCTCAAGATGAACCTGCGGAAAACTCCGTTGTGCCGATTATAGAAGCAACACCTGCGCGCATGGAATCTGTTGCATCCCCAGAAACCGTAACTACCGAATCATTTTCTCAAAACTCTGTAGTTGTACCAGCAAGTGTAAATCAAGATTCTCCAGTAGCTTTAACACCAATAAATCCAGAAAATCAACCCATATCTGCTTCACCAGAAACTTTAGATATCCAACAATTTTCTCAAAATTCTCTAGTTGTACCAGTAAGCACCAATCAAAAATCTCCAGTAGCTTTAACGCCAATAAATCTAGAAAATCAACCCATATCTGCTTCACCAGAAACTCTAGATATCCAACATTTTTCCCGAAACTCTCTAGCTGTACCAGAAAATCGCCTCACCTCCCCACAATCCCTCCTCATCTTGGCCAATACTGATAACAACTTAGTAGTCACAGCTACAAACATCCAAGTAGTAGGTGCTACCGAAGAATTGCAGCAGATTGTGCGCCAAGTGGTGAAAACCAAAGTTGGTAGGGACACTAGTCAAAGCCAGCTACAACAGGACGTAGCGGCAATTTTAGAGACAGGTTTATTTACTAGTGCTAATGTCAGTAGCAGCACCACACCAGCAGGTTTAAATGTAGTGTATCAGGTGCAACCAGTAATCGTGCGATCGCTGCAACTGTCAGGAGCTAAAGCACTAACTTATCCAGTAGCGCAAGAACGTTTCCAATCACAAATTGGCAAACCCATTAGTCCGGAGGGACTCAAACAAGTTGTCCAACAAATCGACCAATGGTATGCCGACAATGGTTATCAACTGGCAAATGTGCTATCAATTTTGCCCAACCGCCAAGGCGTTCTCACCGTAAATGTCGCGGAAGGCTTGGTGGGTGACATCAAGTTTCGTTTTATTGGCGAAGATGGGAAAACCGTTGACAGTCAGGGACAACCAGTAGCAGGACGTACCAAACCCGATTTCCTCCAGCAGCAATTACAACTGCAACCAGGGCAAATTTACCAAGAAAATACTGTCAGGGAAGATGTTCAACGACTATACGGTACTGGTTTATTTCAGACAGTGAATGTCAACCTTGAAGGCGATGCCAATAAAGTTGATGTTGTTTACGATCTCAAGGAAATGGGGGCTAGGGCGGTTAACGTTGGTGGTAGCTATAACGCTGACTTGGGACTATTAGGAACTTTAAGTTATCAAGACCAAAACATTGGTGGTATTAACGATAATTTGGCTGTAAGTTTAGGTGTAAGTCGGCGAGACGTGCAGTTTGATACTAAATTTACCAGTCCCTATCGTTCAACAGAACCAGATCGTTTAGGTTATAGCATTAATACTTTCCGTCGCCGGGAAATTTCCTCAACCTTGGATAATAGTGTTCCCTTACCCAACGGTGACCAAGCGCGAGAAGGTCAAATTGGTGCGTCCTTCAGCCTCCAGCAACCACTAGACGACTGGAATACATCTTTGGGATTAAATTATACACGCACCAGTATTCGCGATCGCCAAGGTAATATTTCCCCGGTTGACGAACTAGGGAATCGCCTATCAGCCAGTGGTACGGGGATTGATGATTTGGCTACTGTATCTTTCACTGCGTCCCAAGACAAACGAGATAATATTTTTAATCCCACTCAAGGTTCTTTGGTAAGTTTAAGTGCAGAACAATCCCTACCCATTGGTCAAGGTAATATTTCCATGAATCGCCTCACGGCGAATTACAGTCAGTATGTGCCAGTAAAATTATTTAATACTAACAACACCCAGTCACAAGTATTCGCTGTCAATTTCCAAGCGGGGACTGTCCTCGGCGATTTACCACCCTACGAAAGTTTTAACTTAGGTGGTTCTAATTCAGTGCGGGGTTATGAGTCGGGCGAAGTGGGTAGTGCGCGGACTTATGTATTGGCTTCCGCAGAATATCGTTTTCCCATTATCCCTGTGTTAGGTGGTGTCGTCTTTGCTGACTTTGCCTCAGACTTGGGTTCTGGTGATACCGTCATCGGAGATCCCGCGGGTGTGCGCGGTAAACCAGGTAATGGTTTTGGTTATGGGGCTGGAGTCCGGATTGACTCCCCTCTGGGTTTAATTCGCGCTGACTATGGAATTAATGACCAAGGAGAAAGCCGAGTACATTTAGGTATAGGTCAAAGATTTTAATGGGTCTTTGTGGAGACAAACGGCCAATCGCCCCTATTGTATGATCAAAAAGACAAAGCTGTTACGATCATTGAGAAGTTTGACACTTCAAGAGTTGCCAACATTAATATATTCCTCAAGACAAGGGTGATATCCTTGTTAGTTCTTGACTTGTGTCAAGATATGGAAAAAATTGTTGATTAGGGATTGCTTGGAGAATCAGGAATCAGTACTATCTGCTTACTCAGGAATCAGGACTTAAAACTCTCTATGTTAGCAGGCACAATTTTGCAGGGTGGCAAATATACCCTGATTCAAGAAATCGGGCGCGGTGGCTTTGGCATCACGTTTAAGGCTACTCATCACTACTTAGGTCAGGAGGTAGTGATGAAAACCATTAATGAACGACTGCGACAACACCCTGATTTTGCTAAGTTTGAGCGTCAATTTCAGGATGAAGCCAGACGTTTAGCCACTTGTATCCACCCCAACATTGTCCGAGTTAGCGACTTTTTTGTGGAAGATGGCCTGCCTTACATGGTGATGGAATATATTCCTGGGGAAACTTTAGGTAACGCCTTTGTCTTGCCTGCGATTCCTTTACCAGAAGCAACCGCAATTCATTACATCAGGCAAATTGGTGCAGCATTACAGGTAGTACATAACAATGGTTTACTGCACCGCGATATTAAACCAGATAATATTATTCTGCGTCAAGGAACTCAGGCAGTAGTACTGATTGATTTTGGTATTGCCCGTGAATTTAATAACGGTGTCAGGCAAACTCAGACAGGAATGGTTTCTGAAGGTTATTCTCCCATTGAACAGTATTTGACCCAAGCACCGCGCACACCCGCTACAGATGTGTATGGTTTGGCAGCTACATTGTATGCTTTATTGACAGCACAAGTTCCTTTACCGGCCTTGTTGCGCGATCGCGAAAAAATGCCATCTCCCCGTGAACTGCAACCTCATTTGAGTGCAGCAGTCAATCAAGCAGTCATGCGTGGTATGGCTGTAGAATCTCGCTTTCGTCCCGCCACAGTTGCCGACTGGCTGCAACTACTGCCTCTAAGTGGCATGAGTACACCCCAAGCACCCCCTACTCAGGCAGTACCCACAATAAATTTGTCTGCGAAGCAGCAGCGAGAAAAATTGCCCCAAGCAACTGTCCTCAGTCGAGTTAAAAAGCCCTCAAGATCGACAAAACCGGGGAATACTAAATTATTCATCGCTTTAGGTGTAGCTGCTGTTGCTGGTACAGCTGGTTTTGGGATCACCAGCCTATTTTCTGGTGCTGAACCACAGTCATCTTCACCACCACTTTTTGAAGAACGGACAATAGAGCCTGCACCAACAAAACCTGCTGTTAATTCGCCAGCTTCATCTTCTAGGGAAGAAAATAACACTCCTCAAAATACTCGCACTTCTCCCGCCAGGAACACAGCACCAGCATCAACACCCAGACAACGCCAGCGTTCTGTACCCGTGGTTCAAGAAGAAACTCCCAGAACTAGTAGCAGTAGCTCTAGTGAAAACGCGCCGCGTACCAATAGTGTAAGACCTGTAAAACCTTCAGTTTCGCCTAGTGTTGCGCCTACACCGCCGTTAATAGAAAGGCTACGGAAAATCCGTTCATCACGTGAAGAGGCTGCATCCCCAGAATCGCCAGGCTCCACTGTCATACCTACCACTAGCAAAGAGTCTACTTCACCTGCACCGCCACCGCCACCGCCACCTTCAATAGTGAAACCATCACAGCCTGTGGTCATCCCCACCCCACCACCAGTGGAATCAAAACGCCCAGATAGACCCCCTGTGATAGTCCCCACAGTGGAGATTCCGGCTAGTGGTTCATCGCTTTAATTTAGAAGGTTAAATTTGCAGATTCGATCAACGAATTAAGAAACGTCCACAATTGCAAATCAGTAAAGTCTGGAATGGACATCAACGTGCCAACTTCCTGCAAGACTTGCGGATCATGAGTGGATGCTACACCAACAGTGCGAATTTTAGCACCCACTGCGGCCCGAATACCAGAGGGAGAATCTTCTAAGGCGATCGCTTCCTCTGGCTTAATTCCTAAATTATTTAATGCTACTTGATAAGGCGTAGGGTCAGGTTTTCCTGCAACACAATCATCTGCCACCACGATTGTGTGAAAAGCTGTTTGTATTCCTAGCACCTCAAGCATAAATTCTGCATTTAGTCGAGGGGCGTTAGTTACTAAAGCACGTTTTAATTGATGTTTTTCTGTCCATGCGATGAGTTCAGCAAATCCATCAATTGCTTGGAGATGGGAAGCAAGTTCACGGAATAGGGCTTCTTTTTCATCTGCAAATTTTTGACCTTCAGCTACTGATAATTGTGGCAGGATATCTTTGACAATTTCTGGATTTAACCGTCCACTAATACGAGCTTTGTAGAAACTCTCATCAATTTCGATGTCATAACTCAACAGCATTTGCTGCCAAGCTTGATAGTGAATAGGATCAGTATTGACGATAGTGCCATCTAAGTCAAAGAGAATTGCAGCTAGCATGATATTGGGGTAGATTGTAAATAATTATTAACTTTATTTACATAGTTTACATGGTTTTTGTCCTCAGTCATATAAAGGGACTAGGGGTTAGTATTTTTAACAGTACTCAGCACTTTTTCCAGTTAGTCAATCACGGAAAAAACCACAACCAAGAATAAGCAACTTTCTTCTCTAATCCCTCGCCTCTAGCCTCTCTTCTATTGACAACATTCCCTGTAAGCAAATGTCAGCCGCTACAAACTCTTTTCATGTCGATGACTTATTAGTGCAGATTTACAACTCTGAAGCAGAAATGGCGTTAGCAGTTGCAGAAATCACACAACAGTATTTACAGCAACTTCTCCAGGAACAAGACACAGCAGCTGTATTGTTAGCAACAGGTAATTCCCAACTCAAATTTCTGGATGCTTTAATCTCACTTGGTGGTGTAGACTGGTCACGAGTTACTTTATTTCATCTAGATGAATATTTGGGAGTGACTGCTGACCATCCTGCTAGTTTTCGGCGCTATATGCGAGAACGTGTAGAAAAGCGCATTTTTCCCCATAAATTCCATTATATAGAAGGCGATGCCTTGCAACCGATCACAGAGTGCGATCGCTACACAAAACTATTGCAAGCACAGCCAATTGATTTGTGCTGTCTGGGTGTTGGTGAAAATGGACACTTGGCCTTTAATGACCCAGCAGTAGCTAATTTTCAAGATCCTTACAGTGTCAAATTGGTAAAATTAGACATAACAAATCGCCAGCAACAAGTTAACACAGGTCACTTTCCCAATATTGATAGTGTTCCACAGTACGCTTTTACTGTTACTTTGCCTTTGATTTGTGCAACTAAAAAAATTATCTGTCTAGCACCAGAAAAACGTAAATCACAGACAGTTAAACAGATGTTACAAGAGTCAATTACCACAAATTGTCCAGCATCAATTCTCAGAAAGCAATCGCAAGCAACGTTATTTTTAGATATAAATTCTGCTAGTTTGCTGTCTTAAATGTATTTCTAATACAGTTATGGACAATCGCCAAAAATTGATCACCAGTCAGCAAATTAATTTTCAGTCACCACAGCTTGCAATGGTTGATCCCAAGTTTCAATAGGTAGTTGAGGTAAATAAGCAAAATTAAATATAATACCGATAGTTGGCTTGTGACTCCACTCTGGAGAACTGAGTAAGCGATCGTAATAACCCCCACCATAGCCCAGGCGATATCCTTGATAATCGCAAGCGACGCTAGGGACAAGAATTAAATCAACTTCTTGGGGATTAATAGTTGGGGCGTGGGCATGAGGTTCAGTAATACCATAAGCGCCGGTTTGCAGAGAATCCTGAGGTTGCCAGATATGCCAATTAAGAGATTTACCTACACAACGAGGAAATCCCCAACGATATTGGCTATTGGTAAATAATGCACCAAGGTCAGGTTCTTGACGAAAACTGAAATAAGCAAGTATTGTTTTTGCCTGGGTAAATAAGGTGACATGCTGCAAATTTTTACAGATGCGATCGCTTTTTTCTCGCCATTCTTCCACAGACATCGATTGCCGTTGTTTGAGTATAGTCCGGCGTAATTCCATTTTCTCCATCAAAATTAAAACCACCTCCGCGCACCTTTACGCTTCCCTTCGGGTGACTTTGCATTCATCTTTGCCAAATAAAAAAGGTGGGCAACGCCCACCCCAGAATCATTATGCAGCGTTTTGCCGATACCATTCAATCGTATTCTTTAACCCTTGCCTAAAACTTACTTGAGCCGTAAAGCCGAAGGCTTGCTTGGCTCGTTCAGTATCCAAACAACGACGAGGTTGACCATTAGGTTTGTCGGTTTCCCAAACAATTTCCCCATCAAACTCCATTAATTCACAGATGAGAGTAATTAAATCACGAATGGATATTTCCGAACCCGTTCCCAAATTAACTGGTTCGGAGTCATTATAAGATTGAGTACCCATGACGATTCCCCGTGCCGCATCTTCTGAATACAGAAACTCGCGGGTAGGACTACCATCACCCCAAACAGGAAGTTGTTTTTCTCCCTTAATTTGGGCTTCGTGGACTTTGCGAATTAACGCCGGAATCACATGGGAACTGCTGGTGTCAAAGTTATCTTCTGGCCCGTATAAATTTACTGGCAGCAAGTAAATGCCATTAAAGCCATACTGCTGGCGGTAAGATTGCAATTGCACTAACAGCGCTTTTTTAGCAATGCCGTAGGGGGCGTTAGTTTCCTCTGGGTAGCCATTCCAGAGATCATCTTCTTTAAATGGCACAGGGGTAAATTTGGGATAAGCACAGATGGTGCCTACACATACGAATTTTTCTACTCCAACTTGATGGGCAGCGTGAATTAGCTGAGTACCCATAATCAAATTGTCGTAAAATAACTCTGCTGGTTTTTCCCGGTTAAGACCAATACCACCCACGTGAGCAGCTAAGTGGATAATAATATCTTGTTGGTCGGCTACCCGTTGGCAGACTTCCAAACTACGCAAGTCATGTTCACGCGATCGCGGTACTGTAATTTTGGCACTATCAGCTCCAGCTTGACACAGCTGATCGATCACCTGACGACCGAGAAAACCCGCCCCACCAGTGACGAGAATTCGCTTGTTGCTGAGTTCAAAGGTGGTCATATTTTTAGCCTCATGGGATATATAAATCAGAAGTGGAGAGCGCCCAGTTCTTGACGAATAGTAGCCATATCATGAGGAAGAGCTGCACCATTACCGTTGGGTGAAGTATGACCCAAGGCCTGTAGGTCTGCTTCCACCATTAAAGCCACTAGTTCATCAAAGGTTACCGAAGGCTGCCAACCCAATTTTTCTTTTGCCTTAGTAGGATCACCAATTAATAAGTCTACTTCTGCCGGGCGCAGATAGCGATCGTCAAACTCGACATGATTTTCCCAGTTGAGATTTACATAACCAAATGCCTTTTCTAAAAATTCCCTGACAGAGTGGGTTTCGCCAGTGGCAATTACGTAGTCGTCCGGCTGGTCTTTTTGCAACATCAGCCACATTGCCCGCACGTAATCTTTGGCATAGCCCCAATCTCGTTTAGCATCAAGATTGCCCATGTAGATTTTTTTCTGTTTACCAGCCACAATTTTGGCGACTGCTCTGGTAATTTTGCGAGTTACAAAGGTTTCACCCCGACGTGGCGATTCGTGGTTAAACAAGATGCCATTACATGCAAACAACTGATAAGACTCACGGTAATTTATTGTTTGCCAATGGGCATAAACTTTCGCACAAGCATAGGGACTGCGGGGATAAAACGGCGTAGTCTCGCTTTGGGGTACAGCTTGTACTAAACCATACATTTCTGAAGAACCCGCTTGATAAAAACGCACCTGAATGCCTGTGCGTTGCTGGTAGTCGCGGATGGCTTCTAGTAAGCGCAGAGTTCCCATGCCTACGGCGTCTACCGTGTATTCTGGTGAATCAAAGCTGACTCTGACATGAGATTGCGCGCCGAGGTTGTAAATTTCTGTCGGCTTGACCTCTTCTAAAATGCGTCGGAGCGTCGTACCATCGGTCAAATCGCCATAGTGCAGAAACAACCGCACTCCCTCTTTATGAGGATCTTCGTACATGTGATCAATGCGGTCTGTGTTGAAGGTAGAAGTCCGGCGAATAATTCCATGTACCTCATAACCTTGCTCTAGCAAAAACTCACTCAGGTATGAACCATCTTGACCAGTGATACCAGTAATCAACGCTCGCTTATTTTGGGTCATACTTAATTATACCTTGTTAGTTTTGGTGAAATTTTTACAAGCCAATTGATACAACCTAGCAATTAAATACTAGATTGCTTAATGGCGAACCTACGGGTTTTTATGATTAATCGAGGTTTTCCGTCAATAAATATACTTAATAAAAAATTATTTAACAAGTCAACATCAAGCAACTTAATGCATGATACTGGAAAATGGTTCATGGGGAGCAAGGGAAGAAGAGACAGGGGGCAAGTTGTAGGGTATAGGAAAGAAGAAAATAATCTTTTTTCCTCACCTCCCTCATCCTCCTCATTTCCCTTAAATCTCCCCCAAAGTGAAGAATTATATTTGAGAACAAAGATTGAGTAGTTCAGTATGCTCCGTTATTCTTAGGTAAAATAACCACATCAATCGTTTTCAGTATTATCCATAAATCAAGCCAAAAATTTCTAAATTTGACATAATGTAGGTCTATTTGCACTCTGCGTGGGTAAGGAATATCGTTACGTCCAGATACCTGCCATAATCCGGTAATTCCTGGTCTTATTGTGAGAATGTGATCGATGTGACAACCATATTTGGGAAGTTCATCTGTTACTAAGGGTCTTGGTCCGACCACGCTCATGTCTCCTTTTAAAACGTTCCAAAATTGGGGAAATTCGTCTAAGCTAGTAATTCGTAAAAATTGTCCAATTTTGGTAATCCGGGGGTCTTGTTTGAGCTTAAAGCTACTTTCAAACTCTTGCCGCAAATGGGGCGATGTTTCCATCATTTGTATAAACATCTCATCTGCATTGCTCACCATTGTGCGGAATTTAATACAATTGAATGGTTTGTAATTTTTTCCTACCCGTTTTTGAATATAAAAAATTGGCCCTTCTGAGCTACAAGCAATCAGCAAGGACAAAATTAAATAGACGGGAAAGAATAAAATCAACACCAACAAAGAAAAGATTATATCAAACAGTCGCTTTGCGAACTCTCCGTTTAAACCCTGAAAAGACCAGCCTCTGGGTTTCAGCCTAGGCGCTTTTGTTTTTTGGACGCGTCTTAAAAAAGTACGCGTAGACGCACTAGTTTCTGGCTTTTTGGCTTTGCCGTTTCTGAAGGGTAGGTATCGCTTGCCGGAGAGGAGTGAGCTCTGGGCAGTCATCATACTCCTTAATAATCCACACCACACATAGTCCCAATCTTAAAGCTAAAATGATTTGCTTCGGTCGGAAAATTGCCAAAAGCTTATAAAATTACCTTTTAATTTTCACTAATCAGTCCTAAGGATGACCTATTTTTGTGACATTGATCTATGAAAGCGAGATATTGTTCTGCAAAGACTTGCGGTGAAAAACGGGTGGCGTGCGATCGCACATACTCAAGATTAAATAAATTTTGATACATTTCAAATTTCTCTACTGCTTCTATCAGAGATACTGTTGTTTGCTTGTTGAAAAATATGCCTGTTGCTGTCTCCTTAAAAGAGTGCAAATCCCGCACGGTTTCTAGGGCACCTCCAGCACCATAGGCAATCACTGGCGTGCCGCAAGCTTGTGCCTCTACTAAGGCAATGCCAAAGTCTTCACAAGCTGCATACACAAACGCTTTAGCTCTAGCCATATATTTTTTGACTACATCATCAGGTTGCCATCCTAGTATTTGAATGTTAGAGTTTGCTATTTGCGAAATTTTTTCCATCTCTGGCCCTGTACCAATGATTACTAAAGGCTTTTGTAATTGATTAAAAGCTCTGACAATTAAAGATACTTGTTTATAGCTTACTAAACGGGAAACTATTAAATAAAAATCTTCCTTGTCTGGCAAAAAGGGCAAATTGTCAATATTCACAGGGGGATAAATTACTTTTGCTTCTCGCCGATAGCAACGCCAAATACGACGAGCTGTATGCTGCGAATTAGCAATGAAGTGATCAACGCGATTTGCACTCAATACATCCCACAGACGCAAACGATGCAGTAAATACCGTGTTCCCCATCCAGGTAAACCATTGCCCAATTTGCTGTGGCGCAGATAATCAAATGTCAAGTCCCAAGCATAGCGCATGGGACTATGGCAATAACAAATATGCAACTGATCAGGAGTAGTTAAAACTCCTTTGGCAACAGCGTGAGATGACGACAGAATCACGTCATATTGCCGTAAATCAAGTTGCTCAATTGCCAATGGTAACAAAGGCAAGTATTTTTGCACACCATTACGCGCACCAGGTAAATGCTGAAGAAACGTTGTGCCAATCTGACGTTGATATAAATAACTTTCAGAATTGCTGGATTCAAAATCAATCAGAGCATGTACATTGGCATCAATGTGTTTCAGAATTTCTTGTACAACTAATTCTGAACCGCCTGTGGCTTTGGGTGTCAGCCATTCATGAACTAAAGCATATTTCAAGGGCACAGCTAACTTTAATAGGTAGAAAAAACGCAAGGCAATTAATAAGGTTAACTGAACAGTTTCCCTTGGCAATCAACGAATTGGGAAGTGCCCCAGATTCAGCTAAAGACGTAATTATCTCCCAAGAGGTTCCAGAGGGACACTGCAACCTGATAACCTCAAGTTGGGGACTGGGGAACTCGGGGCCTCTTCTGGGGATAAGGCAATGGGAACTGGGAAAACTTTCTCTATTCCCTAGCCTCTAGTCTCTAGCTTCTAATCTTTAGTCTCTTCACAACACGCAAAAGTTAAAAACCGGGAATCTATGCGAATTTTAATCATGGGTGGTACTCGATTCATTGGTGTCTATCTAACTCAACTGCTGGTAGATCAAGGACATGAGGTGGTACTGTTCAATCGTGGTAATCGTCCTGTACCTTCTTTGCAGGGAGTAGGACAAATTATAGGCGATCGCACTGACGCAACCCAACTTAAGGAAAAATTATCATCAGAAAATTTTGATGTCGTTTTTGATAATAACGGTCGGGAACTTGCTGACACGCAACCACTGGCAGAAATTTTTCAAGGACGGGTACAACATTTTGTTTATATGAGTTCTGCGGGAGTATATCTCAAATCTGACCAATTACCCCACATAGAAGGCGATGCAGTAGATCCGAAAAGTCGTCACCGGGGTAAGCATGAAACGGAAGCTTACTTGAGCCAATCTCAATTACCTTTTACGGCGATTCGTCCGACTTATATTTATGGGCCGCAAAACTATAATCCTTTAGAAAGCTGGTTTTTTGATAGAATTGTGCGCGATCGCCCGTTACCTATTCCCGGTAATGGACTGCATATTACCCAGTTAGGTCATGTGAAAGATTTAGCTACAGCCATGTCTCAGGTAATCGGCAATCAACAAGCCATAGGAGAAATTTATAATATTTCAGGCGATCGCTATGTGACTTTTGATGGTTTAGCCCGTGCTTGTGCTGTGGCTGCTGGCAAATCACCTGATGCGATTAAAATCGTACATTACGACCCGAAAAAATTTGACTTCGGTAAGCGCAAGGCTTTTCCTATGCGGGTGCAGCATTTCTTCGCATCGGTAAATAAAGCAATAACGGAATTAAATTGGCAGCCTGAGTATGATTTAATTTCTGGGCTAGCTGATTCTCTAGAAAACGATTATCTGGCGAATGGGCAAGATAAAGCTGAGGTGGATTTCTCCTTGGATGAGGAAATTTTACAAGCTGTTTAAAGCTGTGCGGGGTATATGCCCAATTCTCGCAATTTTGCAAAGGGGAGACGTATTTTATTCAGTTTATTTTTTACTCTAGAATATCCGTATCATTTTCCAAGATACGGTATTTTTTTGATTTACAGGTTAATGAAATGACTGAAATATTACCAGATTCACCTCAAAACGTTTTAGCAGCGCGGGCGCGTTTAGGAGAAAGCCCCATGTGGGATTCTACTCAAAATTTACTTTACTGGGTTGATATTTATAACCATCGAGTGCATCAATTTCATCCAGCTACAGGGAAAGATGAGTTTTTCGATGTGGGAGATGTGGTAGGTGCGATCGCCAAAGCAGGAGACAATCAATTTATTATGGCTCTGCGTCATCAATTGGCGTTCCTCAACACTCAAACAGGTGAGGTAACACCTATTGTTGATATTGAAGCCGATTTACCCCATAACCGTTTTAATGACGGTAAGTGTGATTCTCAAGGGCGCTTTTGGTTTGGTTCCATGTCCTCAGAAAAAGCTCAAGCCAGCCTTTACCGCTATGATCCTGATGGTTCGTTGCATACTATGGAAACAGGACTGACTATTTCTAACGGTTTGGGATGGAGTCCTGATGAAAAAACCTTTTATTTAACGGATTCTCCTCAACAAACAATATACGCCTACGATTTTGACTTAGAGACAGGTAATATTGCTAATCGGCGGACTGTAGTTAATTTAACTCATGAATCTTTTTATCCTGATGGATTGACCATAGATAGTGAAGGATACATCTGGTCAGCTATGTGGGATGGAGGGTGTGTAATTCGCTTCAGTCCAACGGGTGAGGAGATATGGCGTTTAAAAATGCCCGTCCCTTTGGTAACTAGCTGCAACTTTGGCGGGGAGGATTTACGTACACTTTATATTACCACTGCTTCTGTGGGACTCCAGCAAGAAGAAATTGATAAAATCTACTATTCTGGCGATTTGTTTGCCCTTAGGGCTGAAGTAGCTGGATTACCAACATACGATTTTCAGGGTTAATTGCTACCTTTTTTAGAAGATTCTGTGCGACAAAATAATTATCCAAATAATTAGTGCAGAGTCTGGAAAAATATGCGAACAATCATGGTTACTGGAGGGGCAGGATTTATTGGGGCTAATTTTGTCCTGCTGTCTCGAAAACTTGCATGGGCGAAGATAATTAATTTAGATAAACTTACTTATGCTAGTAATCTAGAGAATTTAACAGAATTACAAGGTGATAAAAATTATCATTTTGTGCAAGGAGATATTAATAACTTTGAGTTAGTTAATTATTTATTAGAACAATATCAGCCAGAAGTAATTATTAATT
Organism: Anabaena sp. CCY 9613; assembly: GCF_963920895.1. Lineage (NCBI taxonomy): Bacteria > Bacillati > Cyanobacteriota > Cyanophyceae > Nostocales > Nostocaceae > Anabaena > Anabaena sp. CCY 9613. Next base: position 126,384 of record NZ_CAWUDE010000017.1, read on the forward strand.
TTGCGGCTGAAAGTCATGTTGATCGTTCTATTTTGAACCCCCAAGAGTTTGTTAAAACTAATGTGGTCGGCACATTTCAACTACTAGAAGCCATTCGGCTATACTGGCAAAAGTTATCATCAGCTAAACAGCAGAAATTTTGCTTTTTGCATGTTTCAACAGATGAAGTTTACGGCTCACTTAGTCCCCAAGAGCCAGCTTTTCACGAAGATACACCCTATGCTCCCAATAGTCCTTATGCGGCTTCTAAGGCTGCTTCTGATCATTTTGTCAGGGCATATTATCATACTTATGGATTACCGACTATAACTATCAATTGTTCTAATAATTATGGGCCTCGTCAATTTCCGGAGAAACTCATTCCTTTAATTATTCTTAATGCTATAAACGGTAAGTCTTTACCTATATATGGGGATGGGCAAAATATCCGTGATTGGCTGTACGTAATCGACCATTGTGAGGCTATTTATCTGGTTATTCAACAGGGAAAAGTGGGTGAAACTTATAATATTGGGGGATTAAATGAACAAACTAATTTGCAAGTTGTGGAGAAAATTTGTGCAATCTTAGATGAATTAGTGCCTAAATCAGATTTTTGTTATTCTTCTTTGATTACTTTTGTGAAAGACCGTCCTGGGCATGACCGACGATATGCAATTGATTGTAGTAAAATCAGTCATGAATTAGGTTGGCAACCGCAGGAAAATTTTGATAGTGGTTTATTGAAGACGGTTCAGTGGTATTTAGATAATTCGGCTTGGGTGAATCAAGTGCGTTCGGGAAGTTATAATAACTGGTTACAACAAAATTATGATCATAGAATATGATTTGAGGACTAAAGTCCTCACTACAAACTTATTTTTATGAAGGGCATTATTTTGGCTGGCGGTTTTGGGACAAGGCTTTACCCCATAACTAATGTTGTTAGTAAACAACTTATGCCTATTTACGATAAGCCGATGATTTATTATCCCCTGTCAGTATTGATGCTGGCAGGGATTCGTGAAATTTTAGTTATTTCTACACCTCAGGATTTACCGTTATTACAATGTCTTTTAAAAGATGGCTGTCAATGGGGTTTGCAGTTAAGTTATGTTGAACAACCGCAACCAGAAGGTGTAGCTCATGCTTTTATTTTAGGTAAAAATTTTATTGCTAATGAGCCAATTTGTTTAATATTGGGTGACAATATTTTCTATGGTAATGGCTTGATAGAAGTGTTGGTGAGAGCAGCACAATTAACAACAGGTGCATTAGTATTTGGTTATCAGGTAAAAGACCCTAGAGCATATGGTGTGATTGAATTTGATGTAGATGAGAAAATCATAGGTATAGAAGAAAAACCTCTCATACCCAAATCTAAATATGTTATTCCTGGTATCTATTTTTATGATTCCCAAGTAGTAAAAATTGCGACTAGTCTTAGTCCTTCTATTCGCAATGAATTAGAAATTACTGATGTAAATTTAGCATATTTAAATCAAGATCAATTACAAGTAGAACTTTTAGGACGAGGATATGCTTGGTTAGATGCTGGTACTCATGAATCTTTGCATCAAGCTAGTAATTTTATCCAAACTCTCGAAGAACGGCAAGGATTGAAAATAGCTTGTATTGAGGAAATAGCTTATAACCAAGGATATATTGACGCTAACCAACTTTGTCAGTTAATTGAACCTATGGCTAAAAGTAGCTATGGTCATTATTTAATGACTGTTTTGGAGTCTTAAGTTAATTATAATAACTAACCACAGAGACGCAGAGAATACAGAGTATTGACATCCTCTCCCGCTAAATACAAGATTGTAGCGGGAGATTCCAACATCACTGCTGGATTTTCCTCTTTCTACGAGATGATTTATTTGCAGAAGTTGCCTTCTCCAAACAGGGATCAAACTCTCCAGAGGCGTAGGGAATTTCCGTCTGCCCAACGGTATTTTTTACTAATTCTAATCCTCGATTGAGGATGTTGATGGCTGCGTTAATATCGCGGCAATTCGTGTATCCACAAGCAGGACATATATGAGTTCTCATGCTCAATGTTTTCTGCACTGGATGCCCACAATTTGAACAATTAATTGTCGTATTGTGTGCAGGGTAAGAGCATCTCAATCAGGCTTGACACAAGGAATCAGAAGAATCTAAA
>NZ_CAWUDE010000018.1:0-115756 GCF_963920895.1 Anabaena sp. CCY 9613
TAAAAGCTGTAGTCCTTATCCTGCATACCTTTCCGCTTTTCTTAGTGCCATTCGGATGTAGACTTAAATTAAAATCAGTGTATACTAAAAACATAGCACTGATTTACAAAGGTGGTGATAAACAGTTGAGAACAGCATACCAGTACAGATTACGCCCAACAAAACAACAAGCAGCAGCAATAGACCGATGGCTGTCTATGCTATGCGCTCAATATAATTATTTGTTGGCTGATAGATGGATTTGGTGAGAAGCCTACACTGTATGCGATAGCATCAGTGTAGGAGTATGTCACTATTCTTGCTGAGTTGACCCAGATTCTTGGCCATTTGATGGATTTAACAAATTATCAAAGGGAGAGAGGCGAAAGCCCGGTGCTTTATAGTCTTTAGGTAAGTAATTTTCGGGAATGGTAATTTGATTACCATCTCGAATTGCTGAATAATGTGGAGAAAGAATTTCCATATCTGCTTCGTTGCATTTATCCTGAATATTCTGATGGAGTTCTGAGTAAATTCTCGCCATTAAAGTGGGCTGATTTGTATAAGCATTTATTTCATAACTTACATAGAAATCATCCAAACTTGTTTGTAATATAAACGGGGCAGGTTCTGTTAAAACATGTTGCGTTGCTAGCGCAGCATCAATTAAGACCTGATGAACTTTTCGCCACGGTAAGTCATAGCCAAGAGTTACCGTAGTGTGCAAAACTAAATAATAGTTTGGGTCTTGAGCTAGAGCGCTATAGTTGGTAATTTGGCTGGTTAGCACTGTGCCATTTGGGATAGTAATGACGACATTTTTGATTGTGCGAATCCGTGTCACAAACAAGGTTTTTTCGACAATATCACCAATCGCATCGTTAATCTTAATGCGATCGCCAATTCTAAAAGCGCGAGTATAAATTAGAATAACTCCTGCAACAATATTAGCGACAGCTGCCGATGAACCGAGTGATAACAGAACACCCAAGAAAACCGAAACTCCCTGAAATGCTGGTGAACCAAATCCAGGCAAAAAAGGCAACGCCACTACCAATGCCAAAGCGATTATTAAAAATAATGCTAATTTAAAAGTTGGTTCTGCCCATTCTGGATAAAATCCAGGTAAAGATAAACTTCCGTTGCCTAATTCCCTAAAAATGGGTCGAATAAACCTAATAACATAATAGGCACAAATAATAATTATAGCTAGGGAAATCAGTTGAGGTAAATAAGCAACTAATCCCTGGATAGCACTTTCTAAAGCTAAGAATAGATAATTCCATAGATTTGTACTAGTTTGTCGAGTCCAGGGGAAAAAACTCAATACTAATGGAATATAGATAGAGAGGACTCCCAGAACCAGTAGTAGGCGAGTCGCCTTAATAACATTATTTAAAACATAGGTGATTCGTGATGCAGGCAAAAGCTCAAAGTTTTGAATCCGAATAGCAGGTATGCTTCTTCCTTGCCAATTATGGATCAAATTAAATATTTTCTTAAATATCTGATTGCAAACCTTGAAAATTATTACAAGGGCAACGGTAGAAATAAATGTATAAAAAACTCCAAATAGAATATTTTTAAAACTACGATCTTGTCTATACTGGGTGATAGTAATACTAATTTTTTGGACATATTCATTGGCAAGTTCTTGTGTTGTTTGACCTGCTGCTTTGGCATCACCATCTGTAATTGTAAATATAACTTTATCACCAGATAAGATATTTGTTGTACTTGGCTGGTCAGAAATTTTTAAAGAATTAACCGGGACTGTGAGGTCTTTAGCCATTGTTTCAATTCTGTTTGTCACCGCCTGCGATCGCTCTGATGCTGAAAACGAGCCGACACCTGCTTTAATAACAAATAATGTTTGATCTCCCAAAACGACAGGAGCGCCATCTATCTTACTAACAGCTGGAGCCTTGTCAGTGGGTGGAGCATTATCCTGAGAATAAGCAAAAGGCGTAACGATGATGAGTATAAACACCATCAAAGCCAAACTTAGAAATTTATTTATAAAATATTTTTTACTACTATTCATCTATATTCATTGTTAGTCAAATTTAATTTTAATTTAGGTTAGCATACAAAAGAATGTCTGTTTGGCAGTAAAATTGACAACAAATAGCATAAAAGTTTATCTATCTTAAATCTGAAAATCTTAAATCAATCCTTAAGTTTTTCAATAAAACAGATTATAAGGTAATTTTAACCAACTCCTGTACCCAAGCAGTAAATTAAAACACCATATAAAAAAAGAATGAACAACGATCGCAACCACTCCCAAACCGAAACTCTCTACAGACATGGCGACGTTCTCATCAGACGGATAGCCACCCTACCTGTAGACGCACAAAAACGCGTAGGTACTACTCTAGCTTACGGTGAAGTTACAGGACATAGCCATCGCATTCAACAATCCCATGCCGCTCAATTGTGGGCAAATGGTAGTGACCTATTTCTCGAAATCAAAGAACCAAGCGCCACCTTAATTCACGAAGAACATCGAGCCATTGAATTACCCCAAGGACTTTACCGAGTCTGGAAACAACGTGAATACCGTCCAGATGCTTACATAGAGGTAGAGGACTAATGCTCAACATGATGTCCAATGGGCGTATTCCGAAAAAACCTGTAAAACAAAGCCCTGATATTAACCATGAACCTGTATCACCTGAACGTGGGCGAAAACTGATTTTAGAACATCGCGCCTGGGATGGAATACGTGTTTTGGGTCATCTAGATTTAAGCGGTGCAGCGCATCTTTACCAACTTCCAGAAAATCTCACAAGTGAAAGCCTAGATATTACAGACTGTGTAAACTTAACTACCTTACCTCCAGGTCTTCACGTCACTAATTGGATTGAATTAGCTGGTAGCGGTATTACTAACTTACCTGCGGGACATGGTTTCGTTTTGTACTGGCGGGGTGTAAGGGTGACAGATGAAATTGCCTTTGCCTCACACACTCTTACAGGACAAGAGATACTCAATATCGAGAATGTAGAATTGCGCCGTGTACTGATTGAGCGTTTGGGATATGAAACATTTTTACAGCAAGTAGGCGGATTAATCCGCGATCGCGATCAAGATACTGGCGGAGAACGTCAACTTGTATCCATACCCCTAGAAGATGACGAACCATTAATGGTATTAAAAGTAACCTGTCCATCCACCGGACACATTCACGTCCTGCGCGTTCCCCCATACATGCGAAATTGTCATCAAGCAGCAGCCTGGATTGCAGGTTTTAATAATCCAGATGAGTATCATCCAGTAGTGGAAGCGTAAAGAAATTAGGGAGTAGGGAGTAGTGGGAAATACTTTGCATTAGTACTAAAATTTTTGTTTTTCATCTCCCTCATTTTCCTCATTTTCCTCATCTCCCCAATCCCCAATACTTAAACACCGGGTTGCACAAATCGTTTAATGTCACCACAGGCTATGTAAGATTTGCCATCGGGTGCTGTTTTCACTTCATCAACAACGTACAGCATTCCTTCTTCACGCACCGTCCGAGGAAAGCGCATATTCCAATCTGGTTCATAGCCGTCAGAAACTACCCTAGCTCTGAGTTTGCTCCCTTCTTTGACACACTGCACTAAAATTTTGTCGTCCACAGTGTCAGTCGTGGCTAAGTCAGCTGCACTAGCCGGGCCTTTGGCGGCTTTACCTGTGCTAACTCGTTGGGATGATCTGCGGGTAACAAAAATATCTGGTTCACCAGGTTGAGTCAGACGGGTAATTGTACCTTCTACACGGTAGAAACTACCATCGCTGGAAAGTTCTAGTTTTTCAACCACATAACGTGCGCCTTCAGCACGAATAGCTCGCGGAAATTGGACGTTCTTGCTAACATCGTAACCGTCAGACTTGACTTTAACTCGCAATTTACCTGCTTCCCGAACACAGTGTAGTTCCACACCAGAACCAACTTCATTCACCACAGACATCGCGTAGACTTCATCGCCAGCTGTCACACCACGCCCCACTAAATCGCTCCGGTTGCGGTTCATGGTTTGGTAACTTTGATCTCGCAGTTCTTTTCTCCCAGCATTACCTAGAGCTTTTTGCGCGATGCGACTGGCGAAATACTCTAACTGATCTATTTCCTCAGCAATTTCAAAGTTCTCATTTAATCCTTTATCCCGTAACTCTTTAATTAACTCACGCAAAATTTGTTCAGCTTCTTCATGTTTGCCATGTTCAGCTAAATTCAGAGCAATTTCTTTGGCTTTAGCAATAGTGAGGCGGCTGAGTTCTAAGATAATATGACTAGAAGATGCGATCGCGGATTCTTCTACAGTGCCAACTTTGGCAATAACATCGGCCATACCAGAAACACTTTGAATTATTTCATCTTGGATAACATCAGCGCTGTAATGCAACTTCATCACAGGTAAATCACCAATTGCGGCGGCTGCTATCTCTAGACTCAACCCCAAAAGTTTATCTTCTCCCTCGTACAGTTCGCCCAAGCTAATCACAGTTTGACCAGTTTCATTTTGACTGACTGTAGCCAAACTTAAGGTGTCTACAAGGCTGACACCATCAGCTAATTCCAGTGTCACCTTCAGATTTTGACCTACCACTGCTCTGAGACTATCTAGCTCAATGCTAAATACTTCTGTAGCCTCATCAATACTTTGGATAAAATAGAAATTACCATTGGCGGCTCTTGCCATCCCAATCAACAAATCTTCATTAAAACCTTGGTCAAAACCCAAGGTAGTTGTAGTGATACCTTCCTCAGCTTTTTTTCCGGATGTCGCTGTGAGTACTTTGGGGTCTTGAATGCCCATGTTGGCGTGGCCATCGGTAAGCAAAAGCACACGGTTTATTTTTTGTGGATCGAGTTGTGACTTCACATGTTCGCAACCTTGCAGCCAACCCCCAGATAAGTTAGTAATACCCCCGGCTCTGACTCTGCGAATAGAGGTTTTCAATGCAGACTTATCAGTTACAGCTTGGGGTTGCACAACGGTATCTACTTCGTCGTCGTAAACCACCACCGAGAGAATATCATTTGACTCAAGTTGATCTACTACAGATTCGGCAGCTTTGAGTGCATGATGCAAAGCACCACCAGCCATAGAGCCAGAACGGTCAATTACTAGAGATAAATTCAGATCACGTCGGGGAGATTCGGCAACATCAGCCCGAAACCGGAGCAGAATATTTGTCTTTAATGAAGAACCTGTAGGTAGAATTGCTTGGTCAAAGTCGTAACTAGTATTAATCATTTTATATAGCCTTCTGAGTTAGCTGTATTTAGTTACAAGCCTGATAATGCATGGTTTATCAGTGTTGTTTTTAGTTTACCCAGAAAGTATATTAATCAGTATATAGAGGCAATTTAAAGTAATTATTGTGTTATTTAGTCATTTTTACCACAGTTATTTAGAGTTTGCTGCCAATCAGCTACACATATCCCTTTACTCTCAAACCGCGATATGTGTTTTAAGTTTGTGGTGACAATTACGACTTCATCAAAACTTGGTAACTGGAGAATAGCCTGAGCCACAAGAATGACATCACCGTCCAAACTATCATTGCTGGCAGTCGGCTTACCTTGATTTCGCACCCATGCCCACAATTCTGCTGCTTTCTGCATTGTTTCTGGGGTGATTGGTATTAAGCAAGTTTGACTAAGTTTGTTGAGGCGATTTATACTCTTTTCCTTTCCTTGTCTCAATAATTCCCGCCGCAGCTCATAGTCAGCTATCTCAGGCACACGTATAGCAGTTTCAGTATTCTGTAAAGATTGTAGCCATTTACTAATTTTCGGTTCTATTTTTGGATGTGTTACTTTACTCAGAGGATGAGTGTCTAGTAATATAACATTGCCCATTTGATGGTTATGCAGTCCGCCAATTGTGATTTAAAGCTGCTTCAATCTGAGGGTATGCTTCGTCATCGTATCCTGATTCATCGGCCATCCATTCATCAACTAAGCCTAGGACTTTTTCTAACGAATCGTCCCCGTTTGTTTTTGGTTCAACAAATCCCTCAAAGTCAGTAATATCAATGTCTCTCGTCTGACTCGAAACGAACGTCATTTGGTGATAGCTTCCAAGAATGCCAGTACTGGGAGTCAAGTAATTATATTTACGATCAGAAAAATCTTGTCGTATTTGACTAAAAGGCGAAAATTTTGCCTCAACCAACGCATCGACTCTTGCCTTAACTTCTAGCAGTTCTGCTAAAGAAAGGGCATCTAATTGTTGCATAATCACATTGATCGATGATGTCTTGGCCATAGGGTTACTATAGGTGAACTTATTTTTCAATTCTATGCCATTCGCAGCTGAAGTGTATCTGCTTACCTAGCGCTGTTACCATGCTGCGACTCATGCAAAATTGGCATAGTAAACAAACCCCAAGCCAAACCCGTAATCAAACCAAAAGGTGTCACCAGATAATTATTAAAATCCCATAACCCAAACACCTGGGCCGCCAATTCCAAAGGATAAGCCATCATCAACACACTAGCCAGCGCCGCACCATTCCAACCATACTGACTCAACCAATAAAAACCCCTACCATCAGTCACCCCATACAACAACCGAGTAATTAGCAACCCCGTCACAGTACCATAGCAGCGCATACACACAGCCATAATCAACGGGGGCGCTAAATCAAGTCCCATATTTGGTTGCGGACACACATGATTACCCATGAAATAAATAATGTCCGCAATCCTCCCCAACAAAAACACATCAGACGCCGCCAAAAAAGGAGCAAGAGGCGGGCCGAAAACCATCCCCACCAGCATAAAGTCAGCAACAAAACTGACCCAATTAACCCGTAACTCATCCTTAAAAGCTACCCTTACCATTCTTCTTCTTCGCGCCTTTGCGTCTTTGCGTGAGACATTTCTTAACCTACATTAGCAACATAGGGACTTGTCAACTTATCCAACTGCTGAATCAACAAACTGAGGAACAAACCCACATCAGTCACCACACCCACCGATTCCACAGAACCGCGATCGCTTAACTTAGTAACCACAGCTGGATTAATATCGACACAGACCATTTTCACCCCAGCCGGAGTCATATTTCCCACCCCAATGGAGTGCAGCATCGATGACAACATCAAAATCATCTCCGCACCCTCAATCTGTTTGGCGTATTCCTCTTGTGCTGTAATCAAATTCATTTCGGTATCAGGTAAAGGCCCGTCATCACGAATGGAACCAGCTAACACAAAAGGTATATTATTCGAGACACATTCATACATCACGCCACTTTTAATTACTCCCGTCTCCACAGCTTTGGCAATACTGCCATAACGACGGATAGTATTAATTACCTTGAGATGATGGCGGTGTCCACCACGCACAGCGACACCCCGCTTCATATCCATCCCCAAGGATGTGCCCATCATATTTTGCTCGATGTCATGGACTGCGATCGCATTGCCACCCAACAGTGCTTGTACGTATCCTTCCCGAATTAGTTGTGATAGATGTTCGCCACCACCAGTGTGAATCACCACAGGCCCCGCTGTGACAACTACTTTACCGCCAGCATCTCTAATTTTCCGTAATTCCCAGGCTACTTGCTCAACTACCAGTTCCACGCGCCGTTCGCTAGAAACTCCCGCTGACATAAAGCTGAATTCTTGAGCATTCCGCTGTTCTCGTGATTCTGTTTTGCGGATGGTGCGGATACCTAGTACATCCACAACTACCCGGTCATCAACTTCTAGATCGCGTAAAATTTTACACCTTGCCACTAGACCATCGGGGCTTTGAGTAATGGCGATCGCCCCATCCATGCGCTGATTTTGTACCTTCACCCATTCACCGTTAATCCGCACTTCTGTGGGATAAATCGTACTGACGTAAAAATCATCAGGAGCAACCCCATTTTGGATCACAGGTTCTAGTTTGGCATCCCGTTCATCGTGGGGCAAATCTACCGCACCCAAATCGATTAACTCAGAGATGATTTCTTCCATCACCTCATGGGAAGGCGCTGACACTCTCACCTCAGCGGCTGAAGTACTTTGCCGTTGTTCTCCCAAGTTGAAATTCATCACTTGGAAGCTACCCCCAGCATCCACAATCAAATCCAAAGCCCGATTAATTAAACCAGAGTCGAGCAAATGCCCTTCTAGACGAATAATTCGGCTTTCTACCGAGACATTGGCACGGATTTCTGCATGTAGTGGTTCCGTTACGCGCAGGGTGAGACATTTAGCTGCACCACCAGCTTTGAGAAATTCAGTTAGTGGCGTTTCAATGACTCGAAAACCCACATCTGCTAAACGTGTTTTTAAAGTATTGCTAGCCTTGTTCATGATGACGATGCTTTCCACGTTCACCGTGTTGCAGGCAAAGTTGACAGCATCGGCTTCGGTAATCGCTATCCGCTTTTCAGGTGCGACACGCATTTCGATTAAGCGGTTAGAATAGGCATCAAAAGCGCCAGGATAATACAATAAATAGCCGTTAGCTAAAGGACAGAAGCAGGTATCTAGGTGATAGAACCGCTCATCAATTAGGCGCAGGGAAAGCACCTCAATATCTAGCCATTTAGCTAAATAAGGGTGAGAATCTAATTCAGAACGAAAGCCGTATCCTGCCCATAGCCAACGTCCTTCTCGATCTAACAATGCATCCCCTGCTCCTTCAAAGGGTAGGTCTTTAGGCAGTAAATGAACTGTATAACCGTTCTCTTCAAACCAGTTGTTGAAAAAAGGTTCTTCGCCCTGACGTTCTTTATGCAAAAAGCGGCTGAGGACGACATTATCTCCTAACACCAAGCCAGCATTGGCCGTAAACACCATATCTGGCCAACCAATTTGGGGTGGTACTAAATCTACAATGGCGTGTTGTGTAAGGATGTGGTAGAGTTTCTGCCACTGTTCGACGGCGCGATCGCGCGATGACTTGTGAATATTCCCTTCCATCCAGGGATTGATTACATAGTCCACATCGTAGTGGTCAGGGGCGCACATCAAAAAGCGAATCAGGGAAGTCATAAAAAATATTACAAGCGTTTAGATGCTACAAGCCTACTTCGGATACAGACTTTTACTAGTTCTAGTTTTGTAAAACCAGCTATTAACCTTCTATCTTTTGATAGTTCTCAGGTGACACACAGGCTCCGCTCTTATTCTATTCTTAGAAAAGACAAATTAAAGTGTCAATTTGGCAGCAGTAATTTAGTCAGTAATACAGATGCCAGTATTAACTCACAAACTGGAGTATAACCTTGATTTACAGAATAGTTGCAGGTTAATTAGCTAATTATTTGACTAGATGAGGATATATCGTATTTTTTGATTTTCTGAGGAAGTAATCAAAATTTGATTGATCCGCAATCACCCCAGATATATTTGATATAATTTCGCAAGATTTTTTTATAAGTTGATAATTATTTTAAATAAAGCTGAATCGTACACTTAGTTTATGGGGTTGATGGGCAACTAATTTATCGACATAAGTTAAGCTGTAATTACAGAAAATGCTTACAATTCTCAGGTAAAACCCACCATAGTAGGATTACGGAAATAATTTGCCTATTTCGCTTGATATTTTGAGCTAGTACGTTTTAAGATAGCTAAATTAGTGATAATAGGTAGCAATAGACTATGAGCTTTTCTGGAATTACTGTTAAACATCGTTCCCAAGAAGTTGAGGCTCTCAAGTCGTTTCTGATTTACAGTCTGATTGGTTCGTTAGCGCTACATATTGGCGTATTGGCCTCAGGCATAGGAAATTTGTTGGTGAGGACGCCTGAAGAAGAATATGCACCAATAGAGTTAGCCATTATTGATCCTCCTACTGAAGAACCAGAAAAACCACCCGAAGTAATTCCAGAAGAAGCAAAACCACCCCAACCTCGCCAAATTATTACTCGTAACGAGATACCAGTTAGTCCGGCAAAAACAGAAATTGTCCAGGAATCCCAGCCACAGATTGCTCCTCAGCCTCCTGTAGTTGCCGCAAAACAACCCCTCGTAACACCACCAGAACCAAAGGTTGAGAGTGTAGAAAAGCCTCCAGTACAACCGCAACCAGTTCAACAGCAACTACAACCACAACCAACCACAACAACCACCGAAAAGCCAGAGCCTACTAATGTTCCACGCCAGGAAGCAGTTGCCAAACTAGAATCTCTACTAACTTCAGAATCATCACCATCAACAATTGCTGTTGCTCCCACTAATCAAGGTAACGAGAAATTGAGGGAGTCTTTAAGCGGCTTAAGAGATTCTAGAGCTACTCAAAGTAGTAATACTAATACAGTAGATAGTAATGCCGTCCCCAGACAAACTACAGCGACCAGTACTAACAATACACGAGTACCGCGATCGCCCATAGCGGCAGCACCTACAGCACCACAAATTCCTAATCCTGGCAGTAATTCCAGTGGTTCAGGTGATGGTCGTGCAGCTTGTACCCAGTGCCGTACCAACTATCCAGAGTTTGCTAAACGACGAGGAATCGAAGGTAGAGTAGAAGTAGCTGTTGATACTGATGCCAAAGGTAATGTCACCAATGTCCGGATTGTTAACTCTAGTGGCAATAGCCGATTAGATGAAGAAACAGTAAGACAAGCGCGTAATTGGAAATTAAAACCCTCAGAAGGTGGTAGACAAGGAGTCTCAATAGCTACTGATTATGCTATCCAAGGTTCCCAGCGACACCGCCAAGTCCAAGAAAGAAAAAAACAACAAGAAGCACAAGCTCAACAAAGAAGTCGCCAGACAGCAGCACCTAGTTCTAGTAACCCTCCAGCCCCAACAACTAGCGAACCCAGAGTTAGAGCAAGGCGAGAACCTACACCAGCAGTGAATCCAGCCCCAACTTCTAGTCCTACAACGACAACACCAGTCAGACAACCTCGTCAACCTGTACAAAATACTGCTACAGGCTCATCATCGGGAACCAGGACAACTCCTACTCCCAGTCAAGGAAATGTCAGAGATTCTTTACGCAGTGTCCAGCGTCAGCGAACATCTACTACTTCAGCACCAGCAAAACCAGCGGCAAAACCCGCACCAGCACCAAGACCAGCGGCAAAACCCGCACCAGCAGCTAATACAAATCGCCGTCCTCGTCCCACAGCCAATACCCCACCTCCCGCTAATACACCATCTCCTAGTCAAAACAATTTGCGGGATTCTTTACGCCGTAGTCGCCAAAGCGCTCCCTCACAGCCAGCAGCAACGCCTGAAACTGCGGGTCAGGAGTAATTCAACAAGAATGCTCCCGCTAATCCTGTTCATGTGCAGCAGCAGTGGGAGCAAGTACCGCAAAACGAGACTGATGGTTTTTATTTTTAGGTGTAGGATTCTTGAAGTTCTTTAGACTTAGCTGCTGCTGCTTGATAAGCGTCTAAGTATTCCTTACCACCCAACATTACATCACCGTAATACTCATAAGGTGCATCACCATAAATTGGTAAGGGGTCATCTTCTGGATAATCTTCTTGTGATTCTTCTATTATCGCTTTCAATTGCTTGACACCCCAACTTTGTGCAGCGAAGTACCAAAGCTCATGAGAACTTTTTTGCAGATGTGGTAAGGTGGGGTCAACAATCTTGACACTTGAATCATCACCTGAAGTATCGCTTAATTCCATCCAACTATGTTCAATTGGTTGAGATGGTTTATCAGCAACTGCTAAAAACCCCTGGACATACTTTGCACCTTTTGTAATTAATACTGCTCTGTAAGCATTATCAAATGGCTTATTAGCTTTGCTTTTTATACTTTCAGCAATTTCAATGGAAAGCGTTTCATCTAATGCTTTATTCATTAGAGTGGGGATTAGAGCAATGACTACACTATATTTTATCACTTCCATGTCGGCGGATAGCTTTATTTTTGAACCCTAGTACCGCTGATACAAGGTTAGTGGTAGCATCAGGGGTCTAAAATAGTAAAAAATAGCACATGTGAATTAGACAGCGTTAGGTTAGGCGCTCAAAAATCAATGGTGGAAATAATTGCTGTTTTTATGATCATTGGGCTAATTGTGATTGGTATTTTAATCAGTCCCCTAATCATTAAGCAGCGTCGCAACCGTATTAAACGCCGTTCTTTTCCTCCATTGTGGAATGCTATCATTGAAAATCATCTGCCCATTTATCTCCAGCTTTCACCTGATGAACGTAGAAGATTTCAGGGACATATTCAAGTATTCTTGGCAGAAAAGCAATTCATTGGCTGTGGCGGATTACAAATAACCGCAGAAATGAAGGTAACTATTGCTGCTGTTGCTTGTTTACTTTTACTCAACGAGCGAGGAAAATACTTCCCGAAACTGCGTTCTATTTTGATTTATCCCGGTACATATTTTGTGAATCAAACTGTGGCTACAGGAAATTATGTAGTCGAAGAAAGACGCGAGGCCCGATTGGGAGAATCATGGACTCAAGACCAAGTGATATTGTCTTGGTCACAGGTTAAACAAGATACTGATAACTGGAAAGATGGACATAATGTTGTGCTGCACGAATTTGCCCATCAGTTAGATCAAGAGGATAGAACAGCCAACGGTGTGCCTATCTTACAGCGCAATTCCGATTATGCTATTTGGGCGCAGGTGATGACAGCAGAATATCAACAACTTTGTCATGATATTCAAAGAAAAGCCAAAACTGTTATGGATGGCTATGGTACTACCAATCCCGCCGAATTTTTTGCCGTGGCTACTGAAACATTTTATGAAAAACCACGCCAATTGCAACGGCAGCATCCGGCACTTTATGAGCAATTACAATACTACTATCAATTAGATCCTGTCCAATGGACTTAATGATAAATCCATTAAATTCGCTAGTTTATAAACAGTCCGCGCCCCAACATTACCATCCCACTCCGCGTCGCCAACTTCGCAGACATCAAAACCGATAATTTTGCGTGGCTTGCCGCCGTAGGCATCGCTTTTTATCAATTCCCGGAATAAACAAAAAGTTTGCTCTAATTCTAAGCCACCAGGAACAGGAGTACCCGTATTTGGACACAACTTGGGATCAAGCCCATCTACATCAAAACTAATGTAAACATACTCTGGTAAATGACTGATAATTTCCCGGCATAAATCAATCCAAGTGCTACCAGCGTAGAGCTTTTGTTTAATCATGGGATCATAATAAGCGATGATGCGATCGCCTCCGGCACTGCGCGAAGCGCAATCGCCTGATTGATCAATCATTGCCACTTCGTCATGGGAAATATCACGCACGCCTACCTGCACTAACTTGGAAATCTGCGGTATTTTCAGTCCATTAAACATAATCGAAGCATGGGAAAACTCAAATCCCTCATAAGCATCGCGTAAATCTGCGTGGGCATCAATGTGTAAAATGCCGTAATTTGGGTATTTCGTGGCTAATGCTTGGAGGTAACCTAAAGGTACACTGTGATCCCCACCAATGACTGCAACACGTTTCCCTTGGTTAATTGCTTCCTGACACTGGGTAAATAACCATTCATTTATCTGTTGACCAGCTTGATTAATTTCAGTTAGCACAGGGGTTAAATCGGGCGCATCTGTAAGTGATTTACCTTGTGCTAATCGTTCAATAATCTTCGCTGCCAAGGTGCGATAATACTCGTTTTTTTCTAAAATATCCTGGGAAATTTCCTGCATAAAAATTCCCTGTTTCCAGCCATCAGGATGATCGAAATCGAATAAATCCAGTTGTATGGAAGCATCCAAAATTCGCTGTGGCCCATTGGCAGTACCAGCACCATAAGATACAGTGGCTTCCCACGGCACAGGAATGACAATCAAGTTAGCAGACTCATAATCGCATGGCATACCAAATAAGTTGCCATTAATTTCCCCTACGCCACTAGGATTGTAGTCTGGTTGTTGAGTACTCATCTAGATTTACACCTGCCTGGGTAAGTTACTGTCTCGTACCCAATTATCCTAACGAAAAGAGGCTCCCTTTCGTCATGATGAGCCGGATTTTCCCTTGACAGTGTAGACATGTTATTTAATTCATGTTCCTAAACTAAATAACTGGTATTAGGGACAATAGGAAAGAAGGCATATTCATACCAAGCAGTCCAAACAAAACTTCTAATCCATCTTTGATACTTTTGGGGGCTTAATTCATAACTGAATTCTCCCTCAGATTTATCAATAGAAGATAGATGTGAATTACAACCGCAACCGTGATGATAGGTAAAACCGTATTTAGAAGCGATGCTTTGCACTTTCATTTGAATAGCAAAAACTTTTCCTGCGTGTAACACGGCATCCCAAGAACGCTTATGTACTATGTCGCGTTTATCAAAACGTAAGGCGCGTTCTTCAAATACATGATCTCGATAAATGGGGGCTAGGTGTACATGATAGAAACTAGCAGGTAGATCATATCCAAATTCATCAAACAGTTCCTTGGCAATATAAGCTACTTTTGTCTCATCTGCATACTCTGTTCCTTGAGATGCAACATTTTGAATAATTTGGTCAAAATTGGGATAGCTATCAATCAAAAGATCTTGTCCATAAAATTCCAAAGTTTCATGCGCTAATTTGCCAAATAACTGGGAAAATGCTGATTTTAAATCACCTAAGTCTGGACGTTCATGAAATAAATCCACATCACCGTGCGCTAGTTTATATTGGAACAACTGCGCCATTTCCACATAACTTTGTGGGTTATCAAGTCCTACATTTGCTATTCCTGCTGCAATATCTTGCCACACAGGAGGCAATTGAGAAATAGGAACCGCATTTTCAGAAGCAATCACCGTAATATTAGGAGCTTCGAGAACCTGCATAAATAATCTCCATTTAAACTGGGAATCAGCATTTAATCACAATACTTGTCTAGGAAAATTAAATATTACTAAAATATTTTTTTGGTTATTTAAATATGTGTAAATTAAATGCACAGCACAGTAGATACTTTGACAGTATCGTGACAATGCTACAAAAAAACTGTTACAGAAAATACAAAATTTTCAGAAATGAGATATGCTGATTCAACACTTCCAGACGTTAGCACAGTACAACACCTTAGCAAATGGTCGTTTGTATCAAGTTTGTTCACAGCTTTCAGATATGGACCGAAAACAGACTCGACTAGCATTTTTCAAAAGTATTCACGGTACTTTGAATCATATTATGTTGGGTGACCGGATCTGGATGGGACGCTTTACAGGTCAACAGATGCCATCTCAAGGACTTGATGCTATCCTCTATGATAAATTCGAGGATCTTTGTGCAGCCCGTGTTTTAGAAGATGAACGCATCGAAATATTTATTCGCAACCTAGATGCTGATTTCTTACAGGGAAAAATCACTTACAAAAATAATCAGGGTAAAATTTACAACGATTCGGTGAGTTTGTTGCTAGCACATTTTTTCAACCACCAAACTCATCACCGAGGGCAAATTCACGATATGCTTACCCAAACAGAAATTGCTCCTCCAGTTTTGGATATGCATCGGGTGATTGCGCCATGATGAAGAAGCAGGGGAGCAGTCCCATAATTTATGTGTGGGATTAATCTAACAATCTAAAATCAAATCTAAAATCGAAAATTGTATGAGTTCTGAAAATTTAGAATTAACTATTGGTTGGCTGTATCCCACACTGATGAGTACTTATGGCGATCGCGGTAATGTGATTACTATAGAACGTCGCGCTCAGTGGCGGGGATATGATGTGAAGGTTGTAGCCTTGGATCAAAATGCTACAGCCGCTGATATTAAAACTGTAGATGTCATAGTTGGTGGTGGCGCACAAGACCGTCAGCAAGAAATCGTCATGCGCGATTTGCAGGGTGCGAAAGCTGATGCTATGCGTGAAAAAATCGAAAATGGGACACCAGGAGTTTTTACTTGTGGTTCTCCCCAAC
This sequence comes from Anabaena sp. CCY 9613, assembly GCF_963920895.1. NCBI lineage: Bacteria > Bacillati > Cyanobacteriota > Cyanophyceae > Nostocales > Nostocaceae > Anabaena > Anabaena sp. CCY 9613. The sequence goes on from NZ_CAWUDE010000018.1 coordinate 15,827, forward strand.
TACTGGGACATTATTATGAACCTGGTTGGGGACAAAGGATTGAAGGGTTAGGCATCCTCGATTTAGTTTCGGTACATCCTGGGGAAAATACTAAACGCTGTATTGGTAACTTGGTAATTGAAGTTACAGCCTCTCGTTTAGCTCAGGAACTAGAAGAGATGACGGGAAGCAAACCTTATTTAGTGGGCTTTGAAAATCACGGCGGACGCACCAAGTTAGGTAAAGTAGAAGCTTTGGGACGTGTGGTGTATGGCTTAGGCAATAATGGTGAAGATGGTACAGAAGGAGCATTTTATCGCCATGCGATCGCCACTTATTCCCATGGCCCCTTATTACCTAAAAATCCCTTCGTAGCTGACTGGTTAATTCAAACAGCATTGCGATTAAAGTATCAGCAGGCGATCGCCTTAAAACCTTTAGATGACACTCTGGCTGTACAAGCGAGAGAAGCCATGTTGAAACGCTTAAAAGTTAGTTCACCCACTCCGACAACAGCAAAAGCTTAACGCCTTCTAAATTTCCGCACCTTGGAAACGGGACGCATCGCTTCTCGGCCGAGGAGAAACATTCCCGTGACACCCAAACTGACAACCCAAGCATATTGATACCAATATTGGTGAATCTGCTCAATGGTAGTTAGTGCTGGATGTAACGTGTTTAAGTAAAGCAGTAGCACCAGGATCATGAGCGCCCCAAAACCCACAAAGCTCAAACCAATCAGGATTCGCGCAGGACGAAGCTCCCAATCGCTAATTTGCTCTAAATTAATTTCTGCAAGTTCCTGCAAAGATTCATCAGCCACATTGGAAGCTACGCGCAATTTGTGACTGAGCTTGGGTGGTAATATTGGTGTCAGTGTTGCTACAGTAGGGCGTCGTAGCAAAGCCTCTGTGTCTCGTAGCAACTCCAATGGCTGACGAGCATTAGTTGGTTGAGCAAAATCTATATTATCCGTAGCAGTGGGGACGGTGGCTTTGCTTTCCAAATCCATAACGCGCCTGAAAAGAAAAAGGATATCAATAGCCTAGCGAATCAGTTAGCAGCAGTGCAAACCCAAGAAATAATTTCTCTGGGAATTGGGGATTGGGGAAGAAAAAGCAGGTGGGACATAATTTAGGCTTGTACCAAAATCTGTCTCCCACATCTCCCTTAAGCGGAAATCACTTGCTCAAAAGCCTCAATCAGCCGATCAACTTCCTCTATTGTGTTGTAATGCACCATACTCACGCGGATAATACCACCTTGATTAGCTAATCCCAGAGATTCGATTAGCCGTTTAGCATAAAAATCACCGTAGCGAATCCCAATATGATGGGGGTCGATTTTTCCAGGGATAGTCGAGCTATGTACACCGTCAACTACAAAAGATATGGTGGGTACACGCGATTCACGATTAGCTATTGATTGGCCAATGACGCGGATTTTCGGCTGACTGTTGAGGTATGCTAGCAGGCGATCGCTAATTTTTTCTTCATGCACACTCATCAAATCAAAAACTTGCACCATTTTATTTCTTAATTCAGGTGCAGTTTCATTCCCATAATGTAGTTGTGCTAATTCACTTAAATAATCACATAAACCAAGCATCCCATAAGTTAATTCAAAATTAAGATTACCTAACTGAAATTTATAAGGAATATCTGTCTGTTGAATAAAATAATGGTTGAGTCCAGGGATGCTTAATAAATGTTCTTCCTTCCCATATAGTAAAGCACAATGAGAACCATAAACTTTATAGCAACTCAAAGCATAAAAATCCACATCTAAATCTTGCACATCCACTAATCTATGGGGAGCATAAGCTACTCCATCCACACAAATCATGGCTCCCCGCTCATGCACAAATTTGGCAATTTCTTTAATCGGGTTGATAGTTCCCAAAATATTAGAAGCATGAGTCAAAGCTACTAATTTTGTACGCCGACTTATTAACACGTCTAAATCTTCTAAATGAAGTTCTAGTGTCTCTGGGCGAATTTGCCAAAATTTAACTTTAATTCCTTGTTTTTCTAGAGCCACCCAAGCACCAATATTTGCTTCATGGTCGCAATTAGTAACTATAATTTCGTCGCCAGGTGTGAATGTTTGGCTCAGACAAAGTGCCAGAATTTTTAACATCATAGTAGTGGATGGCCCCATAACCACTTCTTTTGGTGATTTGGCGTTAATTAAAGTAGCCATTCCCTGAGTACCCAACGCCACGCGCTCTCCTGCTAGTTGAGAAATTTCATAAGAAGCTCCCAACTGAACATCAGTAGTTAGGAGAAATTCGCTAATTCTATCTACAACCTTTTTCAGAGTTTGTGACCCACCAGCATTATCGAAAAAAGTCCATTTTCCTGATAGTGCCGGAAAATATGGGCGAACTTTGTCAATATTCAAAAACATAGTCTGATTTCTCCAGAAAATAATTTCACTGATGAGTGTATCAATCCCAGCTTGGGGTTTCTGGATCGAAGATACACCACACACCCAGGATAAAAGCGGAAATACCGACCATATCAGCACTTACGCCAGCAAAATGATTTTGCCTAAAATTTTTGGCGGGTGTCTATCTCAAGACTGATACCAATTTGTGTTGAGATATGCGATTGTGAGCAAAGCGTAAAGATAGATAATTGCTTGTACGCTGCATTGAAAATACACCTTTGCTTTTGTAACAACAACTTGGGATGAGAGAGGCGATCGCTCTGACAAGTGTTAGATGTTTTTATTCTTCACAATTTACTCTAATTTTTTTGATAAGTTTAAGATAGAGCCAAAAAAAATTTGGTATTGAATAAAAATTCCTTGATTAAACAGAAAGGAAAAATCTATGGATACTGCTGTTAGATATGATATTGGGGTTATTAAGGAAGAAGCACGGCAGCTAGTCAATAAGGGACTGATTGACCGTCAACAGCCCATTTATTCTCTATGTAGATATATTCCCCATCGTGACTGGCTCTTGTTTGAGATTGAGCTAGAAAAGAATGAATTTTTGCTCAGGGATCGAATTATTGACCTTTTGAGTAGTGAAACCTGGGAAGATGACTGATGCTGCTCGTAAAAGTTTTTCTACATTAGCAGCATTCACCACAAAATTTCTAAATATAGCCATCAAGAAGAAATTGTAATTTTTCTTTTTGCTTTTCGTTCAAACAAATAATATTCATTTTTAACTAAGCTATATTTGCTTTTTAGTTAATCCTGGTGCGGTAAACGAGTACTCAAGAAAATTACTCCAGTAATGATGCCGTTCAATGATGCCGTTCTCTGTCCCTGTTCCCTGAGCTAAAAACAGACCCAGAATAAATACTTCCTAGCCCTTGAGGTGCCATGCTTTAACTATCGGCACCCCAAACTATCCCGTGTAGCAACACCAGTTACAGGATTAATTCCTGTAGCGCGATCGCACATTAACGCCACTTGATAGCGGTCAATCAAAGCATCTGTAAAATCAGCACCTGTAATGTCCGCATCGAAAAAACGACTACGGGTCATAGTCGCTTCAGTGAAAATAGCATTTTTTAAATTTGCCCCATCTAAGGTGACACGATCAACTAAAGCGCCAGTCAGGTTGGCACTTTCCAAATTAGCTTTTAATAAAACTCCCTTAGTGAGAATTGCATTAGTTAAATTTGCGCCTTGAAAATTAGCCTCGCGCATCTCCGCAGCCACAAAAGTCCCACCTGCCAAATCAGCATGGGAAAAGTCACGATTTTGTAAACTGCCATTGCTGTAGTTGATTGTGTTCAGTTGAGCAAAAGCTGGTTGGGGATTAATTATCACCCACAACCAAGCCAACATTACAATCACCATCAAACTCAACAATTTCAGTAAAATCTTTTTCATAACTTTACAAACTTGATCGATCATCATTAGCCAATAGTTTAACGACTAATGACTAATGACTCACTCTATTTCCAATCTTTACCAATACGAATTGTCAAATCAGATTCTAAATCCCCAGTTGCCGATACATCAACGTGACCCAAGCCGATGATTTCATTCAGCTCAAGTCCTGTGCCTCGGTTACCTTTCTGGACAATAATTTGAGTTTGACGTTGAGTATCGGGCCAATCAGACACCGCGTAAACGTTTGTAAAGCCTTTCTGTTTGAGATAGCTAATAACTTTTTGTGTTAGCTGGGGTTGATTGGAAGCATTTTGAATAGCAATTCTGCGGTTATGTACTGGGCGTAAATCTGGCTTGAGACCAGGTACATCTACCCCAACATAATTATTCAATAGACTCTGTTGTCCATTCAGATTCAACCAATAACTATTAGGGTCTTGGCTAAATCGGCTGAACGTACCCGGCAAAATGGTCATTTGGAAATTATCCCGTTCCAAGTTCACGGAATAATTAGCTAAAGCCATCATTTCTTCGAGTTTGAGATTTGTATCAAAATACTTCCGCATTAAGCGGGTTAATTGCGGTAGTCTGGGTAAGACTGTAGGACTATTGAGGCGTTGAAGCAAAGCGGTAATTAACGCTTGTTGTCGCTGCACTCTAGGGAGATCCCCTAGTCCTGGTTCGCGGAATCGGGCAAATTGCTCTGCCTGTTCACCGTCGAGAGTTTGCCAACCACTGACTAAATTAATTGATAACTGATTACTAGTATCTCGATATTCCATATTTTGGGGTACAAATACATCTACCCCACCCAATTGATCGACTAACTGCCTTAATCCACTAGTAGAAATACGGATATAACGATGTATAGGAGCATTATTTAAAGTCCGACTGACAACCCGTGCTGCTAAGACTGGGCCGCCTTGAGCATTGGCATCAGATACCTTTGTTAATCCTTGTTCTGGGATAGCGATCATTGTATCCCTGGGAATAGAAAGCACCCGCATAGATTTATTACTAGGGTCAAGCCGGACAAGCAACATAGTATCGCTGGTACCTGCAAAACTTTCCGGTGAGCCATCAACAGTACCTTTGACCGGATCAACCCCCATAATTAAGATGTTCATCGGTCGAGAGAGTTTATACTGGGATATTTTGCCCCACAACTCTCCAGGTAAGGGAACTTTCTGCTCATCTTTACCAGAAAATCCTAATTCCTCATCTGTTTTGTCCAGATTGCTCCACAAAGGAGTCCACAAAGCCAAAGTCGATACCAACAATCCAGATAACACGATCCCCACAACTACTGTCAGTGTCCACAGTAGCCACCGAGGCATAGTCAAGCCTAATCTCTCGTAAAGCTCATTGGGAATTGCACTTACAGACTCAGCAACACTACGGGAAATATTTCCTGGCTGATGAGGAACTATCTCTAGTTCTGACGGAGATGGCTGTGAAATTCCTAGCTCATTTTCTGCCCATTGTATTTGTTGCGGTCTTTCCTCCAGTTCTAATTCTGGTACTTGTTGCGGTGTGACCTGATTTTCTGACCATTGAAACTGTTTAATCACAATTATCTCCCCACTTAACCACTCCCGAAAGGTATGTTAATCGAAGCCACAAATCTTGCCAGGGGAAAAGCTCACTGTACACTTATAGTGTTCCGACTTAGGTGTGTATGACAACATGAATAGTTCATTGTTCCCAGTAATTCTTGCCGGTGGCAAAGGTGAGCGTTTTTGGCCCCTGAGTCGCAAAGACAGACCCAAACAATTTTTAAGCCTTGATGGTAGCTCTAGAAGTCTATTACAAGCAACTGCCGATAGACTGTTAACAATCTCCAACTCTTGGGATAACTTGTGGGTGATTACTTCTAGTCAGATAGCCGGAGGTGTAAGGCAACAACTACCTGAACTGCCATCTCAGAATTTATTAATTGAGTCACAGGGTAGGGACACAGCCGCCGCCGTCGCCTGGACAAGTTTGGAAATTCAAAAGCGTTACGGAGAAGACGCTATTATTGGCTTTTTTCCCTCTGACCATTGGATAGCTGATCAAAAAGCATTTGTCAATACTTTAAGTGCTGCTACCCAGTTAGCGGCAAGCACGGAAGCGATTGTCACTTTGGGGATCAAGCCTACTTTCCCATCGACTGGTTACGGCTACATTGAACAAGGCGAAAAGATTGGTAGCTTTAATGATTTGCCAGCCTATCACGTCAACCGCTTTACTGAAAAGCCCAACCGTGAAACGGCAGAAACTTTTTTATCTACGGAACGTTTTAGCTGGAATAGCGGTATGTTCGTGTTTCGGGCAGGAGTTGTTCTCAAGGAACTATATACCCATGCACCAGAAATCATTGAACCGTTAGCACAACAAGGTCCTGATATATATCCTCAATTGCCTAAACAGAGTATAGACTATGCACTCATGGAAAAGACAAATTTAGCATATGTCTTGCCAGTAGAATTTGGGTGGGATGATTTAGGAGATTGGAATGCGCTGGAACGCTTACTGAAAAAAGCAGAGAATCCCAATGTGGAACTCGCTACCCACGTAGGATTGGATACCCAAGGGGCTATTGTTTATGCGTCTAATCCTGAAGATGTAGTTGTTACTATTGGTTTAGAGGATGTAGTGATTGTGCGCGATCGCAACGTCACCCTCATTGTCAACAAAGAACGCACTCAAGAAATCAAGCAGATTCTCAAAACCCTCGCCGACGATCCCCGATTTACTGAACTGTTGTAGTTGTTAAGCTGTAAAAGTTAAAACCCTTGGCAGAGACTGAATAGCCCGTTTTCATATTATAACTTGAATGTCTGGATTGGGGATTGGGGAAAACACACTGCCTCATCTCCCCACCTCTCCACTTCTCCATCAACCTCGCCACCTCCCCACCTCCCCACAATGTTCCTCACCCAAACTGTCCCCCGTCAAAGAGAAATTATCGAAGTAGTCCTCCGTAATGGCTGGGATTATATGCGAAGGTTACTGACTGGTGGTAAAGCAGATGAACCTCAGTTACCCACACCTGCGGTATTAAAAAACATTCTTGTGGATTTGGGACCAGTTTATGTCAAACTTGGTCAGTTACTATCTACTCGTCCAGACTTACTGAATGCTGCCTACATTGAGGAACTTTCTACCCTACAAGACGAAGTACCACCAGTTCCTTGGGTAGAAGTAGAAATAGTTATCCGCAAGCAACTTAAACGTCCTCTAGAAGAAACATTCAGTACAGTTAATCCTGTAGCAGTAGCTGCGGGATCAATTGCCCAGACTCATCGAGCCACATTAATCGATGGTCGAGAAGTAGCGCTGAAGGTGCAACGTCCGGGAATTGATATCACAGTTGCTCAAGATATCGCTTTAATTCAAGGTATTGCTGATTTAGTAGCACGTACCGATTTTGGGCAAACCTACGAAATCAAATCTGTCGCTGAAGAATTCACCAAAGCTTTAGAAGCCGAGTTAGATTTTACGCGGGAAGCTGGTTATACAGACGAACTGCGACGGAATTTATCCCGTAGTCGTTGGTTTGATCCCAAACAAATTGTGGTAGCAGAAATTGTCTGGGAATTGACCACAGAAAAGTTAATGGTGATGGAGTGGTTAGATGGTGTACCTCTGCTGTCAGCAGATTTGACGAGTGAGCAAAACGGTAATAGTTCTGATCCCAACCGCAAAGCCATTACCACTTTGCTATTTCGAGCTTTTTTTCAGCAACTATACATTGATGGCTTCTTTCATGCTGATCCCCATCCTGGGAATTTATTTTATCTTGTCGATGGGCGCATTGCAATTTTAGATTGCGGAATGGTGGGTAGACTTGATCCCCGCACTCAGCAGATATTAACAGAAATGCTGTTGGCGATTATTGATTTAGATGCGGGGCGATGCGCTCAGTTAACTTTGCAATTAGCAGATTCTCCTCAACCAGTGATTTTGGCAAGGTTAGAAAGTGATTATGATCGCATGTTGCGGAAGTATCATAATGTCAGCTTGACAGAAATCAATTTTAGTCAAGTAATTTATGAAATTTTGCAAGTTGCCCGTAACAATAAAATTCGCCTACCTAGCAACATGGGCTTATATGCCAAAACCCTAGCTAACCTAGAAGGAGTAGCCCAATCATTTTACCCAGAGGTAAACTTATTTGATGAAATCAAGCCATTAATTACAGACTTATTTCGGCGGCAATTACTAGGAGATAATCCCATCCCATCGCTATTGAGAACAGCCCTAGATATTAAAAGTCTCTCATTACAATCTCCCCGGCAAATTGAACGGTTATTAGATCGAGTCACCTCCGAAACCTTACAGTGGAATCTTTCACTCCGGGGTTTGGATGGTGTGCGACGGACGATGGATGATGCTGCCAATCGCTTATCTTTTAGTATTTTAGTGGGTTCCTTAATTATGGGAGCAGCCATTATTTCCACCAAAGCTCAAACAACTCAACTATCTTTCTTAAGTAGCGTTCTCTTTGCTGCTGCCAGTTTATTAGGATTGTGGTTAATTATTAGTATCTTGCGATCGGGGCGTTTAAGGTAGAAGGTAGGGAGTAGGCTTCGCCGTGATCAGCCGTTAGCGTAGCTTCTTGAAGGGTACGGGAGTAGGGAGTGGGGAGAAAATGCCAAATTACCTTTCTTTTTCTCTATGTCTTCGCGTCTTTGCGCGCCAGTTGCTACAAGTCGGGGAACCCGCCCAACGCACTGGCTTGCCTTTGCGTGAGGCAAAATTCATATTCTCAATCAACAATGCCAAAAAACCCATATCTTAATAACTAGAACTCTAGATAAACTCAGACAAATCATCAGTGTGCATCTGTATTCCTCTGTGGTGAAAATACCAAATCTATGTCAATCATTACTGTTGAAAATCTGAGTAAATTTTATCCGGTAGCTGTCAAAGAACCGGGTATCAAAGGAACACTCACCCACTTTTTTCGCCGCACCTACCGTTCAATTAAAGCAGTTCAAAATGTTTCCTTTGAAATTGCGCCTGGTGAAGTGGTGGGTTTTTTGGGGCCTAATGGTGCAGGTAAAACCACCACGCTCAAAATGCTCACGGGATTGATTCATCCTTCCGACGGTATAGTTAAAGTCGCGGGACATGTGCCGTTTCTTCGCCGAGAGGCATTCTTGCAAAAAATCACCTTGGTGATGGGACAAAAACAGCAATTACTCTGGGATTTACCAGCACTCGATTCTTTGAGAATCAACGCTGCTGTTTACAACATCTCTGATAAAGAATTCCAAAAACGAGTGGGGGAATTAACAGAGATGCTGACTCTAGAAGGTAAACTTACCCAACCAGTGCGAAAGTTGTCTTTGGGCGAACGGATGAAAGCAGAACTGTTAGCAGCGCTGTTGCACCGTCCTCATGTATTGTTTCTAGATGAACCCACACTAGGACTTGATGTAAATGCTCAGGTGGCAGTGCGTGATTTTCTCCGTGAGTATAATCAACGTTACCAAGCTACCGTATTATTAACTAGTCATTACATGGCTGATATTACTGCCTTATGTGAGCGAGTGCTATTAATTCACCAAGGCAAACTCATGTATGACGGCAGTTTAAATGGATTACTAGAACAATTTGCACCTTATAGAGAAATCCATGTAGAGTTAGCCGAGCCGTTACCAAAAGAAAAACTAATGTCTTATGGTGATGTACAACTATTAGAAGGGCGTGCAGTGAGTTTTATGGTACCGCGAGAGTCGCTTACTCGTACAGTATCCAAGATGTTGGCGGATTTAGAGGTGATTGATTTAACAGTGACTGAGCCGCCTGTGGAAGAAGTGATTGGCAGAGTTTTTCAGGCGGGAGTTGTTTAATTCGTAATTTTCAATGAAAAAAACTATTAGGAAAATTTTGACTTTTCTGTCTGTTTATTATGCCTATATGGTGGAGTATCGGGCAGAATTGATTTTATGGGTTTTGGCTGGATCTTTGCCAATTATCTTGATGGGTGTTTGGATACAAGCGTCGGAAAATGGGCAGTTTGGTTTGAATCCTGTAGATTTTGCTCGTTACTTTCTCACGGTTTTTGTTGTCAGACAAATTAGTGTTGTCTGGGTAATTTGGGAGTTTGAAAGGGAAGTAGTAGAGGGTAAGCTGTCATCCAGGTTATTACAACCCATAGATCCAGTGTGGCACCATGTGGCATCTCATTTGTCGGAAAGAGTTGCTCGCATACCGTTTGCATTTTTACTGGTTGGGTTGTTTTTTTTACTTTATCCCCAGGCTTTTTGGTTGCCGAGTTTGAGGCAATTCTTATTGTTTGGGTTGGCAGTGGTGCTAGCTTTTATCTTACGGTTTACAATTCAGTACACCTTTGCGCTGTTTGCTTTTTGGACAGAACGGGCTAGCGCTTTAGAAAACTTCTGGATGTTATTTTATTTGTTTTTGTCTGGGTTAATTGCACCTTTAGATGTTTTTCCTGAACAGGTGCGAACAGTTGTCATGTTTACGCCTTTTCCTTATTTGATTGATTTCCCGGCGAGTCTTTTGGTGGGTTTACCTGTGGATGTTGGGCGGGGATTTTTATCAATCATGGGTTGGATATTATTATTTTTGGGTGCAAATCGTCTGCTGTGGCGTGCAGGATTGAAACGATATTCGGGTATGGGAGCGTGAGGAGAATGGGGAGAATGGGGAAAACCAAGTTAACTAATAGCTTCAAGCAGCGCGTCAAGCCAAGGTTTTCACCACAAGCGATCGCATTGATCATCAATTACAGGAACTTGGCATGATCTTAATCGATCAAACAGATGAGATGGTACAACTAGTTGGTATTCCTGATGGATCTTTACTTGAACCGTAAGATTTAATCGGATAATCTAAACATTCAGGATTGTTTTAAAAGGAAACCTAATTTAAATGAACAAAAAAACTATACTTAGTTTGCTTTCGACCCCTATGCTAGTTAGTTCGATTCTTTCTATGGGAGTCATGGCTAATCAAGCACAGGCGGCTGAACCAGAAGCAGACAAGACAGACAAACTATCCTGTATACGCAATAAACATGTAGTGGGATTAGTGTGTGCTAGAGCTTCTGTATTGGCACAAATTCCTGAATATGAACCGGATGTAGAGTTTTCTGCTCAAAAAGAAGTTCCCTTACTAGCGTTTAATGTTGAAGAAAGTGATATGGCAGTTGATTTATTTCAATGTGACTGTCCAGCCTGTATAAATTCTTTGCGTCAGATGCGTGGTATTGCACCTTTAGTCTATTGAGACGCAAACATTCATTGCATTTATTCTTGGGCGTGATTTATGAAATGCATTCCACGCCCTTTTTTTTAAGTTTAAGACTTACGCACTCGCTACGAAAATCAAGGCTTTGAGATTGCTTCCCTACGGTCGCAATGACGAAAATACGTGGTTGCTTCCGTAAGTCCTGGGATATTATGTAAATCATCAAGAAGCATCACCCTTCATCACAGGCCCACCCATCACCCAACCACGTTACTTTTTTGGACGAGAGAAAGAATTAAAGCGCCTGTTTAACTTACTTAAACGCCATCCCCTACAAAACGCCGCCATTATTGGTAAAAAGCGTAGTGGCAAAACTTCTTTACTACACTATTTAAAAAACATCACCACCACCCCAGTAGAACAGTTACGTCCAGGTCAAAAATCAGATTGGCTACCCCATCCAGAAACTTATCAATGGGTATTTGTGGACTTACAAGATGCACGGATGCAACGCCGAGAAGGAAGCATAATCCCCTTGGGTACACGCAGATTGTATTGTTTGGCACGCGGAGTAAGCAATCGCTTGAACTTTTTGAATGACTGCTGCATGAGTTCTAACCCACCAAGTTCAACTTTTGGTGGAGGTAAGATAGATACTCAAAGCTAGACTTCATCTTAGTTGCTTGTAGCGTAATCAGAAGCAATCTTATCTAGAAGAGATGCTGTACGATAACTGATAATTTTCTAATTTCTAAATCCAAAAAATTAGAAAAAAGTTGCTTTCTTTTCAGTATTTTGTTGATTGTGTAATGGTGTTGTGAATTTAGATAATTGCCAAGAGTTCTGATTTTTCAAGTTTTTCGATTTTCAGTTATGGCCAAAACACCGGAATATCCAATCGTTGTTATTCCAGAGTTAGTTAAAGACAAAAAACAGTTTACCCCTTTAGTTTTCCCGTCTGGACAAGGAGATGCACCAATTGGGGCAAGTGAGGGGCTGTTTGAAAATGTTCTCAAACATTATTTTGGTGAAATTGTTTCTCCCCAGCAGATGATGCTTCCACCAGGGCATCGACTACCTTTTACGGCTGATTTTCTGATGGTTGAACCAAATACTGGCTTACACATAGACTTGGAAGTTGATGAACCTATCTCATTTGCGACTGGAAAGCCTACTCACTGTATCGGCGATGATGACTATAGAAACAAGTGTTTTGTCGATGCAAACTGGCTGGTTATCCGGTTTGCAGAAGAACAAGTCTCATCTCAGCCAGAACGCTGCGCTCGATTTATTGCTGGTGCGTAGGCGTAGCCCGCCGTAGGCATCGCCCAACTGACAGATAATAATACTTATCGCCAGAAGCTACTTCATGTAGAGAAAGTTACTCCTATGCGTCAGTGGTCTGCACGTCAAGCTTCCAGGTTAAATAAAAGTGATTACCGCCAAGGCTATCTTGGCCAGAGAAGAAACTAAAGATATAAAAAAATATTCAATAGACAATTTGCTGAAAGCGATTAGCGTTCATCAGTTTTGAAATTTATCGGTTAGGGTTTTGTTTTAAAATTTTTGGTGGGCCGATCACAAAGATCATCAAGTTGAGTTGTTAAGCTAAGCAGCAAAAACAATTTAATATCAGTTCAACTTGGTAGTTATATATCATGAATCAACTTTTTGAATATGTTGGATTGCAACTACTAATGCGTCTATCATCACCTCATAGCTAGCATCAGTAGAACGTTCTAATGTCATTAATCCAGCCTGTTCGATGGCGATAAAACCAGTAATTGCTGCGTTAACCATTCGCATTGCATCAATTAATTTTGTTTCACTGAGATTGTAGGATTGCAGCACACGTTTGAGGAAACAGAAGACTTCCTGAATCAGTGGGGAAGTTTCTGGATCTTGGAGATTGAGTTGAAATTGGGTCATAACTCGATAGCGGTTGGAGTAAGAGCGCGCAAAGTCCCGCGTTGCACGTCCCCCTGCCCGTAGTAGTGCTTGGGGATCTTCCAGTCCGTTGGTTTGTTGACGAGACCATTCAATATATTGCTGCCAAATGGTGAGTGCAACTGCCCGTCGCAAAGCTACATTGCCATCTAGATGCTTGTAAATCGCAGGAGGCTTAATACCCAATTCCCTTGCAACCCGATTCACACCTAAAGCAGCTTCCCCTTCTCGATCGAGACAGGCGATCGCAGCATTAATTACATCCTGCTGCGTCAAGGACTTTTCTTTGATTGGACGACCCATAAAGAATTTAGTTAATACAATTAACTAAAAGTGAATATAATTAACTTTATCAAGAACTACCTGTCTACGCCTATGAGTAGCCTGACGTTTGCTCCTGCCCATCAGCTGGCGCGAATGATTCGCGATCGTGAAGTTTCTGCCGTTGAAGTTCTCAATGCTTACTTGGCTCAAATCGCCAAACACAACTCGAAGTTGAATGCCATTTGCACGCTGGATGAGGAAAATGCTTATCTTAGGGCGAGGCTGGCCGATCAGGCTTTAGCTAAAGGCGAAAACTGGGGTGCTTTACACGGCGTTCCCATCACGATTAAAGACATTTTTGAAACCGCAGGGTTGCTCACCACCGCAGGCTACATTCCTCTCAAAGACTACGTACCTCAACAAGATGCCACTGTCGTTGCCAGACTTCGGACAGCAGGAGCAGTCATCCTGGGAAAAACAAACATGGCGGAACTGGCTGGCGATTACCAAAGTACGAATTCCCTGTTTCCACGAGTCAATAATCCTTGGAATCTTAACTACACTGCTGGCGGGAGTTCTGGGGGGAGTGCTGCGGCTGTTGCAGCAGGGCTATCGCCATTGGATTTAGGCAACGATATTGCGGGTTCAGTGCGTCAGCCTGCTCACTTCTGCGGTGTATATGGTTTGAAGCCTACGGATCGCCGCATTTCTACAGCAGGACAAATTCCAGAAGTGCCTGGAATGCCAGTGTGTCTTCGGCAAATGATGACAGTGGGTTGTTTTGCGCGTTCGCTCGAAGATATCCGGTTGTGCTTCTCATTAATTGCAGGCTCTGATATTCGCCGTCCTGATGTGCCGCCAATTCCGCTTGATAACCCGAATGGTAAGTCTTTACAGAATCTCAAAATTGCTTGGCTCGATGAATGGGTAGAGGTTCCTGTTGCGTCTGAAATTCGAGTGGCGATGAGTGCGATCGCACAAACCCTGACTCAAGCAGGTGTCCAAATTGAACGCTGGTTTCCTCAAAATTTTGACCTATCAAAAATACTGAACCTCTACGGGCGGATGGCTGCATACATCAACATTTACGCTCAACCCGTAGATCGATATAACTTGCGTCGCAGTTGGCAGCAGATTTTTCGCACCGCTACCCAAGGCGACAAAGAACTCCGCAAATTGGGGGATTTTAGCCGCCTTCTACCAGACCTGTTGAACCCGCGTCTGAAAGGATATTTTGAGGTACTTACCGAGCGCGATCGCTTCACTGCCCAAATGGATGAGGCATTAGAACCTTGGGATGCGTGGCTCACTCCTGTTGCTGCCACCCCTGCCTTTACACATCGTCCCGCTTGGAGTGCTATTGAGATTGATGGCCGACCCTACCCTCATACAGTGGCAAACGGAGCTTACACTATGCCATTTAATCTGAGTGGACATCCTGCGGTAGTGATTCCAATTGGACACACTCAAAATGGTCTACCGATTGGAATGCAAGTTGTTGGCAAACGGTGGCGTGAAATGGAGTTATTAGCGATCGCTCAGGAACTTGATAAAGTAATTAATGCTTTCCGAAGCCCGTCTGTAGTTATTTAACTAAATTTTTAATTTTAGTAAGGATTCAGGTAGCAGAGTATTGACAAAAGTGACACTTGAGGAGGAGTATCACAGATATGAACCAAAGCCTGCCTCAAGAACTAGACCCAGAAAGCTTGAACCAGTTATCCAAAAAAGAACTGGTGGATATCATCATTGAGCAGAGCAAGATAATACGTGAGTTAGAGAAAACAATCAAAGAATTACAGCAAGAAATAGAGCGTTTAAAAGTCAGCAAAGATTTAGATAGCACAAATTCATCGAAACCCCCATCTGGGGACATCCTGAAAAAAAGCGAAACCAGAAAATCACCACCTCAAGAAGAATCAAATCAGCCGAAAAAGAGACCAGGCGGGCAGCCAGGACATCAGGGAAAATAGAGTTTTGCGTCTATCGCGTAAAGTGATAATCAAGGTATTCGTCCCACTTGTTAAACTGGCTGAAAATTTATATGAACCCTCACGAAAGTGATACAAAACAAGCGGCTACGTCATCAAAAGCATGGAGTAGTTGGCAAGAAAATCTCACTCTCATTGCGATCGCCTTATGTTTGGCACTCCTGATTAGGACTTTTATTGCCGAACCCCGGTACATCCCATCAGACTCTATGCTACCTACATTACACACAGGCGATCGCTTGGTAGTAGAAAAAGTCTCTTACCGTTTTCACCCTCCTACATCTGGGGATATTATCGTTTTTCAGCCACCTGAAGAATTACAAAAACGGGGATATCCCTCAGACCAAGCTTTTATTAAGCGGGTAATTGGTGTTCCTGGAAAAATCCTCAAGGTGACTAACGGTAAAGTTTACCTCGACGGTGAACCCTTAGCAGAAGACTACATCGCTGAACCACCCAATCAGCCATTCCCACCAGTACAAGTCCCCGAAGACAAGTTTTTTGTCATGGGAGACAACCGTAACGATAGTAACGATTCTCGCTACTGGGGCTTTTTACCGAGACAAAATATCATCGGTCGGGCAACTTTTCGTTTTTGGCCCCCCGATCGCATTGGCTTTATTCAAAGCTAGACCCCCACTCCCTACTCCCCATCCCTGTGATATCATGGGAGACTGCTGCATACATTTATAAAAACTAGAAAGTGAATCGATCATGGCTCTGACGCAACAGCGCAAACAAGAAATAATGTCGAACTACCAAGTTCACGAAACCGATACTGGGTCTGCCGAAGTTCAAGTTGCTATGCTGACCGAGCGCATTAGCCGCCTCAGCTTACACCTCCAGTCCAACAAAAAAGACCATTCTTCTCGGCGTGGATTGTTGAAGATGATTGGTCAGCGCAAGCGTCTTCTCGCCTACATTCAAGCAGGTAGTCGAGAAAAGTACCAAGCTTTGATTGCTCGTCTTGGTATTCGTGGATAGGAACAACTGCTTATGTCTGCTGAAGAATCTGAACGCAGTCGCTTACCCTTTGAACCGAAAAAAAAGCGCCAAAAACCTGCCAAAGCTACCAATAATCCTCCAGTACAGCCAAAAGTAACCGAAAAACCAGCTAGTAAGCAGCCACCTTTCAAAAAAGAAGAGATGGCAATTCCCGAAGTAGTCAGCCAACGGATGATTCGGCGGGTGGCTGGATTTTGCGGTATCCCCACAGCTTTGGGTATTGCTAGCTTAGTGGTCAGCTATTTACTAGCCACCTATTCTGATATCAAACTGCCTCCCATTGCCGTGTTACTGGTAAATATGGGATTATTTGGTATAGGAGTTTTGGGAATCACTTATGGGGTTCTCTCTGCCTCTTGGGATGAAGAAAGACCTGGAAGTTTCATTGGTTTAGGCGAATTTGGCACAAATTGGGGTCGCATGGTGGAAGTGTGGCGCGAAACTCGGCAAAAGAACGTATGATGTTCGGCGCTCAGATATCAGACAACTGTGTTATTGGGTAAATTTTCAAGTAAATGTTGAAGTTGACATTTGATAACTTCAACATTGCTAAATAAAAAATTATAAATTTGATTAAACCCTATATGCAGTTGCCAAATCACTGAGCGCTATATTTGGGAAAATCAGCAAAATTTTCAACTTAATTAAATAAATTGACTTAATTGCCGAAATAATTAGGAAACTTAAATATGATTATAGTCATGAAAAGTGGTTCCCCAGAAGCGGAAATTAACCGCATTAATGAGGAACTAATTACTTGGGGACTGACACCAGAAAAAATTATTGGTCAACACAAAGTTGTCATTGGTTTAGTAGGTGAAACCGCCAGCTTAGATCCCTTACAAGTCCAGGAAGTCAGCCCTTGGATTGAGCAAGTTTTACGAGTAGAGTTGCCCTACAAACGGGCTAGCCGTCAGTTCCGTCATGGAGAAGCTTCAGAGGTAGTAATTAATACTCCTGATGGCAATGTCACCATTGGGGAAAATCACCCGTTGGTAGTTGTAGCAGGCCCTTGCTCCGTAGAAAATGAAGAAATGATCATTGAAACGGCGCAGCGTGTCAAGGCAGCAGGCGCTAAGTTTTTGCGTGGTGGTGCATACAAACCCCGGACTTCTCCTTATGCCTTTCAAGGACATGGTGAAAGTGCTTTAGATTTGTTAGCAAAGGCCAGAGAAGCTAGCGGATTAGGTATTATTACTGAAGTCATGGATGCAGCCGAACTGGACATCATCGCTGAAGTGGCCGATGTGATTCAGGTGGGAGCGAGAAATATGCAAAACTTCTCCCTGCTAAAAAAAGTAGGCGCACAGCCCAAACCAGTGCTATTAAAGCGGGGAATGGCCGCCACCATTGAAGATTGGTTAATGGCAGCCGAGTATATTTTGGCAGCGGGTAATTCCAATGTGATTTTATGTGAGCGGGGTATTCGCACTTTTGATCGCCAACACACCCGTAATACTTTGGATTTATCAGTAGTGCCAGTATTGCGTAAGTTAACTCACCTACCCATCATGATTGATCCTAGTCATGGCACAGGCTGGTCAGAATTTGTCCCCTCCATGGCAATGGCGGCGATCGCAGCTGGAACTGATTCTCTGATGATTGAGGTTCACCCCAACCCCACTAAAGCCTTATCTGATGGGCCACAATCGCTAACACCAGAGCGCTTTGATTACTTAATGCAAGAATTAGCCGTGATTGGTAAAGCGATGGGACGTTGGCCACAACCAGTAGTAGCTCTGACTTAACTAAATATTGCGTAAAAATTAGGAGTCAGCAAGTGAAATATCCTGCTGACTCCTAACTTGATTAACGTCTTCTACCGCCACCGGAACCAAACGAACGACTACCACCTGTAGAACGTCTAGTCCCAAAACTGCTACTACCAGATCTAGGTCTAGTGGAACCAGATCTGTTATTATTTCTGAGATTACTGGCACCTACACCGGAACCAGATGAGCGATTACCTGTAGTGGGACGAGGTGTAGTTCTGACAGTGGATGTATTAGGTGCTGACCTTCTAATATTACCTGTAGTGCGGAAAGTTGTACGATTGCGCTCGACGGCTGGTGGCGCATTGTAACGAGTGCGATAGCTACTAACTGCTTGATTATAGGTACTACCATAGCCGCCATAACCAGTTAGCACTCCTCCTGGCTGATAGGCGGGTGGTACATAGTATTGGGGTCTAAATAACATATTACCGATGGCTTGACCTGCAATGTTACCAGCCACAGCCCCAGCAAAAGGCGCCCAAAAGTTACTTTCTCGTCGGACTACCACCGTTTGTTGTTGTCCCGTTTGGGGATTGGTTTGTGTTTCAGTGACGTTGTGGATGTACTCGATTTTAAAGTCTTCTGTCATGTATAAAGCAGGCTGTCCGTTTTCGACCTTCAAAGAAGTTTTCTTTCCTTCCTTGATTTCTTCGTCGGTTAGTCGTGCCATTTGCAAATTATCAGTTTGAAATGTAGGGGGAGTACTGTTGAGTAAAAACAGTGTATATTCCCCAGTACCATCATCAAAGGTGGCTTGCTGTACTTGATACTGACCATCACTTAATTTTGTTGCCGTAGAAGTACTGTTAACATTCCTATTTGGCGCGGTAGCTTGGTTAGAACCACCACAAGCAACAGTTGTTATGCACAAACTCAAAGCTAAAAAAACAACTGTAAATTTTCGTAATACTTTCATGAGCATTTGATTATGTCCTTCCTTCGAGCTTAACAAGTCTCAATCAAGGTAGTAATGTAGAGACTACCCAACAAGTTATAGAGGAATCAACTCTGGGTAGTATTGCAATAGTTGATCGTTAGTCAGTTCATCACCTAACTGTGCGGGTGAAAAATGAAACTGAATGGCGCGGAATTGGTCTTTGTAATGCAAATTGATTAAGGCTTTCAAAGCATCCTTGAGTGCGGGAATGTTGGATAAATCGGTTTCCAAATCAGGAACTTCTCCTTCATAGGCTACAGTAATCATGACAATGACGTTACGGGTTACAGGTAGAGAAAAAGACTGATCTCCACCAGCAGGTGCATTTAAATCATATTCAGCACCGTAACGTTCGGCAGAGTCGCTAAATAAGTCATTGACAAAATCTCCCGCATCCCCTTCATCCCAAAAGACTTCGCCTTCATTGGCAGCAGAAAGCCAAGACTCATCATATCGCAACAGAGTTTCGCAAATTTCTACTAATCCTTCTCCCAAAACCTTCAAGTCACCGTCGGCATCAATGGCTTCGCGGGCGCTACTATTTAATACTCCGAGAATTGGTGCGACATCAGACCCGGCTAAGTGCAAAAACAAGCGACAAACCACATAGCGAGTCCGTCCCATCATTTTATTAAAGCGATCGCGCATTTGCTTTCTCCCAAATTTTGTTGCTCATTACTAATACCATTACCTGTCTTTAATATTGACTGATATAGTGGAAGCTTTGGAGAAAATCCACCACCATATTTAATGCCGGTGGTGTAGATATAGCAATTTCACTGTTTATACTAGTTGAAAATGTGACATTGCCATCGGCAGGATGAATAAATTTTTTGCCAAAATTAGGGTGATCATAGATAATTAAAGTCTGAGCGCTGGAATTAGTTAATATAGTCTGGGTTGGAGTTCTACAGAAATTTAATTTTCCGGCTAATTCCAAATTTCGTTTCATTTGTCTAATTTTTTCAACCTGATTCATAGCTTGCTGGATGAGCAGAGTTAATTGCATTACTTTATCAGGTGCTTTTAATCCCAGAGAAAATACATCCTCTGCGGCAATCATTTCCATGAGTGTATAAATATTTTTGTGGGTATTAATAGCATCGAGAAACGGCAGAATTGCCATACAAGCTGTAGGTAATAAGGCTTCATCGCTGTCTAATCGGAAAGTCAAAACAGTGCGACGACGGCCAATTTCCATGCTGGGGGGTTGTTTCAATTCCCGATATTCCTGAGCAATTTGGTAATAAGCCGCAGCTAAGGCAAAATTAGCTTCATGTTCTAAGGCTGCATCAACCATAATCTGGATTGTCGGCGCAGTTTCATTGAAAAATTCCCGTGGGTCTATCGCATCAAATTTTTGGATAATCGAGCGATCGCCATTGGGACTAAGATCAACCCATTCACAGGTAATACCTTCGGTTTTTAAATTAAATCGGGATGTGGAATAGAGTTTTGCTCCAGTTAGAGTAGCACCAGATAAGTCTGCACCTATCCATTCGGCTTTGATTAAAGTAGCTTGAGTTAAATTAGTATGTATTAAACTTGCATTGGTTAAATTGGCATTACTCAAGTCTGCACCAATTAAGTTAGCTCCGCTTAGTTTAGCGCCACTTAAATCAGCCCAACGAAGATTCGCACCTTGTAAATCAGCCCAACGGAGATTTGCACCACTGAAATCTGCACCACTGAGGTTAGCATGACGCAGGTCGGCTTGTTTGAGTTCAGCATCACGCACATTGGCTCCACTCAGGTCAGCACGACTTAAATCGGCGGCGTTTAAATTAGCCATTTCCAAGTTAGCGCCCACCAAAGAACAGCCTTTCAAACTAGCTTCACTGAAATTGGCGTGACGCAGATTGGCTTGTCGCAGTGTCGCTTCTCGCAAATCAGCACTATTCAAGTTAGCTTCAAACAAGTCAGCCCGACTGAGGTCAGCCCGAATTAACTCAGCCCGGACTAGGGATGCTCCCCGTAATTGAGCGCGACTGAGATCAGCACGAATTAAATTAGCAACATTGAGACTAGAATTATTCAGATTAGCGCTGTCCAAATTTGCGCCACTCAATCTGGCCACATTTAGCTTGACATGACTCAAGTTAGCAGCACTGAGGTTCGCTCCACTCAAGTTAACTATACTTAAGTCAGCCGAACTGAAATTTACACCACTGAGTTTGACACCACTCAAGTTGGCTTCTACAAGCTCAACACCACTAAAGTCAATGATTCCTGTGGCGTATTTTTCTAGCAATTCCTCTACAGTCATGAATGCTACCCCTCAAATACCAACATGAATAGTTGGCAAAGTATGCAGAAAATAAGTAATAAATAAACTGTCAAAATCGAAAATGAAAATTGGTATTTTAGGACTGGGACTGATAGGTGGTTCTTTGGGTTATGATTTGCGATCGCAAGGTCATCATGTTTTAGGAGTCAGTCGCCGGGAATCTACCTGTAAAAGAGCTATGGCTTTAGGTAGCGTCGATGTAGCATCTGTGGACATGAATTTGTTAGCAGCCGCAGAAGTTGTATTTATTTGTACGCCTATCGCCCTTATTGTTCCCCAATTGCAGCAACTGATTGATCATTTACCTACTACTACGGTGGTAACTGATGTCGGTTCAGTCAAAGCCCCCATAGTCAAGGACATTGTTCCCTTATGGAAAAATTTTATTGGTGGTCACCCCATGGCCGGGACATCAGATAGTGGGATAGAAGCCGCACAACATAACTTATTTGTGGGTAGACCTTACGTATTAACACCAGATGAAACAACACCACAGACAGCGATCGCTGTTGTAGAAGAAATTGTGCGATCGCTTGGGGCTAATCTATATTATTGTCAGCCCGAACAACATGACCGAGCTGTGAGTTGGATTTCTCATTTACCCGTCATGGTGAGTGCATCCTTGATTGCGGCTTGCATGGGTGAAAGTGATCCCGCGGTTTTGCAATTAGCTCAAAATCTTGCTAGTTCAGGTTTTCGTGATACCAGTCGTGTGGGAGGTGGCAATTCAGAATTAGGATTGATGATGGCACAATATAATCGCCAATCCTTACTGAGTGCATTACAAGGATATCGCCACAATCTTGACGAATTTATCAACTTAATTGAGCAGGAAGATTGGGTGAATTTAGAGTCAAAATTAAAATCAACAGGACAGGCACGACCAAAATTTGTGGAATAATTATGGGGTGCGTTACAGTTTATTTAACGCACCTTTATTTAAATAAAACAGGTTTCACCAATTATTTTAAATACACAATTTCTTATGCTTGTAAAGGCGAAACAGTAATCAAATTAGAAAATCTAGTAAAGTCACCTGTGTTGTGAGTGAGTAACTGCGGAATATCATAGACTAGCATTGTAGCGACGATATTTGCATCATGCACTTGCTTACCACCTATAGGAATTTCTTCCATCAACGATAAAAGCTTTTCTGTTACTTCGGGACTATCTTCAGCTACTCGAAATTGAGCTTGAAAAAATCTAACACGCTCAATTACTGTGGTCATAGGTTGAGGATTTGTGAATGCTTGTGGACGAGTGAGAGTCACAATAAATTCCCGCAAAACTTGGCGACTAACCCATAACTCAATTTCTGTATCATAAAGATTCTGAATCTTTTGTAGTGCTGCTTGATGAAAAGAAGACTCGGATACATTTGCATACACCAAGATATTCGTATCCAGAAATACAGAGTTAGCGGCCCCAATCATCATACATATCCTCACGTCTTAAAGAAAGGTTTTCAGGCCAAGAACCATAATGATCTACTGGAAAATTGAAAGGAGGACGCTTTTCCTTTATCGCTACTTTCTCAGTCACAGGTTTGTCTGCAATTACTATTACCACTTGATGCTCACCTGCTGGGATATCAGGCGGTAACTGGACTGTAATTTTACCGTCTTTAGTCACCGTGGCAATTGTTTCAATAGTTTTCATACATTTTCCTCGATTGCTGCTAAGACAGACTTCGGTAATAGCTTATCTTTAAACCAAACTATTTTCGCCGGCACATTATCTAATTTTACGCCAGCTTTTTCTAAATTCAATCTTTCAGAAATAGCCAAAATTAAATTGTCACATCCAGAACGCCGCACCTGATAAAACTTCTTTTGTAAATATTCTGGTCGCCAATAACCAACAATTTCTAATAAGAAATCACGACCATCAGGATGTATTAACCGAAAATCGGGAATCATCACACTACCAGGAATCGGTACTAAATCAACTTCTCGCTCTAACACCCAATCTGTTTTTAGTGCATCCCACTTATCAGCAAAAGATGACTCAAGCATACTATCGTAAGGCTTACCCTTAGAGTAATGAGATACTAAACCACATTCAGAATTGAGGGTAAATCGTCCAGTTTTCCAAGTATTAGTATAAGCATCGCGGGTTTGCAGAGTTGCCGCCAAACTCCATTTAGTCACATGTAATAGAGCCGGAATTAACTTAGCGATCGCCAGCCCATATCGCGTACTTGGATGAAATAAACTCGTCGGACCATCCACCGTAATTGTAAACCCGTGGTCAGCATCCCCTTCAATATAAGCCATCAATTGAAACAACTTTAAATAACGAAATAACAGCTTATATTCCCCCGGAACATTCCGATGGGCATTTAAAATTAATTGACTCGCCTTATAAAAAATTCCCTGCACCTGAGACAAGTTATATCTATTTAACAAATCCACCCCAGAAGGCGCATCAAAATTAGTTAAAATCTTATTTTCCGCCAAATCAGCATATAAACCATCACGCACCTGTTCCAGCAACACCTCACGTTCTAGTTCCTGACTTAACTCAGCCGCAATCTTATTTAAAGTAACTTGCGTAGATTCACCACTAGGAACCGACTGCGCCGCCAAAGCAAACACCCGTTCCCTTAACATAGGTGGTTCTAGAGGACTCACCACCTCAAAAGTGCAAAAACTACTCTTGAGAATATAAGCCAACCCCCGCTTCACCCGATAATCAGTTGCATCACCCTCCAAATCCAGAAGCTGACGTTCCAGCACCCCCTGACACTTCCCCACAGCCTCCTGAAAACAACCAATCAACTCATTCCCCAAATCCAAATGCTTCTGATCAATCTTCAACCTCTTGGGAATTATCTCCTCCCCATTCAGACGATGACTTAGTAACTCCGTTGGTAACATCTTTCTTATCGCTCGAATAATTTATTTCCAACTGTTCCGCCGCCTTCGGACTTCTACCCTTTCCACCCCCATACACCACCTGCAAATCCCCCCTCTTCTCTTCGCGCCCTTGGCGACTTGGCGGTTTGTTATCTCTTTCTACACCCCTACGCCGAGCCGAAGTCCCCTCCTCACTAGTATCCTCAGCCACCACCTCATACAAAATCGCCTGCTTATTAGCCACATTCCCCTTTCTTAAAACCCTACCCAAACGCTGAATATACTCCCTAGTCGAACCAGTCCCCGAAAGAATAATCGCCACCGAAGCCGCCGGAACATCAACACCCTCATTTAACACATGAGAAGCCACCAAAGTATTGTATTCCCCCTCCCGAAACTTAGTTAAAATCTCATGGCGTTCCTTCACCGGAGTTTGATGAGTAATAGCCGGAATTAACAACTGCTGCGAAATACTGTAAACCGTCGCATTATCAGCCGTAAAAATCAAAATCCTCTCCGGAAAATGTTCAGCCAACAAATCAGCCAAAACCCTTAACTTCCCATCAGTACCCAAAGCAATCGACTTCGCCTCACGATGCGCCAACATCGCCCTTCTTCCCGCAGGCGATCGCGCACTCATTTTCACAAACATTTGCCAACCTTGAATACTCCCCAAAGAAATCTTCGATTGACGTAAAAAATCATTGCGCGTTTGAATTAACTGATTGTATCTTTCTCGCTCCTGCTGCGATAACTTCACCTTAATTTGCACAATTTCGTGGTTAGCTAACGCATTTCCCGCCAAATCTTCAGCCCGTTTACGGTATACCTCCGGGCCAATCAAAATATTTAAATCCGCGTGCTTCCCATCAGTGCGTTCCGGTGTGGCTGATAACCCCAAACGATAAGGGGCGATCGCGTACTCAGCAATCACCCGGCCAAAATCCGTTGGTAAATGATGACACTCATCAAACACAATCAACCCATAGAGATTACCCAAACTTTCCGCATGAATCGCCGCGCTATCATAAGTCGCCACCAAAATCGCCGTGCGATCGCGTGAACCACCCCCCAACAAACCCACCTCAGCATCAGGAAACGCCGCCACCAAATGAGCATACCACTGGTGCATCAAATCCAAAGTCGGCACCACAATTAAGGTGGTGCGTGGTGTAGCTTGCATGGCCATTTGCGCCAAATAAGTCTTTCCCGCCGCCGTAGGTAGCACCACGACCCCCTGCCTTCCTGCCAGCTTCCAAGCCGTTAACGCCTCATTTTGGTGGGCATAAGGCTGCATTTCCACACTCGCAATCAAATCCACCGGATAAAATTCTTTCGCTTCATCTACAAAATAAACATCTTCGGCCTGTAAAGCTTCCACCACAGCCCGATATCGCAGCGCCGGAATGCGAAACTTTTCCACGCGATCGTCCCATGTAGCGTAATCCATCCAACCCTTACCCCGTGGTGGTGGATGCAAAATTAATGTACCGCGATCAAACGTTAATGTGGGTGTACGAGCCATTTTTGATAATAGGGAATCGGGAGTAGGGTTGAAAGTGTCTTAGGAACATGAATTAAATAACATGCAAGTCTAGTTTTTGACCTCACCCCGTCTCTGACTTGCGTCAAAGTCTCCCCTCTCCTTACCAAGGGGGTTGGGGGTGAGGTTCTGTATTTTATTAAATCCACATTCCTTAATATTTGGGTTTTCTGAGCAATTGATTTCGTAAATTGTATTACTTGCTTGATTAATTACTAATAACAAAAAGTGTCTATTTTCCCAAATGGCTTTAGTTCTACTTTTTTAGTGAGCTTTCTCCATTCCTCTATCCCACTCGCTTCTTTACCTCTTTAGATAGATTAACAGCCCATAATTGTTAGCTGTGGATTGTCTCGGTGCAAAATAGGTGATGAGAGAACGCATAGTTTAGCTAATTTCTAAAATCTCGCTTTAGCTAGCTGCACCAAAGGAGACGCCACGTTGAAAGGAATACGCCCCCGGCTCGCACCCTACGCTGTGGCATTGTTAGCTGTTGGTAGTGCATCACTACTGACATTTTTACTATACTCACAGCTGTTCCCTACAATTTTCCCACTGTTTTTTGCTGCCGTAGCTATTAGTGCTTGGTATGGTGGCATCGAATCAGGGTTGCTGGCTACATTTATTTCAACTCTAGCCATCAATTACTTTTTCATGGAGCCTGTGTTGTCCTATTCTGTTGCTACTACCGATGACATCATCCGATTAAGCGTATTTCTGTTGGTAACCATACTTATTAGTTTGCTGAATGCCGAGTTACGTCGTTCTAAACAGCACCTCGAAACAAGTATGCAAAAGCTACAGGCAAGTGAAACAAGGTTTACAAAGTTGGTACAATCCAACATCCTGGGAGTAATTATAGCCGATATCAACGGGGCAATTATTGAAGCTAACGATGCCTTTTTAAGCATGGTTGGTTATTCACAAGAGGATGTGCTAGCGGGGCGAGTCCGATGGCGCGAGATGACACCAGCAGAATATCTAGAAATCAGTGAATCCTGCATCACAGACTTGAGAACTAAAGGTGTGTGTCAGCCTTTTGAGAAAGAATATATTTGTAAAGACGGTAGTCGTGTTCCGGCTTTGGTAGGGTCTACCTTATTAGAAAATAATCAACAGCAAGTTATTAGTTTTGTTTTAGACTTAACCAATCGCCAGCGCATAGAACAGGCACTACGGCGACGGGAAGATGAAATGCGGCTAATTACTAATGCTGTACCTGTTTTGATTTCTTATGTCGATGCCCAGCAATGCTATCGTTTTAATAATAAAGGATACGAAGATTGGTTTGGCTTTTCCGCCGCAGATATTTATGGTAAACATATTCAGGAAGTTTTAGGAGAATCGGTTTATCAGGCACTTATTCCTTATATAGAAGCGGTATTTTCTGGGCAACAAGTAACCTTTGAAAATCAAATATCCCGCAAAGATGGTTCATCCCATATCGTGAGTACAACTTATGTGCCGCAGTTTGGGACACAAGGGCAAGTAGAAGGCTTTGTAGCGCTGGTAACAGATATTACAACTCAAAAGCTAGCAGAAAAGGCTCTCAAAGAAAGTGAAGAAAGGTTACGGACACTCACGGAAAAGGTACGCGTAATTCCTTGGGAAGCAGACGTTACCACAGGTAAGTTTACTTATGTGGGGCCACAAACTGTAGAAATTCTGGGTTATCCCTTGCAAGAATGGTATACCGATAATTTTTGGGAAGAACACATACATCCAGAAGATCGTCAATTGGCAATAGAGTATTGTTACGAATTATCGCTGTCACGCGATAATTACGAATTTGAATACAGAATGTTAGCGGCTGATGGCAGAGTAGTGTGGCTGTATGAAATCGTGAATGTTGTGCGGAGTGGAGATAAACCCCAGCTGCTACATGGGTTTATGATTGATATTAGCGATCGCAAGCAAGTAGAACAAGAGCGGGAACAATTACTAGCCAGCGAACAAGCAGCACGTGCTGAAGCGGAAACAGCAAACCGCATGAAAGATGAGTTTTTAGCTACACTCTCTCACGAACTCCGGACTCCCCTAAATGCCATGTTGGGTTGGACACAACTACTTAGGAGTCGTAAATTTGATGAAATTACCACAGCCAGGGCCCTGGAGACAATTGAGCGCAATACTAGATCATTGGCACAATTAATTGAAGATGTTTTAGATGTCTCGCGGATTATTCGGGGAACTCTGCGCCTGAATACCCAGCCTGTAGAACTCATACCAGTTGTAGAAGCAGCCGTTGAGACTGTACGCCCCGCAGCTGACGCTAAAGAAATTCGCATCGAGTGTATATTTGATCCTGGAGCGGGGATAGTCATGGGTGATGCTAACCGCATACAACAAATTGTGTGGAATTTGCTCTCCAACGCCGTTAAATTCACACCCAACCAAGGAATAGTCACGGTGCAACTCAAACGCATTGATTCCCATATCCAAATTTGGGTGAGCGACACCGGAGGGGGAATCGCGCCGGAATTTATACCTTATGTATTTGAGCGCTTCCGTCAAGCTAATAGTTCAACCACGCGATCGCATGGCGGTTTAGGATTAGGACTAGCGATCGTGCGTCACTTGGTAGAATTACATGGAGGCATAGTCCGTGCCGAAAGTCCAGGTATTGGACAAGGGGCAACATTCATCGTGACTCTGCCCATGAAAATTGTGGCATGAGTCCCAGTCAGGTAACGCGTTGATCATAGAAACTATGACTGTTAACGAAATATCTCTGCGACTGGCCCAAGAAACAGATGCTTGGGTGTTGAGTGCAATTCATATTGCTGCTATTAAAGCTCTACCTCCAACTTTTTACAGTAAAAAACAGCTTTTAGCTTGGCGCAATTATCTTCACAAGCCCAATGGTCAAAAAATTTTAAAAAGTATGCAAGTCGAAACTTTTTGGGTTGCTATTGATCATGATATGATTGCTGGATTTGCTAGTTTTATAGTTGAGGAACTTATTAGTTTATATGTACATCCTTATTATCAAGGTCAAGGCATAGGGCGAACTTTAGTTAAACATTTTTGTCATGAAGCAGGTGAGCAAGGAGTGGATCAGGTAATTACAAATGCCAGCTTATATGCTGAGGGATTTTATGTACGAATGGGTTTTACTGCTATCAAAAGAGTACCTCATCAGTTAAGAAATGGGATATTTGTTCCCGTTACCAGAATGAGTAAAAAGCTATCTATTTCTACGTATTAAAGCTCATCTTTAGATTTGTCCACAATAGAGCAAAATGTGTAAACTTGTTTTACTTAGATGCCAAAACCTTTATGGCGTGTCATAAATTGTAAGTAAGTACTTGCAAACAATTAATGAATAAAACTCTCCGCTCATCCGCTTTAACCCGTACACGTTTAATAGAAGCTGCCTCGCAGGTATTTGCTCGTTTTGGTATTCAAGGAGCCACAACTCGTGAAATAGCCCGTGTTGCTGATGTGAATGAGGTGACATTATTTCGTCACTTTGCCAGTAAAGAACAGTTGTTGAAAGCAGTAATTGAAAATGCTTCAGCCCTCCAAACAGAAGCCCTGGCGCATCCTGAAGCTTGGACACAGGATCTTAGTGTTGACTTGAGGAACTATGCCCAGCTTTACAACGCTATGCTGGAAGAATACGAAGACTTAATTCGCACTTTCATTGGTGAAGCTAAACGTCATCCTGAGGCGGCGAAGCAAGTGATTAAAGAAGCTGCCAAGCCTTTAAAAGATAAACTATTAGCTTATCTCCAATCTAGTCAGCAACGTGGCATTGTCAGATCTGAGATTGATTTATTTCCTGTAGTGGATATGTTTACAGGGATGCTACTAGCTGGAATGCTGTGCCGCAGTGTCAATTATCAACAAAACGACTATAGCGGTGAAGATTATATTGAGACTTGTGTGGATATTTTTGAGCGGGGAATTGCGGCTGTAACTCATAATTAGTCCCGATTAATTAAACTAGCGATAGCGTAGCACTGAGGCAAAGCAGATGGCCCGCATCAATTCGTCGGGATCAACTGGTTTGGGGATATGCAATTGAAATCCTGCTGCGAATGCTTGCTGTTGATTCATTTCCCCAGCATAAGCCGTGAGAGCGATCGCAGGTAAATTTCCGCCTTGTTCGGGCGATCGCTTTCTTAATTCACGCATGAGCATATAACCGTCTGTCTCTGGCATCCCAATATCACTGATTAAAACATCTGGTATCCATTGAGACAAAGTTTCTAAAGCCTCTTGTGCTGATGAGACGGTGGTGACTTTGACATCATATTCTTGCAAAATAAAACTAATTAAATCTCGGATATCCGGCTCATCGTCTACCACTAAAACTTTTATACCCGCCACCAAGGAAGCATCAGCCATCAACAGTTCAGCGTTATTATCTGGATACATTACCTCTACACTCCTGAGCAAAAATGGTAGTCTGACGGTAAATGTGGCCCCCAATCCTTCTCCTGGACTGGCTGCGGTAACTGTTCCCCCATGTAGTTCCACAACCTGACGCACAATTGCCAAACCTAAGCCTAGCCCACCAAATTTGCGTGTAGTTGTACTGTCAGCTTGACGAAAATAATCGAACACATCAGCCAGAAATTCCGGCGTGATTCCTTTACCTGTATCAATAACTTGAATTTGCGCTTGGGAATCAACCTCTTCTAGGCGAACTTCTACCCGTCCACCAATGGGTGTAAATTTCACAGCATTGGATAGCAAGTTCCAAACAACTTGTTGTAGGCGACTAGAATCACCCATTACTTGTCGCAACCCAGGATTTAGTATAGTCTGAATTTCAATTGATCTGGCGTTTGCTGCCAACTTTACCGTTTCAACAGCAGCTTCTACCACCATAACCAAATTGACTGGACAAATATTGAGGCTCAATTTGCCTTGGAGAATGCGTGAAACATCCAATAAATCTTCAATTAATTGGGTTTGTAATTTGGCATTACGTTCAATAGTTTCCAAGGCTATTTCCATAATTTTTGGATCAAACTGACGACAGCGGAGCAATCTTGACCACCCTAAAATGGGGTTAAGTGGGGTTCTGAGTTCATGGGAGAGAACTGCTAAAAACTGATCTTTAACTCGGTTAGCAATTTCGGCTTCTTGACGTGCTGACTGTTCTCTTTGCAGGAGGAGATCACGTTCTTTTTCTGCTTGTTTGCGATCGCTAATATCTAATACTAAAGCTACTCCGTTATCTTGGGAGTCATTGAATAGAGCCAGCCCCAAAACAACTGATACTCGCTTACCGTGGCGCTGGATGTACTCTTTTTCGTAAATTGGAGAAACTCCAGTAGCTGTTACCTCAGCAATGGCGCCATCGTCTACATCTTGATATTCTGGAGGGGTAAGTTGTCGCCAATTAATTTTACCTAAGCGGCTAAATTCTTCACGAGTATAACCAATTATCTGTAAATAAGCATCATTAGCATCCGTAATCAAGCCATCCACATTCCAAAAAGCCACACCCAGCAAATTGGACTCAAACAACCGCCGAAATCTAGCTTCGCTGTCACGCAATGACTTTTCTATCTGTTTGTGAATGGTAATATCTCGTGAGACAATGATTACACCTTCAATAATTTGGTCGGTATTGCGTAATGCCGTAATGATGTATTCATAAAAATTCGATCCATCTGCGAAACTAAATTCGCATTCATCCTTAATTGGTTGTCCAGTGGCCATGACAATTTGGCATTGATTCTCTACTCGATGAGCCAAATCTGGGTCTACATCTAATTCTTTTATAGCTTTACCCAGAATATCCTGATTGTTGAAACCCAATGTAGTAGCCGCACCGTCACTGACATATTGATAGCGACCTCTGCGATCAAAAATATAAATGTGATCAACAGAAGTAGCAAGAATTGCATTTAAAACATTTGCCTGTTCTTGAACCTTGGTAGTTAATTGGCGATTACTTTCTTCTGATTGCTTATGTTGAGTAAAGTCAGTACAAACCCCAATCATGCGTACTGCTTCTCCTTGGTCATTATAAATAAATTGTCCCCTACCAAAAATCCAATGTACACTTTGGTCTGGCCAAATCACCCGAAATTCATCAATGTAATCAATTTTTTGTGCCAAAGCATTAGTGATTTTTTGTTGGACAGATTGTTGATCTTCTGGGTGAATATATTTAATGAATGCCTCATAAGTGCCTACAAAACTGCCTGGAACTAGACCAAACAGCAGTTGATGATTTTCTGACCAAATTAATTGATTATTAATCATATTCCAGTCCCAAAAACCCATGCGGGCAGCATCTAAGGCTAGCCTCAGTCTTTCTTCACTTTCTCTAAGGGCTATTTCTACCTGCTGGCGCTCCTGAATTTCTTTTTGGAGTTGCTGCAAAGCCACTGCCATATCTGCTCTTGTGGCTTGATCTGTTAATAGCAAATTGGCAATTTCTGTTTCAAGAGACTCGGTGGAAGGACTGACTATAAACTCGTCAAATTCGTCTCCGTTAGCAATAAAGCTTGTTTGTTGACTCCAGCAATTAGTAGCAAATAATTTTGAGCAATAACCCGCCAACTTCCCCGCCATCATGCCGCTACCCCAACAGACACCCAAGGCTTTCTGATAAGCGCCTTCCCAACTATTCTTGACTCGAAAACGACACTTTTGCTCTTCCCAGTTCAATTCCACCAATTGCCAATGTCCCCAACCTGCTCCCTTAGCATTTTGGGCCAGCATGGCGAAGCCTGCGGCAAAATCCGGAAATTGAGCAATTATTTGCCAATCGGCTTCCACACTCCGACGTCCTTCACTTTGGAGAGCTAGAGCAAAACGCTCAGTACCCACCATAGCTTGTAGTCCTGTCATGAATCCTGCCAGAGTTGTATCTCTCCACATTAAGACAACTGGTAAGTTGAGAGCTTTACAAGTGCCTTCATCAAGATTCCATTGAATGTCACACCCAGCAACTTGAATATGAGGCTGTTCTGCTGTTGCCAGTTTTGCTTCTAGTATTTTTAGTTTTTGTTCTAGTGCTGTGTACTTTTGCTGATGCTCAATTTCTGATGCTTCCAACTCAGCAATCCGCTGTCTTAGAGATGCTAATTCGTTAGTAAATTCGCTGTTATTTCTATTAACGTCTGGCATCTTCAATACAAATTACACTAAATAACTTTACTCCCAATTGTCTACACCCTATAGCCCTAATTGAGTATGGATTCTCAAATTCAAAAAGACAATCTGTCATCAGGCACATAAGAATTTCAGCCAAAAGATATATACAGAAATCACTTTTTATGTATAATACCCAATAGGCGTCAAATTATTTTCTCCACTTCATATAAACTCCACCAATAAATAACCCAACAAACTGCGCCCAGTAAGTAGTACCAAGGGGATTAACTCCAAATGGCGCGATGTGTAAGCTCCCTACACCATAAAATAGCTGTTGTATAAACCACCAAAAGAGATAGAAATAAGCAGGCAGTTCTAGAGGAATGTATATTATTAATAGTGGCACAACTGTGTCTACTTTAGCTTGAGGAAACTGCATTACATATGCTCCTAAGATAGCTGCGATCGCTCCATTCGCTCCAATCAAGGGAACTGTCAAATTCGGTTCCAGCAAAATTTGCGCTATTCCTGTCAATATCCCTGCAACCAGATATAACCCCAGAAAACGCCCATGTCCAATAAAGTTTTCTAAAGTTTTGCCAAAAACCCACAAAAATAGGAGATTTCCCAAAATTTGACTAAAGCTACCGTGGAGAAACAGTCGGGTAA
Source organism: Anabaena sp. CCY 9613 (assembly GCF_963920895.1). NCBI lineage: Bacteria > Bacillati > Cyanobacteriota > Cyanophyceae > Nostocales > Nostocaceae > Anabaena > Anabaena sp. CCY 9613. Next base: position 49,211 of record NZ_CAWUDE010000018.1, read on the forward strand.
ACAGTGAAGCCGAACCCCAAAAAACCACTATCCAAGCAGCCGGAGTGACGTGGATTGCATGGGTAATAGCCCCACTCATTTGAGCAGGAATTACACCCCAGATATTGATAAAAGAGCCTAATTCCCCAGCAAATTCTAGTTTTAATTGCCATAAAAATATGACAATGTTAATACCAATTAGCCAATAAGTAATTATTGGCTGATGACGACTACGAATATTATCACCAACAGGAATCATATGAATTTTAAATTTTAGATGAATCTTCTCCCCATCTCCCCATCCTCCATCCCCTCGTTCCTCCCTGTTCCAGTTAATTTGTGGCAAGATTGGAATCAGACACAATGCACTCAACTAGGCAAACGAGATGCTAGGAAAGACACTTGTTGGAAGATACCAAATTATTAGCCACTTAGGGGGTGGGGGATTTGGTGAAACTTTTGTTGCAAGTGATACTCACTTGCCTGGATTACCTCAGTGTGTTGTCAAGAGATTGAAACCTCAAGCCACTGACCCAGCAAATTTAGAGACAGCTAGGCGTTTATTTGATACTGAAGCGCAAGTTTTGTATAAATTAGGGATTCATGACCGGATTCCTCAGCTTTTAGCGTTCTTTGAGGAAAACGCGGAATTTTATCTAGTACAAGAATTGATTACTGGACATGACTTGAGTCAGGAGTTAACGCCAGGAACCACCTTAAGTGAAGAACAGGTGCTTGACCTAATTCAAGAAGTTTTAGAAATATTAGAATTTGTCCATCAACAACAAGTAATTCACCGCGATATCAACCCCCACAATTTACTCAGACGCCAGGAAGATAACAAGTTAGTTTTAATTGACTTTGGGGCTGTTAAGCAAATTACCACTCAAATAGTTAGTCCTGAAGGGCAGACAAAAGCTACTGTTGCCATCGGTACTCCTGGATATCTACCAGGCGAACAAGCCCAGGGTACACCCAAATTTAGCAGTGATATCTATGCGGTGGGAATCATCGCTATTCAAGCCCTCACAGGATTATCACCAAATCAGTTAGAAATTGATGTTGATAGTAATGAAATTGTTTGGCAAAATCAAGCCACAGTCTCACCAGAGTTTGCCCAATTTATCGACAAAATGGTGTGTTACGATTTTCGGCAACGTTATACTTCCGCAACTGTTGCCCTGCAAAGTTTAAAAGAGTTAAAAAAACCTGCTTCTGGGACTTTAGTTTTGAGTCCGGCTTTACCAACTAATGTGGCCTTGCCTATTAATAAGATTAGCAAGTTAAAAATCCCACAAATCAAAAAAGGCATATTAATTAAGTTAGCTTTAGGCATATTTTTGGTAGGAACAAGTGGTGTTGCTTCTATATTTGTGATTAATTTTATTAATGCGAATAACGCCACAGCATTATCTAATCAAGGAAGTACCTTATTTGACCTCCAACGCTATCAAGATGCTTTGGCAGCCTATGAAGAAGCAGTAAATATTAGACCAGATTATGCCCAAGGGTGGAACGGTCAAGGCAAAACATTATTTAAATTGAAAAAATATCCAGAAGCCTTAGCCGCATACGACAATGCTATTCAAATTCAACCAGATTATGTAGAAGCTTGGAGTGGTAGGGGTTTTGCTTTACAGAATTTACAGCGCTACCAAGAAGCGATCGCCTCTTTTGATAAAGCCTTACAATTAGATAATGAATATATTGAGGTTTGGATTGCTAAAGGGGAAATTTTTAGTAAATTACAGCAATATAATAATGCAATTCAAGCATATGACCAAGCCATAAAATTAAAGCCAGATTATTACGAAGCTTTATATAGTAAAGGGTTAGCTTTTCATAAATTAAAGCAATATGAAGATGCAATTACCGCCTACGAAAAAGCTGTGGAATTAAAAACAGATTATAGTCAAGCTTGGTATGCCTTGGGTAATGCGCTGGTGAATTTAAATCGTTACGAATATGCATTAACAGCTTATGATAACGCAGTCCAATATAGACCAAATTACCACCCCGCTTGGTTTTCTAGAAGTAATGTACTGATGACATTACGGCGTTATCCCCAAGCCATTGAATCATTTAATCAAGTAATTAAATCTAATTCCCAAGATTATCAAGCATGGTACAGTCGGGGATGGGCGCTACATCAAAGCCAACGCTATGAAGAAGCTGTGGAATCTTATAAGAAAGCCGCATCTATTAAATCAAATGATTATCAAGTTTGGTATAACTTGGGAAATTCCCAATATATTTTACAAAAATATCAAGAAGCGATCGCAGCTTATGATCGGGCGGTACGTTATCAAGCAAATCATGCCGAAAGTTGGTACAGCAGAGGGAATGCTTTAGTCAATTTACAACGATATAAAGAGGCGATGGCATCTTATGATCAAGCGTTGAAATACAAGCCTAATTATCGAGAAGCCATCAACGCTCGCAACCAAGCCCAAAGTCAACTATCAGTTGACCCAGAGGCGATTATTGTCCCCGTAATTACCGAACCTGATTGACTCTCACCAGTTAAAGAATTTTACGCCCAGTGAGAACTTCTCGCACTTCTAACATCGCTGAATAGGTGGGTAGAATGTGGAGAGTTTCATTGTCTGGTGTATGTTGCAATGCCGTGGCGATGGCCTGACGCAAATCTGATTCTACAATCAAATTTAGGTGACTCTGCGCCGACTTTTCACTATAGCGTAGACGTAGGGCCATATCATAGACGCGATCGCCACTGACTACTAAAGTCCCGCCACGTTCCACTAATTTTTCTGTATCTACGTCCCAAATCCATGATACATCAGTACCATCGGGTGTGCGATCGTTTAATACCAAAAGTGTAGTTTGATCAGTGCTTTGCGTCACCACGCGAATTGTTTCATTTGTCCCCACAGGATTTTTGGATAACAAAATTCGCACTCGTTTACCGTTAATGACCAAATCTTCAGCACGACCAAAAGCAGCCTGAAAGTTGTTAATTGTATCTTGAATTATCGCTTGATCAACGCCTAACTCTTGCGCCGCAGTCACAGCCGCTAAAGTATTATATTTGTTATACAAACCCACCAAAATTTGTGACCATTGGCTGCTTTCTAGTGTGGGCTGACTTTTACTAAAACCACACTTGGGACAGGTAAAATCTCCCAAATGGGACAAATACACACCTTGATAATCTAGAGAGTGTCCACAACTAGGACAATAAATCGAATCAACGGCGTGAGGAATGGCTTCTAAATAGTGTTCCGGTTCATTCATCCCAAAGAATAAAACCTTTTGGGGTAGCTGTTGACCGAGATAAGATAAAGTCGGGTCGTCAGCATTGGGAATCACTACCGTTTCTAGTGGGAGGGTAGAGATGACCTTTGTCCAACGCTTACTAATACTGTCTACTTCCCCATACCTGTCAAGTTGGTCGCGGAATAAGTTTAAACAGAGGATAATTCTCGGCTGGAGAGGTTGTAAAACTTTCGGTACAATATTTTCATCTACTTCCAGAATGGCGTAATCAACGTTCAGCGCACCCACTAAGTTGGTGTTTTCTATTAAAGCCGTCATCAAGCCGTTTTCCAGGTTTGCACCTGTAGAGTTATGGGCGATACGGTAACCATTGCGTTCTAAAATCGTGCATAAAAGTAGCGCTGTAGTAGTTTTACCATTAGTACCAGCAATGAGAATCACTCCGTTTTTTACTTGCTGACTCAGTAATTCTAAAATTCGGGGTTCAATGCGACGAGCAATAGAGCCTGGTAATACACTAGCAGCACCCAGACGGAGCGATCGCACAACAAACGTCACACTTTTTGCCACTAACACCGCGAAACCGAGTCGCAGTCTATCAATGAGTCTTATTTTCTTTCCCACATTCGTTCCCCAATCTTCCAGTAATTGCTAATTAATAGTCTTTAATTTGCAAATTTAACGCGTTGTGCGACTTAATTCTTGAAACCCCGCGTCCATTCCTCTTCCCGAAAGGTCGAGAGGCTTTGATTCTTGCTCCCCTTCCCTTGTAGGGAAGGGGTTGGGGGTTAGGTCTGAGAGAAAGTCGCACACGGCGTAATTTAATAAGCGTGAGTTTAACGAATCCTTGCCCAAAAAGCCAGTCCCATCTCCCTCATTCCGTACTTCCCAAACAAAGCTACCCACTTTCGAGAGATAATCCCAGTAGGCGTTATCTTAAAAAATAGAGTGCGGGTGTAATTATATATCCAGCCCAGTTAGCCGAATTCAGCACACACTCACAGCCATTAGTAGCTTGCAAGGTTCTCTTTGATGAATAGCAAAAAGTTTCTTTTTTTACAAAAACAAATTGCTGACTGGCGACGGTTGGTGTCCAAATGCTTGTTACTGCTTGCTTGTCTATTAGTGATAAGTGTCCAACCTGCATTTGCTGGTATTGATGATGATGTTTATGATGGCAACATTTTTGTAATCTATGCTGGTAATGGTTCACTGGTTCCTCCCAAAGAAAGTTTGGCCAAGGCTTTAGCAGATAATAAACCTGTATTTTTAGCCTTCTATGTGGATGACAGCAGTGATTGCAAAAGATACGCCATTTCCATTTCCCAGGTACAAGAATTCTATGGTCGGGCGGCAGAAATTATCCCCATTAATGTGGATACCATTCCTCTCAAACAAACCTATGACCCCACCGAACCAGGATATTACTACTCTGGGGCTGTTCCTCAAGTTGTAGTCTTTGATCAGTCAGGTAAGGTAGTTTTGAATAAGCAAGGTCAAGTACCTTATGAGGAAATAGACGATAGCTTTCGAGAAGTGTTTGATTTGTTGCCCCGTACCGAATCAGTACAGTTAAAACGGCGTTCATTCAATGAGTTTAGTAGTGAGTTAGCCGAGTAACTTTGAGGGTAGGCCAAATTGGTCTGCCCTCAATTTCAGTTTTATCTGATACTGCATTCCCCTGGATGACAAAGGATAATATTTAAATAACTGCCTGAAACATCTACCATCTGACAACCAGTTAGGAGTTAATCTCAAGTCCATAACTAATGACTAATAGAGTGTGTTCTGATGTCAAAGGTTTATACTACCGAGGAGCTAATTCAAATTTTGGCAGATGAACGCCAAGCTTGCCTCACAGGTAAACGCCTAAAATTAGAGGTAACAGTTTCTGGTAACCCTGTCATTGACCAGTTTATCCAAACTGACGGGCTACAAAAGTTCACCGCCTATCAAGATTTTAAAGCTGCCATTCACGAATATCAGAGGGAACACAAAGTTTCAGGTATTGTCTGGCGGGAGATGACAGTCAAAGGTAAAAGCCTCCATTACCCAGAAGTAAATACTGAATTAATCGCCCTGAGTGGAGACTTAGAAATACTCAAAAATGCCAAAAGTTCTATGTTGGAATTTTGGTATGAAGTGACTGCGGGGATGGATTTATATTTGAGTTTTAATAATAATAAACAACACCAAAAAATTCTCAAACCTGATGTAGAGAGAATTGCTCAAATTACCGAATGGGCTAGTTTGTGGAAGTGGGAAAATTCTAGCTTTTTGGAAATGATTTTACAATTAGGTTGGGGTAAACCAGAAGAAGCTTGTTACAAAAGGGGCAGACCGCAATCGGGTAGTGAGCATATTCATGCTGTAAATCCTGGTAATCATCCCATTGGTTAAATTAGGGAATAGGGAGTAGGAGAGTAAAAAAAATTATTGTGGGGTGGGCGTCCTCGCCCGCCCAGAACAAACAAGATGTCTGTTATACGCAAATTTATACGTTAAACCGGAATAACATCACATCCCCTTCTTGCACAACATATTCTTTCCCTTCACTGCGAACTAAGCCTTTTTCCTTCGCCGCATTCATGGAACCATTCGTAACTAAAGCATCATAAGCAACAGTTTCGGCGCGAATAAATCCTCGCTCAAAATCAGAGTGAATCACTCCTGCTGCTTGGGGTGCAGACATCCCCGCATTAATTGTCCAAGCGCGGGTTTCTTTAGGGCCACAAGTGAAATATGTCCGCAAGCCTAACAGAGCATAGGTAGCACGAATTAAAGATTTCAAGCCACCTTCTTCTACGCCTAAAGATTGGAGAAAATCAGCTTTATCTTCTTCTGGTAATTCTACTAATTCAGCTTCTACTTGCGCCGAAACTATGACAACTTGGGCATTTTCAGTAGCCGCAACTTGCCGGACTTGTTCCACAAATTCATTACCTGTTGCCAACTCTTCTTCAGATACATTAGCAGCATAAATAATGGGTTTATTGGTGAGTAGTCCCAGTCCTTTAATAATTTCGGCTTCTTCTTCAGCCAAACTTACTTGACGGACAGATTTACCTTCATTTAAAGCAGCCGCTAATTTTTCTAATATTGCTACTTCAAACTGAGCATCTTTGCTGGTGCGGGCTTGTTTGCGGGTGCGGTCAATGCGGCGTTCAATTTGTGATAAGTCGGCTAAACCTAGTTCTAAATTAATGATTTCAATGTCTCGCGCTGGGTCAACAGAACCGGCTACGTGGATAATATCATCATTTTCAAAACAACGTACTACATGGACAATTGCATCCACTTCTCGGATGTGGGAGAGAAATTGATTACCTAGTCCCTCACCTTGACTTGCACCTTTAACTAAACCCGCAATATCGACAAACTCAACACGCGCCGGGATAACTTGTACAGAACTGGCAATTTTAGCTAGAACATTTAAGCGCTCATCCGGTACTGCGACAACGCCGACATTCGGTTCAATCGTGCAAAAAGGAAAGTTAGCTGCTTCTGCTTTGGCGTTAGCAACTACGGCATTAAATAAAGTAGATTTTCCGACGTTGGGAAGTCCGACAATTCCGGCTCTTAGCATTTTCGATTTGAGATTTTGTGAAGTACAGAGTCAATTTAAACAGGTTCAGGTATGGTTTGGGGAACTGTTCCGGGAACTGGTTGGGGAATGGGGGCTGGTACTGGTTGGGGAATGGGGGTAGGTACTGGTTCTGGTACTGGCCCTGGAGTGGGTTCGGGAGTTGGGAGTGGATTTGGTTGAGGATGGGGAATTTGTGGTTCGGGTATAGAAATCGCTGTGGGGTAAATCATGGTATGTCTCAATTTAATTATTCGACTTTATTAAGCTAGATGACAACTTCCACTGATGACATCTCCCCAAATAGCGATTACCCGGTTAAATATCCTTTTATTAATTTATCGCTATTGCTAGCAACTGTGTTTGCATATGGAAATCCCCCAAAATATAATCTGGGGGGTTGGTTTGATATTAACGATCGCGTGTGGTTAATTTATCAGTGCGCCTGGTTGTCCATTTGGGACTACATAGGAAGCTAGGGTTTTAACAGAGGCATTCAAGTCAGTGATGCTGGAGACAACGCGGTAATCACTTTGCCAAAGTGCTGGTGTCAGTTGACAACGAACGTATCCCCGGAACGCACCATCAAAGAATTTAGTGTGGGGATTGTTGCTCAGGGAAGCTTGTACAGGGGCGATAAATTGGCTGGGAAAGTCAGAGGAAATTGAGGTTCCCACAAACTCAGTACCGACTGTTGGTGAATTTGGGTGATTAAAATCAAGCTTTAGGTCGTGTACCCAACTAGAATGGATGTCTCCAGTAATAACTATGGGGTTGGAAGGTCGACGCTGGTTGAGAAAATTGAGGATGCGATCGCGTGCTGCTACGTAGCCGTCCCATTGATCTATATTGAAAACTCCTAGATCGGGGGTGCTATTAAAATTGTATTGCGCGAACATGGTTTGTTGAGCAATTATATTCCAGCGCGATCGCGATTGGTCTAATCCTTTGAACAGCCACTGTTCTTGCTCCGAACCTGTCATGGTAGCATTGCTATCAAAGGCCGCGGGACAGCGAGGTTTCAGCCCATCATCACAAGGTTGATTAGTCCGGTATTGCCTGGTATCTAGGACATTAAACTCAGCTAAATTACCAAATGTGAACCGCCGATAAAGCAACATATCTGGGCCTTTGGGCAATGAAGACCGACGCAGAGGCATATGTTCGTAATAAGCTTGGTAAGCATTAGCTCGTCTTTGTGTAAATGCCTCTAGGGTTTGGTTGTCTTCAGGTATCAAGTTGGCATAGTTATTATCAACTTCATGATCATCCCAAGTGACAATCCAGGGACAGGTAGCATGAGCCGCTTGCAGATTTGGGTCAGTTTTGTATAAAGCGTGACGGTTGCGGTAGTCTTCCAGGGTAATGATTTCGGGGCCATTATGCTGGCGTGACGCACCCGATCGCGGCCCATATTCGTATATATAATCACCTAAATGCACCACCAAGTCAAGGTTTTCTTCAGCTAAATGCCGAAAGGCTGTATAAAAGCCGTTTTGCCAGTCTTGACAAGAGACAAAAGCAAAGTTGAGTTGGGAGATAGAGCCAAAAAATGCTGGTGCGGTGCGAGTACGTCCAATGGGGCTAAATTCCCTACCCACCTGAAATTGATACCAGTACCAACGGTCAGGATCTAGCCCCCGGACATCAACGTGTACTGAGTGTGCTAATTCTGGTGTTGCCAAGGTTGTGCCGCGACGCACAATTTTTCTCATGTTTTCGTCTGAGGCCACTCGCCACCGCACAGGAACATTTTGCAGTGCCATTCCCCCACCAAAAAGCGGGTTAGGAGCCAATCTAGTCCAGATGACAACACCATCGGGCAAAGGATCACCAGAGGCGACACCAAGACTAAACGGATAGTCAGAAAATCTGGGGTTAGCCCATACTGGATGCCATTGGCTGGTGATTGACAACCCCGTCAAGAATCCTGCACCCAGCAAAAAATTTCGTCGTCTACACCGATTTGCTAGCAGGCGATCGCAATCTAAAAGTTCCATATTCACCCCTACTGAGATGTTGATACAATTGGCAAACTTCAGAAGATTAAGTGATAAACAGCCTCAAAAAGCATCCTTGCATCTGCTCAGTGTCTTGATTTGACCAGTTTCACACTTGCTTAACCAAACAAAAGCAACCTACCAACCCAGCATCAAGTAGGGATTAAGATTGTGTTAAATTTAAAATTAATTGATAAGTGCGCCCGGTTGTCCATTTTCCACTATAAAAGAAGCCAATGTTTTGATAGAGGCATTCAAGTCAACAATGCTGGAAACAACTCGATAGTCACTTTGCCAACGTTCTCGATTCAGATTGCAGCGGACATATCCCCGAAAGGTAGCGTTAAAAAACTTAGTGTGGGGATTGTTGATCAAAGAAGATCGAACGACTGGAATTAATTGGGGAGGAAAGTCAGAGGAAATTGAGGTACCGACAAATTCAGTGCCTACTGTTGCTGAATTTGGGTTATCAAAATCCAGCTGCAAATCATGCACCCAACTAGAATGAATGTCTCCACTAATAATAACTGGGTTAGAAGGTTGACGCTGGTGAAGAAAATTAAGGAGTCGATGACGTGCAGCCACATAGCCGTCCCACTGATCCTGATTAAATACGTCTAGAAACAGTCCTAAGTCTGGGCTAATTTTAAAATTGTACTCGGCAAACATGGTCTGTTGAGCAATCACATTCCAGCGCGATCGCGATTGGTCTAATCCCTTTAATAACCACTTTTCTTGTTTTGCTCCAGTCATGGTAGCGGAAGAATCAAATGCTTGGGGACAACGGGGTTGAAATCCATCATTACAAGGTTGATTACTCCGATATTGCCTAGTATCTAACACATTAAACTCAGCTAAATCACCAAAGGTGAACCGCCGATATAACTGCATATTCACACCATGAGGTAGTGAAGACAAACGTAGTGGCATGTGTTCGTAGTAGGCTTGGTAAGCATTGGCTCGCCGTTGTGTAAAATCCTCTAGAGTTTGGTTGTTTTGGGACATTAAGTTGGCATAATTATTATTAACTTCGTGATCATCCCAAGTGACTATCCAAGGAAAGGCAGCATGAACAGCTTGGAGATTTGAGTCAGTTTTATACAAAGCGTGGCGGTTGCGGTAGTCTTCCAGGGTAAAAGCTTCTGGACTGTTATGTTGACGTACACCTCCAGATTTTTGCCCACATTCATAAATGTAGTCACCCAGATGCACCACAAAGTCGAGGTCTTCATCAGCCATATGCCTATAGGCTGTATAGTAGCCATTTTGCCAGTCTTGACAAGAGACAAAAGCAAAGTTGAGTTGGGGAATAGAACTATTAATTGCCGGTGCTGTACGAGTTCGTCCTATGGAACTAACTTCTGTGCCAACTTTAAATTGATACCAATACCAACGATCAGGATCTAGCCCCCGGACATCAACATGTACCGAATGCGCTAACTCTGATTTTGCCAGCGTTTTTCCTCGGCGCACAACTTGTCTCATGTTTTCATCTAGAGCAACTTGCCACTGCACAGGGATATCTCTGGATGGCATTCCACCTCCAGCAAGCGGCTGGGGCGCTAGTCTAGTCCATAACACCACACTATCCGGCAAAGGATCACCAGAGGCAACACCCAGACTGAACGGATAGCTAGAAAATCTCAGGTTTGCTAATACTGGTTGCCATTGGCTAGTAATTGTTAACCCTGTGAGGAATCCCGTACCCAGCAAAAAACTACGCCGTCTGCACCGATTTGCTAACAGGCTATACCTGCGGTCAGCTGCGCTAACGTCATTCAAAAATCCCACATTCTCCCCCACCGAGACATTGATACAGTTGGCAAACTTTCACGAGGAGTAGTTGCCAACAGCACCAAAAAACGTCCTTATGTTTGCTCATTCGCTAGATTTGACTTGTTTCCAACTTGCTCAAGCAAACAAAAGCAACTCATTTACCCCGGATTAAATAAATATGACAGTTGTATTAAATTTGACTACTTAATAATACCATTTTGCCGTAATTCATAATTAAAAAGCAATTAAGGAAAGATTAAAAGACGTTATTGTTGATCTACGTTTCCAGGTTTACATCGTTATATTCTGGAGAAATTTTGGAAACTTAGGTGAATATTTAAGGCGATCGCAAGAACTTAGGTAATTGCTTTCATTGAAAAATTTCATCGTCTATGAATATGCCCTAACAGACTTCAAGTTTTATCATTGGCGGTTCTGTGCTGACATAATGCTTAATCAAAACCAAACACCCTTATTAGATGCCTTAAAAGCTTGTATAACTCATGCTCACGCTCCTTTTTACACACCAGGACATAAGCGAGGACAGGGCATTTATCAACCCTTGGCTGACTTACTGGGGACAAAAGTCTTTCGTGCGGACTTAACAGAACTAGCAGATTTAGATAATTTGTTTGCACCCCAAGGTGTAATTCAAAAAGCCCAACAACTAGCAGCCGCAGCATTTGGCGCTTCACAAACATGGTTTCTGGTCAATGGTTCTACTTGTGGGATTGAAGCGGCAATTCTCGCTACCTGTGGCACAGGCGATAAAATTATTATGCCGCGCAATGTGCATTCATCTGCCATCGCCGGGTTAATTCTCTCTGGTGCTATACCGATTTTTCTCAATCCTGAATATGACCCAGTTTTAGATATAGCCCATAGTATTACGCCTGAAGCTGTAGAAGCTGCACTACAAAAGCATCCTGATGCCAAGGCAGTGTTGACAGTGTATCCCACATATTATGGTGTCTGTGGAGATATCCAAGCGATCGCTCACATTACTCATCAGTACAATATCCCATTACTCGTAGATGAAGCACACGGCGCGCACTTTGTCTTTCATCCACAATTACCTACCCCAGCTTTAGCCGCAGGCGCAGATTTAACTGTCCAGTCTATCCATAAGGTTCTTGGTGCTATGACACAGGCATCGATGTTACATGTTCAAGGACAGAGAATAAATATTGACCGAGTAAGTAAGGCTTTACAACTGGTTCAATCTACCAGTCCCAGTTATCTACTTTTAGCTTCCTTAGATGCAGCACGCCAACAAATGGCCTTACAAGGAAACGCCCTCATGTCTCGCACCTTAAAACTTGCAGACACAGCGAGAACGAGAATTAGCCAAATTCCTGGATTATCAGTTTTGCAAATGCCAAATTTAGATCAAACACGGTTAACTGTGACTGTTTCCGGTTTAGGTTGCACTGGATTTGATGCCGAAGAAATTTTAGATGAACAACTAGGTGTGACAGCCGAATTTGCATCATGGCAAAATGTCACCTTTATTATTACTTTAGGTAATACCCCAGAGGATATAGAGAAACTAGTCCAAGGTTTTACTAGATTGGGTATACAGGGTCATGGGCAATGGGGAGGGGAGAATAATAGTCATCCGTCAACAAAAAACGGGTGCATTGTATGGGATGATAAACTAAGACTGTCGCCCCGCGAAGCTTTTTTTGCTGTTAGTGAAACTTTGCCTTTGGAACAAACAAGCGATCGCATCTGCACTGAAATCGTCTGTCCTTATCCCCCAGGGATTCCCGTTTTAATGCCAGGGGAACTGATTGCTCCAACAGCTTTAGAATATCTCCAGCAAATTCAAGCAATGGGTGGATTTATCAGTGGTTGTGCAGATACCAGCCTCAAAACATTAAAAGTAGTCAAAATAATTCGTAATAGAGCCTACGGCACGCTCACGCGGTAAGCGAAGCTATGCCCGCTAGGGCTTTACGTAATTCGTAATTATTTTCGTATTTAGGGTTTTAGGTATTGTATGTAGTGCATTAAATTCTTCCCTATCCCCATTCCCAGAGTTCCCCAGTCCCTAATCCCCATGCTCCTTTTCCTCCAAGTTTTCGTATGTTTTCTCTTAGTGATTGCTGTAGGAATGCAGCTATCGCGGAGTGCTGATGTTGTCGCTGAGAAAACTGGTTTAGGGCGTAGCTGGGTTGGGGCGCTGCTATTATCAGGTGTTACATCTTTACCAGAATTGGCTACAGGGGTGAGTGCTGTAGTGGTATTGAATGCCCCAGATTTGGCTGTGGGGGGCATTTTGGGCAGTTGTATGTTTAATTTACTAATTTTGGGACTACTGGATATTTTTAGTGGGCCGGAACCGTTACTCAAGCGTGCGCCTGTGAGTCATGGATTGGCGGCTAGTCTCGGCTGTGCCATGTTGGGGGTGACGGCGGCGGGGATGTTGTTGACTTCTACAGGAATTAATTTGACTTTGGCTTGGGTGGGTATTCCCAGTTTGTTATTAATTTTGCTCTACTGGGTGAGCGCGCGGACAATTGCTTTGTTTGAAACTAGACGACGGGCGGCTATTTTGGAGGTAGAAGCAGAAGCTTTTCAATACCAGCATGTCGGGAGAAAACGAGCATATCTGAGCTTTGCTTTTTTCTCAGTGGCTACGGTTATTCTCGGTGTCTGGCTGGCGTTTTTGGGCGACGAAGTGGCTACGGTGACTGGTTTGGGGCAAAGTTTTATCGGTGCATTGTTGTTGGCTGGGGCGACATCTCTACCGGAAGTTGTGGTGTCAGTGGAATCTATGCGGATGAATGCCGTAGAAATGGCTGTATCTAACATTTTTGGCTCGAATCTCTGGAATTTGGCAATTCTAGGGATTTATGATTTGGTGTACTTTCAAGGAAATTTGTGGTTGCAGATTAATCCAGTTCACTTGTTCACGGCCATTGTGGCCATGATTATGACTTCAGTGGCCATCGCTGGGTTAATCTATCATGCCGTTAGTCGCTCCCGCATTTATGTCACTTGGGATGGATTAATTCTCATCGCTCTCTACATGGGTGGGATGTATATCATCTACCGCAATTAAGGTCGGATTTTCTGCAATCGCTAAATTTGTTACAAGTAGATGAACTCCTACGTCGAAGGGGTGAAACCCTCCACTTGTGAGTTATCTTGGGGGTGATTAAAAGCCTGAATCCCTACTTAGGAAAAGGTTACTTGTCTTTGGCTACTCCCATTTAGAGAGTAGGCTCTTCGTTAATAAATATTACAATTGATTAATATGTCTTTTGCTTGTACGTAAGTATATGCAAGAATCTAAAAATATTTCTAATAAAAAATAATAGTGAAACTGTAGCAAAATAAGATATTTCTATATTTAAACCCTAGATTAAGTTAATGTTATTATTCTACCGATATTTCCGGCAAGAAATATAAACACATAAAAATCGATATCAAAAGACTAAATAATACTTTGCTTTAGGCGCAAAACAGCAATTTTTAACAGCTAAATTACTAGAAAGCGCCTAGAAAAATAGTCAGTAATAGTAGATAGGGAATCTCTCATGACTATAAATCCAACTGACTTCACCGTAGAGTTGAAAAAAAAATCATCTCCTCATATTCTCTTCGCTACAGAATTTAACGAACACAGTAGTAGTGAACAATTTCTACTGAGTATGTACGATTCTGTGCAGGCATCTATATTTGTTGTAGATGTTTTAGAGGATAGTGATTTTTGTTATGTCGCACTGAACCCTACTCATGAACAATGGGTAGGTATTAGTTCTGAAGACTTAAGGGGCAAAAAACCAGAAGATATTCTTTCGCCAATTGATGCGGCTAAAGTACGTCGGCATTACTCTGATTGCGTGCGCTTTGGTAAAACTATTTCCTATGAACAATGCTTGCAATTTCAAGGAGTTACTACTTGGTGGAGTACGACCTTAACACCAATACGGGATGCTAACTCGAAAATTTACCGACTAATTGGCACTAGTAGTAATATTACTCCTGCCAAACAGGTAAAACAAGCAAGGGGGATGCAGGTAGAACGAGAGAAGTTATTAGAAGCCATCGCCCAACGCGTGAGTGAGTCTGAGGAGTTAGAGATCATTCTTCAGCAGACAGTCAAAGAAATCCGCCAGTGTTTGCATTGCGATCGCGTCCTGATTTATCATATTAAACCTGACAACAGTGGCACAATCATCGCCGAATCTACGGTAGCGCTTGGTGTGAAACTGCGGGGCAAAAACTTCTGCGATCCCGGCTTCAGTACCCAATATAAAAAACGTCACGGACTGGGTTGTATTCAAATTATTGAAGATATTTATGCCGCAGGTTTAGATCCTTGTCAAATAGACTTTTGGAGTTCTTGGCAAGTAAGAGCAAATTTAGTTGTGCCGATTTTGTTACAGCAAAATTTGTGGGGACTATTAATTGCCCAACATTGCTATAAACCCTATGCGTGGCCAGAAATTGAAGTTGACCTAATCAAGCAATTAGCCACCCAAATTGGCATCGCCGTTCACCAAGCCGAACTGCATCAGCAGATACAGCATCTCCAATCACAATTAGCATCTCAGTCCCAGCAGCATCAAGCCCAGTTACAGCAAGTACAAAACTTTCAAACGCTGTTACGCTGCATTACCGAACAAATCCGCGATAATCGCCAAGCAACACAGGTTTTGCAAACAACGACTCAAGAATTAGCCAAATTACTAGAACTTGAGAATTGTTACATTGAACTGTATAGCGATAGCTGCAAATTGGTGAGTATAGCTTACGAAGACAAAGCAAATTTACCCCCCGACAAGGGAGCGACCAAAAAGATTGCAGACTTTCCCGAAGTTTACCCCACACTGTTGCAAAAAGAGCATTGGCAATCTGTGAAAATTGTCCCTGGATGGCATCCCCAGTTACAGCTAGTCACACAGCTAGCTTGTCCCATATTTGATGATCAAGGAATTGTGGGAAATATTTGGCTGATTAGACCTACACAAGAGATGTTTGATGAAAGTCAAATCAGTTTAGTGCAGCAGGTAGCTAGTGAATGTGCGATCGCAATTCGTCAAGGACAACTTTATGAAAGAACTGAAGCACAAATTCAAGAATTAGAACAACGAGAACGTTTAAAAAATGAATTTCTCCGGATTTTATCGCAAGAATTGCGAACACCCATAACCAGCATCAGTCTGGCTGTGCAAACCCTGGAAAGTGTACTGACGCCAGAAGGTGTTTTAGATATCGAAATAGTACCGCAACTCCTACAGATTCTGCATAACGAGTGTGGCAGAGAAAGTAAGTTAATTAACGACTTACGAAAACTTACCTATCTAGAAACCCAACCTGATCCCCCGACTTTAATTGCCATTGATCTCCAGACTTGGCTACCACCCATTGTGGAGTCTTTTCGGGAACTTACCAGTTGTCAGAAACAAGAATTAAATCTGATCATAGAGTCGGGAATGCCACTGTTAGAAACAGACATCACTGATTTAGAGCAGATAATTACCGAACTGTTAAATCATACTTGCAAATACACCCGTGCTGGTCAATCAATCACCTTAGCTGTTAACTTGACAGTAGATACAGTACAACTGACTTTTCTCAATTCTGGATTAGAAATCCCCGCCAATGACCTGTCACGGATTTTCGAGCCGTTTTATCACATTTCCAAAAACGATCCCTGGAAATATAGCGGTACAGGATTGGAACTGGCTTTAGTACAAAAAATGGTGAGAAATCTCGGTGGCTCTATTGATGTAGAGAGTGCAGATGGTCAAACCAGCTTTATCGTGCAATTTCCCCAGGCGTTAATGTAGCTCACCATAGATATGGCTTCTTCAGCAATTTGCCCCAGCATCACTAGTGAATAAGCCAGAAATATGCTATCATCAGTTTCTATGTTCGGGTGACTAGCTCAATGGTAGAGCATCAGACTCTTAATCTGCTGGTTCTGAGTTCGAGTCTCAGGTCACCCACTTTTAAAATCTTGTGATTTTCTCTCAGTAACCCTTTTCTATCACTCTGGAGAGGGGAAAATAAATGTAGGTTGGGGAGCCATTTGCATGGGCGGGTTTCCCGACTTGAGCAAAGTGGCGTTAGAACATAGCGAAACCCAACAATGCCAAGGTCTTTGGGTGTTGGGTTGCCCTGTGCTTAACCCAAACTACGCCTAATTTTTGGAATGACCGAAAAATTTGGGAACGAGTGTAGCAGGTAAATTACTGATAATTTTCATCAGATATTGTGTCAAGGTAAACGCATCTACACCTAGTTCTGTACGTTCTTGGGCTGCTAAAATCGCCGATTGGGAGTGCCACCAAGCCGCTGTGGCGACAATATCTGCTAGAGGAATTTGCTTGGTTGCTGCTTGGGCTAATAATCCCCCAATTAACCCTGTCAAGACATCACCACTACCACCACGAGCCAAAGCTGGGGTACTTTCAGGATTAATCCAAATTGTACCTTGGGAGTTGGCTATAGCTGTTCTTGCCCCTTTTAATAAGACTACAGCCCCACTTTGTACTGCTGCTGTTTGTACTGCTTTTATTCTGTCTTTTTGGGGATCGGCAATATCGGGAAACAAGCGCTGAAATTCACCAGTGTGGGGCGTGATGACTGTTGGTGCTGCACGCTTTTGTAATGTGGGAATTGCGCCCATTTGTGCCAGGATATTTAATCCATCAGCATCGAGGACTAAAGAGCGATCGCTCGCCATTACCTCTTGGACAATGGGGTTAGCATCTAGAGTTAAACCAGGGCCACAGGCGATGGCACTAAAGGAACTCAAATCAGTTTTTTCTGGCAATTGCAAATGAGCGATCGCACCTGATTCTGTCTCCGGACAACCGACAATTAATGCTTCTGGTAAATGTGACACCAAAAGATGTTTTAAAGATTCTGGCACAGCAATTGAAAGCATTCCCACACCGCTGGCGCGCGCACCCAAAGCAGTTAAAATTGCCCCACCCGCATAGCGCCGGGAACCACAAATTAGCAATAAATGACCTTCTTTATATTTATGCGTGACCGATGGACGAGGTAAAGGTAAAGTAGCAAATGCTGTTGCTGGGGTAATGCGTTTAATTTTGGGTGCATCTCCTAACACAGCGCACACATCAGCCAGGGGAATATCAAAATCAATTAATTCAGCTTTGCCGATATATTCTAAAGCGGCATCTTCAAAAAAAGCTAACTTCCATAAACCTAGACAAAACGTGTGAGTAGCGCGAATGGCTGTTCCCAAAACTGCACCTGTATCAGTGTGGATACCTGAAGGGATATCGATACTCACAATCGGCTGATGCCAAGTATTGAATTGATTAATTGCCGAGGCCATAGCATCAGTAATTGGTCTTTCTAAACCAAATCCGAACAACCCATCAATTAAAAAATCACAATTTGGCAATTGCGAAATTTCTTGATAATACGGGATACCTAAACTCTGGGCACATTGTAAATGCTGTGAAGTTAATTCCTTAAATTTAGAAAAAGGAGAATATATCCACACCTGATACCCGCGAAAGTGCAATTCACGGGCCACAACCAAAGCATCCCCCCCATTATGACCAGGGCCAACTAAAACTCCCACACAAGATCCCGCCACTTCCTGAACACGATGGGCAATTAATCCTGCCACCTTTTCCATCAAAGCTGCTACAGGCATTCCGGCGGCAAAGATACGTTCCTCAATATCCCGCATTTGCGCGGCAGTCACCACAACTTGTGAAATTTGTTCTTGCCTATCTTGCATCAGTCTTGAGTCCTACGTGTTGAGTACTGAGTTGGGAATTTTGAGTAGGAAATTAACTACTCCACCTTTACTTTTACCTCTTTAGCAACATGAATTAAATAACATGCAAGTCTATTTTTTGACATCACCCCGTCTTTGATTTGCGTCAAAGTCTCCCCTCTCCTTGGTAAGGGGTTGGGGGTGAAGTTCTATATTTTATTAAATCCACATTCCTTACTCAGTACCCAACACTAAATTTATCTGCCGTAATAAACCCTGGAGTTACCGTAACCTAACTCTCGCAGATATTGATTCCATCTTTCTGCATCTGCCCTTGTGGGAAAAGGCCCTACAGCAACGTGTGGCCCCAGTGGTTGTTGTCTTGCCAGTACAAAGTTATACTGTCCACTCGTGCGCCTAATATTGTCTGCCATTAAAAAGACATCTCCCCTAACCACAGGAATCACGGCATAGTAGGCAGATTCTTGTCTGGTAGGGCTACTTTGGGTGGACTGTCCAGGAGTGGCAAAACCAGTAGAGGATATTTCTCGTCCATCAGTAAAGTTGACTATTCGGGCATTGTTGATACCGTATGACTGGAGTTCTCTGACGCGATTTTGAGCATTAGCTAATTGACTAAAAATTCCTGACTGAATTACAGAACCTCCTTGGTACTGACGGATATAAGCTTCTGGTTCAATCAGACGTACTCGTTGGAGTACTTGGGAATTAGTACTATCAACAACCACTAAATAGCGCTGAAAAGTCTGGCTATACTGGTTAGACTGTATCGGTTGGTAAGGCTGAAAGTTTTGCTCATACTGATAAAATTCCACTGATTGCATGGGTTCGACCTTGGGCAGGGGCGATGGACGATTTTGTGCCTGACTACTGTGGGGTATCAGCGCCAAACAACTTCCCAAGAACAAAGGAATCATCGGCAAGGCGAGCAATTTACCTGGTATTTGACTGTACATAGTAGTAACGAAATTCCTAGATAATTTCTTTCAGCAATTGATAAATGCACTGTGGTCGTAACTATATATTGTTAGCTTAGAATTTAGTATGCCTAAGTGGCAATAAGCACATCAAAAAAAATTTGGCTTTGTTCATTAACTGACTGAAATCGGCGCACACAAAAACGCAGAACAAAGAAACTTTCATCGCCAATGTCTTTGAACAGCAAGGCTTTACGGATATTTGTGCTACAATCGGACAGACCAAAGCTCTGGTTGTATATATATCGGCCTCTAGTTTGAGATAGTTGGCCAAACTAAACCATAAAATAACTAATAATGTTTTCTTGATTGCAGAGAATCTACAAATAAAAATTAGAGTTAAAATTTGGTCATCAGGCTGTTAAAAACAGGTTTTTATGCTTACGTATAGTAGCCAATAGTTAGCAAGAAAGGATATGAAAAAAGTTGTCGTTGGTCTTTCTGGTGGTGTTGACAGTTCTACAGCCGCCGCCATCCTGCACCATCAGGGCTATGAAGTAATTGGTTTGACCCTTTGGCTGATGAAAGGCAAGGGCCAGTGTTGCTCTGAAGGCATGATTGACGCGGCAGATATCTGTGAACAATTGGGTGTTCCCCATGAAGTGGTGGATATTCGAGAAGTCTTTCAAACCCATATTGTTGATTATTTAGTAACTGGTTACAGCGCCGGGATTACACCCCTGCCTTGTTCGCAGTGCAATAAAACGGTGAAGTTTGGGCCAATGGTGCAATATGCCCGGGAACAATTAGGATGCGATCGCATTGCCACGGGTCATTATGCTCAAATTAATTATGATGACGCTACTGGACGTTACCAGTTATTAAGGGCTGTTGACCGCAACAAAGACCAATCTTACTTTTTGTATGATTTATCACAAGATTTACTAGCAGCTACAGTATTTCCTCTAGGGGAACTCCAAAAAGCCGACACTCGCCGCATCGCCGCTGAATACGGATTAAAAACTGCCGATAAGCCAGAAAGTCAAGACCTGTGCTTAGTGGAAAGCAACGGTTCCATGCGGGCATTTCTAGATAAATATGTGGCTCCCAAAGAAGGCGAGATTGTCGATACCACAGGCAAAGTTTTGGGCAAACATGATGGTGTCCATCACTACACCATTGGACAGCGTAAAGGCTTGGGAATAGCCGCAGCTGAACCGCTGTATGTTGTGGAATTAGATGCAGTGAATAATAAAGTAGTAGTAGGCGATCGCACCAAAGTAACCCAGCCAGAATGCACTGTAAATCGGGTAAATTGGGTTTCCATTGCTGAACCCTCTACTCCCATTCGAGCAAAAGTGCAAATTCGTTATCGTTCCCAACCCGAACCAGTAACGGTGATTCCTTTAGAAAACTCTCGCGCACGTTTGGTGTTTGACGAACCCCAATTCAGCATCACCCCCGGACAAGCCGCTGTGTGGTACGACGGTGATAAAGTCTTGGGTGGTGGAATTATTGAATGAAATGCAACTAAATTTTTGATACAAAATAGACTGTTGGCTCAATAGTTTGTTAAACTCCAACTTCGAGCAGCGTCAGTAAAGAGGGGTCTCAAGGTGGCTCATGATGAATATACCGACAATATAGACAAGATTAATCAGCGGGACTTTTCATGGTCTTTCTGGTTTACCTTGCCCATCTACCCTTATAGCCAGCGGCGGACTATCCGTAAAGAAGTGGTGAAAGACACTATCTGGACGTTTGACCAGTTGCAGGGTATTTTTTATGTTGTTGTGCCAATTCGCATGACTGTAGTCAGGCTAGATGATGGTGGTTTATTGGTATATGCACCTGTAGCGCCAACTCCAGAATGTCTGAGGCTGCTAAAAGAGTTAGTTGCAGAATACGGCGATGTTAAGTACATTATTTTGCCAACTGTCTCTGGATTGGAACATAAAGTTTTTGTTGGCCCCTTTGCGAGACGCTTTCCCCATGCACAGGTATTTGTTGCGCCTCATCAGTGGAGTTTTCCGGTAAATTTGCCTCTTAGTTGGCTGGGTTTACCAAGTAAACGGACTCAAGTCTTACCAAAAGATAGTAGTCAAACACCATTTGCTGATGAGTTTGATTATGCGATATTGGGGCCCATTGAGTTGGGGCCGGGAAGGTTTGCGGAAGTTGCTTTTTTTCACAGGCGATCGCACACTTTATTAGTCACAGATTCAGTCATTTCTGTACCAGAAGATCCACCTGCGGTCGTCCAATTAGATCCCTATCCTTTGCTATTCCATGCCAAAGATCAAGCATCTGACATTATTGCAGATAATCAGGCAAATCGGCGTCAGGGATGGCAAAGGATTGTGTTATTTGCTTTGTACTTTCGCCCCAGTGTGTTAAAGATAGCCGGATTAAGTCAAGTACTTGGCAATGCTATTAGAGCCTCCAACCGCTCAAAACAAGATTATTTTGGGTTATTTCCCTTTAAATGGCAATCAGATTGGGAGCGTTCTTTTCAAGTTCTCCAAGGAGACGGGCGTTTATTTGTCGCCCCGATTTTACAAACACTGATTCTCAACCGCGCACCCCAGGAAACCATTGATTGGGCTAATTATGTGGCGAGTTGGGATTTTCAGTGGATAATTCCTTGTCATTTTAGCGCTCCGATTAAAGCTGAACCGCATCAGTTTCGTCAAGCGTTCTCTTTTCTAGAACAGAATCCCATGATAAATGCAGGTTTATTCAGTAGTGATACTTATCCTTTACCAGACGAAGATTTTAAATTACTCAGGTCAATTGATGACAATTTAAAGAAGTTTGGTATTGTACCGCCACCAAAAGCAAAAGTTTAGCCAAATAATCTTTGCCAAGTTAATTTTTGACTATCTTCATCCCAATACCAGCGTAATAAATTGGCGGATGGACTAGAAATAATACCTGGTAAATTAATCGCTTGTCTAGGTGTAATAGTAGCTAAAGCTATGGCACTTGCTACGTCACAAATCCCCCACTTCACCAAATTTTGTACTCCCACTAATAAGGATAAAGTTGTCCCAGATAAAGTACCATCGGCTAATCGTGCAGTGCCGTTGATAACTTCAATTTCTCGACTATCCCAAGGATATACCCCATCGGGTAACCCCAGAGGTGCAAGGGCATCACTGACAAGGAACAGGCCTTGAGCTTGATTGCTGGCCCGGAGTAGAATTTGCAGCATGGTTGGTGTAACGTGTTCACCATCGGCAATAAAACCACACATGACATGAGGATAGGTAATGGCTGCACCCAATAGTCCTGGTTCGCGGTGATGTAATGGTGGCATGGCGTTGAAAGCATGAGTTACCATTGTTGCACCCAGTTCAAAAGCACGTTGGGCTTGGGCTGCTGTTGCCTGAGAATGCCCTAAACTCACGGTGATACCCAAGGAACGCAAATATGGAATGACTGTGCCCGTGGGATCTAACTCTGGTGCTAAGGTGATAACTTTGACAATATGAGCATAATCACCCAAAACTTTTTTGACTTCGCCAATTGTCAGGGGTAGCAAATACTCGGCTGGGTGAGCGCCACGCTTGCCATAATTCAAAAACGGCCCTTCTAAATGTATCCCAAGAATCTTGGCACCTAATTTTTGAGTGGGGAGAATACCAGCAATTACAGCAAGCGATCGCTGTATATTTTCTACTGAGGTGGTAACTATGGTGGGGAGAAATCCATCTACACCAACATCCCATAAAAATTGCGATACTTTTGCAAGTAGATGTGCGTTTTCGTCTCGCAAATCGGGAAACGCCAATCCTAAGGCGCCGTTAATCTGCAAATCGACACCACCCAAAGAAATCCAGTCGCCAGCAACATCTAGTAAAGATTCACAGCCTGAGGATAACTGACTCATAGGCAAAATTTGCTCAATTATTCCCTCATGGTTGACTGAGAGTTGTTGCAAATCTTGATAACCAGGTACTCGCGCATTGATAATATCTACGGGGTTTTTTGTTGCTTTGGTCATCATATTAGTTAGAGAATTAGAAATCTGACGGCTATTCACCTAAAATTTAAAATTAATATGGCTCCTCTTATCGGTATTATCATGGGCAGCGATTCCGATTTGCCCACCATGAAAGATGCGATCGCAGTTTGTGAAGAATTTAGTATAGAACATGAAGTGGCGATCGTTTCCGCCCATCGCACGCCAGAACGCATGGTAGAATATGCCCAACAAGCCCACCAACGCGGTATTAAGGTAATTATTGCCGGAGCCGGTGGTGCAGCCCATCTCCCAGGAATGGTAGCATCTTTAACTCCACTGCCTGTGATTGGCGTTCCCATAGCTACCCGAAACTTACAAGGTGTTGATTCTTTATATTCCATTGTCCAAATGCCTGGGGGTATTCCAGTCGCTACAGTAGCCATAGGTAACGCCAAGAATGCTGGACTGTTAGCAGTGCAAATTATCGCTACCCAGCAACCAGAATTACTGGCAAGGGTACAACAATATCGTCAAACTTTATGCGACTCGGTAACAGCAAAGCAAGCCAAACTAGAACAGGTGGGCTATGAGAAATATTTACAACAAGAACTATGAATTAATTCAAAATTCAAAATTCAAAATTAAAGACAGGCACCCACAAGGGGTGGGGTTTCTACTTACCTTGTGAAATAAAAAATGACTGGGTAGTAACAATTTATTTATCTTTTTTATAAAAATTTAATAATCTTCTTGACTTTGATATTCTTAAGTCAGAAAATACCGACACTGTAAAGGATACAGTTTCTTGCTCTAAATACATTAGTATCAATAGAATCGTCAAAAAAGATAAAAAGTATCTAATAATACAGAATTTGTGGTTGAGTAATATAGAAAATCATTCAAATTTGTTTGCAACTTTACCCAAGTGAGTAAAGGGAAGCACCGTAGTTACGCTCAGTTTTTATAAAGTTCCGAGAAGTAAACTTGCGGTAGTATTTGCCACTGCTTAATGCAATTTTTACGTAAAAATTGACGATTTTGGGCATTCTTCTCCCCAACACATCATTATTTCTACATTAAAGATTAAGTGAAGGAGGCTTGACTGTTTAACAAAATGATAATAGTTTCTTAAGAATATCATCAAAAAATGTTTACAAATGTACCGATAGTTGCCTAAACTCCTACTTGGGTTATGTGAATCTTTGCTTTGCAAACCAGTAGTCTCAACGGGCAATATCGACAACCACTGTGTTTAACTTCGGGCGTTAGTTTTTTCGGCTGAACTTGTTTCTTCTATTCAAGGCTGGAGGATGATTTTTCAAACTTATGTACAAACAGAAATCGAAAATCAAAAGTAGGCGTCTGTCTGCCAGAAACTACGCTAGAAGTCTACAATCCAACTCAAAATTACCGGGATTTAATCTAGCAGCAATTAAAGGGCTTTCACCCAGTTGGCAAGCTTGTTTACCCTTAGCTTGTTTAATTGTTTTGGGTTGGGGGTATGTAGCAGTTGCCCAAACCCCAGAGGCAGGGCCAACCACAGCAGAACTCCAAGTTGCGCTGGATACTCTTTGGGTAGCGATCGCCGCCTTTTTAGTATTCTTTATGAATGCTGGTTTTGGCATGTTAGAAACCGGCTTCTGTCGCCAAAAAAATGCCGTCAATGTACTATCCAAAAACTTGATTGTATTTGCGTTGGCAAGTATTGCCTTTTGGGCAATTGGCTTTGGCATCATGTTTGGCGATGGTAATAACTTCTTGGGAACATCGGGGTTTTTCTTAGGAGGAGCAGATAACAGCCCGGTCACAGGCGATGCTTATCAAGGTGTTTTTAGTTCTCTAAATTGGGCTGGTGTACCTTTAGCCGCCAAGTTTTTATTTCAAT
The DNA here is from genome assembly GCF_963920895.1 of Anabaena sp. CCY 9613. Classification (NCBI taxonomy): domain Bacteria; kingdom Bacillati; phylum Cyanobacteriota; class Cyanophyceae; order Nostocales; family Nostocaceae; genus Anabaena; species Anabaena sp. CCY 9613. The sequence goes on from NZ_CAWUDE010000018.1 coordinate 74,293, forward strand.
TAGCTTTTGCGGGAACTGCGGCCACAATTGTTTCTGGTGCAGTTGCCGAAAGAATCAAATTTGTTGACTTTTTAATCTTCAGTCTCCTACTGGTAGGTATTGCCTATCCCATCACCGGACATTGGATTTGGGGTGGTGGTTGGTTAAGTGAATATGGATTCTGGGATTTTGCCGGTTCCACCGTCGTTCACTCGGTTGGTGGTTGGGCTGCATTAATGGGGGCTGCATTTTTGGGGCCACGTATTGGTAAATATCAAGACCGACAAGTTGTGGCTTTACCTGGTCACAACATGAGTATTGCCACCTTGGGCTGTTTGATTTTGTGGTTAGGTTGGTTTGGTTTTAACCCCGGTTCCACAATGGCTGCTGATGCCAATGCCATCGCTCACATAGCTGTAACAACTAACATGGCGGCGGCGGCGGGTGCCATTGGCGCTACAGGTACAGCTTGGATTTACTTAGGTAAGCCAGACTTGTCAATGATTATCAACGGCGTATTGGCTGGCTTGGTGGCAATTACAGCCCCCTGTGCCTTCGTCAGTATTCCTAGTTCTTTACTCATTGGCTTTATTGGTGGAGTCATAGTAGTGTTTTCCGTGACACTGTTTGACAAAATCCGCATTGATGACCCAGTAGGTGCTACCTCAGTTCACCTTGTTTGTGGTATTTGGGGAACTCTGGCAGTTGGTCTTTGGTCTGTTGGGCCTGGCGTTTACACTTGGTATGGTGAAGGTGCTGGCCCAACTGCGGGTTTATTTGCCGGTGGTGGCTTGGGACAGTTATTAATTCAACTAGTCGGTGTTCTCGCTGTAGGTGGGATGACAGTTCTTCTCAGTAGCATCTTTTGGTTGTTCCTGAAGGCTACTTTAGGTATCCGTGTAACTCGCGAAGAAGAGTTAGAAGGCTTAGATATCAGCGAACACGGTATGGAAGCCTACAGTGGATTTCTCAAAGAAACTAGCCCTGGAGGATTCCCTGAAGGACATGGTTCACCTGGAATATCACCCGATAAATATTAATTTCCGTTTGATTTAATTGCTGAATAAATATCCGCCACTTTCATGAAAGTAGCGGTTTTTTTATGCAAATTTTTTGTATTCCCTATCTCCCCCATCCCCCCATTCTCATTAATTTCCACAGATAGTGTGACGTATTGCCTCTGAGGATTTAAAATCTGAGTCAAATCATAGGTATATTTTGCTATTCGTGTCCACTTCTGTAAAAACCTTTCCCATCTGGGGATTATTCCTGCTAGTAACCAACTGCATCCTCATGTTGGCGGTTATTTTGCTGGTTTGGCAACACCAAAAATTACCTGCGCCGGAACCAAGCTTGCAACCCGAAGCTATCACACCAGAGTTAGGCCCCCGTCATCAACTCACCTACCAACAGTGGGTAGATATTCTCCAGCAAGAAGCCAAAGTTGCTACTGAACAACGTCCTCAGCGTTTAAGTATCTTAGTAGGAGATTCTTTGACTTTATGGTTTCCCGTTGAGTTATTACCGGAAGACAGAAATTGGCTCAATCAAGCAATTTCCGGTGAAACCAGCGAAGGCTTATTCAAAAGATTAAATTTATTTGACAGTACTCAGCCAGAAGTAATTTTTGTGATGATTGGCATTAATGATTTGCTACGGGGGATCAGTGATCAAGTCATTTTAGATAATCAGCGACGTATTATGACTTACCTCCGGAAGACGCACCCCAAGGCGCAAATTGTTGTTCAGTCAATTTTGCCTCATGGGGCGGAGTCAGCAACTTGGGAGGGAAGAGAAAAACTGCTGACTATTCCTAATAGTCGTATTCGTCAGTTAAATCAACAACTGCAAATCACCGCTACTAAAGTTGGGGTCAAATATTTAGATTTGTATCCTTTGTTTACCAATCGAGAAGGAAATCTCCGGAGCGAATTTACTACGGATGGTTTGCACTTAAGTCCTACAGGTTATCTGGTTTGGCGGACTGCGTTACAAATGTATAGCAATATGGAAGTGGGGAGATGAAAGAGATAATTAATTTTTGGTGGGGATTTTTATCTTGCCCATAAAATCGCGTCTGAGCGCGAGAAAATAAGAAATAGTGATTTAAGTTGCAAAACCCATGGATACAAAAGCTTTTAAACGATCGCTCCAACATTCAGAAAATTACAATCGTAAGGGATTTGGTCACCAAGCTGAAGTCACTACCCAGTTGCAATCTGAGTATCAAAGTAGTTTGATTCAAGAAATCCGCGATCGCAACTACATTTTGCAGCGAGGTGATGTTACTATCCGGTTAGCTCAAGCCTTTGGTTTTTGCTGGGGTGTGGAACGTGCTGTAGCAATGGCTTATGAAACCCGTCAGCATTTCCCTACAGAACGCATCTGGATTACTAACGAAATTATTCACAATCCCTCTGTGAATCAGCGAATGCAGGAAATGAACATTGGCTTTATTCCTGTGGAAGCAGGGAAAAAGGATTTTGCAGTGGTTTCATCGGGGGATGTGGTAATATTACCGGCTTTTGGTGCCAGCGTTCAAGAAATGCAAATCCTCCATGAGCAAGGTTGCAAAATTGTCGATACCACTTGTCCTTGGGTCTCTAAAGTTTGGAATACTGTGGAAAAGCACAAAAAAGTTGCTTACACCTCCATTATTCACGGTAAATACAAGCACGAAGAAACTGTTGCTACCAGTTCTTTTGCTGGCAAGTATCTGATTGTGTTGAATTTACAAGAAGCTCAGTATGTCGCCGACTATATTCTCAATGGTGGGAACCGAGAAGAATTTCTGCAAAAATTCGCTAAAGCTTGTTCAGCCGGATTTGATCCAGATCAAGACTTAGAAAGAGTGGGGATTGCTAACCAAACCACAATGCTCAAAGGCGAAACTGAGAAAATTGGTAAGCTGTTTGAGCGGACTATGATGCAGAAGTATGGCACAACTGAGTTAAATCAGCATTTCCAAAGCTTTAATACCATCTGTGACGCTACCCAAGAACGGCAAGATGCCATGTTGGAGTTAGTGCAACAGAATTTAGACTTCATGCTAGTGATTGGTGGATTTAATTCATCGAATACGGCTCAATTGCAACAAATCGCGGCTGAAAGAGGTATTCCTTCTTATCACATTGATTGTGTGGAGCGAATTCAATCAGCAACTGCTATTGAACACCGACAATTAAATGGAGAGTTAGCGATCGCCCAAAACTGGTTACCCGATGGCAAAATTGTTGTAGGAGTAACTTCCGGTGCTTCTACCCCAGATAAGGTAGTGGAAGATGTGATGGAAAAGATTTTTGCATTAAAGACAATGGTACCCACACTTCATTGAGCTTATCCTGATTTTTCATCAGAAAATTGATAAGTAAAAACCCCTGGTTAATTAGTTACATCAGGGGTAATTTAGCAAAATATTCCACAAAATTCGCAGTATTCAATTAATTACAATTAACTGCTGAGGATGAAGTTACTTTTGTTAAATCACCAGAAAACACGGTGGTGTACTTAAAGGGTGATGAACCAGCACAATTCATAATATTTTTATCAGGACGACGGGGAGACCACCACGCATTGCCTTTTACAGTCAAATTGCTGCCATTCCACGACAAGTTGTTCACTTCTAAAGAGTTAGTTCTACCATCACTGGGTCTTTTAGCGGATAAAAATGTGGCCTGGTAAACATTGCCATTGGCGGGATTAATACGGGCGATAACTGCTATTTTGGCACCGCCACCATTGCCATAGCCCGATAGCCAACTATTTTTAGCAAAGCGTCGAAAATCATTACCACTATGGGTACCAGTGGTGGAAAAAACCCCATACAAAGCATTTCCCCCATTCCATAGCAAACCGTAACCTCTGCTATCGTCATTAGTGGTTTCGTAATCACTACGACACCATGTCTTGAAACCATTATCGAAACGGATGATACGGGGGGCTTGGTTTTTAAATGATATTTGCTGATATCCAATGTAGATAGTTGTGGGCCCAAAAGTCACCTTGGGCCCATTTTTAGCTTTGATTTTAGCCTCACTATCATTGCAAGTGAAGGTGACACTTTTCCCGATAGACGACTGTACACTGCTTTGGGCCAAAACTTGAGAGATTACTAGATCAGATCCTGAGACTACGGTTAAGAGTAAGAACGCCAGGTACTTCGGCAAGTTTTGGGTTTTAATCATTAGCTCCGGAGTGTTAAAAATGTGTAAAACGACACCTTAACACAATTTTTACATTGGGCCAATTTTTGGTGCAAGTTCTTGGGTGCTTTTCCTATTAAACATTCTAATGAGTCGGTTATTCGTCAAATAATTACATTTTCTATGTATTAATACTATATATATTGGTGCTAGTTAATAAAGAAATCACTTAAGTGATTAACTTAATAGAAGAATACGCTTTGGTAGTTCCAGAACTACAATTAACCCTGATTGACTGCATATATAAAGAACAGATGAACAAAATATGAAGTGTGAGTATTTTTACCAAAAGATAAGGTTTAAAGCCGAGTGGAATTGTGGGCGATAGCCCCCCTGCTCCCTTGTCCCCCTGTCCCCCTGCTTCTTCACTCGCAGATGTTTTCGGTAATTTCCTGCTTTTTACCGTTAAATTGCTCAAATATGCAGCGATGGGACGAATAACCAAATTCATCATCGCGCTCTTGATATTGTTGAATCCAATTTTGCAGAAACTCAAAAGTTTGTGCTTGCTCTGCGGCGGATTTAAATTTTTGCGGTTCCCAAGGACGATGGCGATTATTTTCCAGACACTGATCAATACTGGGATTGAGGAAGTAGATTTCAGTGGAGAACTCTAGAGCCATATTAATGAGCGTACTGTAGCAACCTTCAATGACCCAAGAAGGATGATTTTCGATAAAATCTCGTAAATCCTTGGCTGAATCTTCGTGAGAACGCCTTATGGCAATTTGATTAGCTTCCCAGACAATGGTGTCCAGGTCGAGAACTGGAATTTCTAAATTTTCACTAAGCCTTTTAGCGAGTGTGCTTTTTCCGGAACTAGAATTACCAAAAATTAAAATTCGAGCCATTGCTATTTTTTGATGACACCTTTAAGCGATCGCCAACTATACCCTAGTATTTGTCCAGTAGTCAAAAGCTGATATCCAGCAAATAATAAGGCAGATGAGATAATCACTATTAATAGATTGGTTGAGGCGAAAATATTACCTGTAAAAATAATTACTGCAATACCAAATGCGATTAAAATCCATCCTAAGTTGCGGTTGATCCGTTTTTGGCAAAGGACAAAAATTCCCGCACCACATAGCAGGATACCTGGAACGCGAAAAAACATACCAACTTGAATATTTGCAGTTAAAATTATAATTCCAGTAATAATCAATACTAAACCTAAGAATTTACTCGTGGTATCTACTGAAGTTACGCTGCTGTTTTCAAAGGCTTGATGCTGAATGGAAGTAGTAACCAGAGAGGATTGGATGTGTGGTTTATTTTGAAAAATAAACGTGACTTTAGCACCTTGTCCCAGGTCTATTTTATCGCCTAAGTTAAGTTGATAAGGTGTTTTCGGCTCTAATCTAATGTCATTAATAAATGTGCCATTAGCACTACCCAAGTCTTCTATAAAGTAATTACCACCTTCTACTCGCACCTGGGCATGAAGGCGTGAAACTACATCAGCATCTGGCAATTTAGAAACATCTATATCTGGTAAACCTTGGTCATGGGGTTTACCAATTAACATCACCCCTAAATGCGATGGTAGAGCAAAACTTGTATTAGTTTGGATATGAAAAAACTCTAAACTCAGCCCTGTGTTGTTGTACATATTCATGTTTTGCATGGCTTGTTTTTGGGAGCAATTTCGCAATTTATCTAGATTGTGATGGCTCTAGACAATATTTGGGTTATCCAGACTTAAATTTTACGCGATCGCAGCTTACTAATGTTTATTTTAGTTGCCAATTTTATACACTATCAGATTTTATCGGAATTTTAATCCAAAACTCTGTACCTTTGCCCAGTTCTGATATACATTTCAAGCTACCACCATGTTTTTCGACAATAATTTGATAGCTAATTGACAGTCCTAATCCTGTACCCCTACCTACGGGTTTTGTGGTAAAAAATGGATCAAATAATCTGGCTATTACTTCTTCTGTCATGCCGATACCATTGTCAGCTATCCGAATTGAGGCATAATTTTCCTCTAAAAGTTCGGTGCAAATCCAAATCTGCGGTTTCTCTGTTGTTTTGCTATTGACAGCTGCAAAATGCCCACTAATCATAGATTCTTCTAAGGCATCAATAGCATTGGTTAAAATATTCATAAATACCTGGTTTAACTGCCCAGGATAACAATCAACTAAAGGTAATTTACCATATTCTTTAATAAAAGATATTCCAATGCCATTACCATTATCTTTCCAGCGGTGATGCAGAATTAGCAATGTATTTTCAATACCTTCGTGAATGTCAACTAATTTTTTATCGGCTTCGTCTAGACGAGAGAAGTTGCGTAAACTCAAGACAATTTCCCGGATACGATTAGTACCCATATTCATAGAACTCAACAGTTTAGTTAAATCAGCAGCGATAAAATCTAAGTCAATTTCTTCAGCAAAAGTTTGAATTTCGGCATCGGGATGAGGATAGTGTTGCTGATAAAGGTGTAATAGTTCGAGTAACTCTTCAATATATTCATTAGCATGGGATAAATTACCATGAATAAAATTCACTGGGTTATTAATTTCATGAGCCACCCCAGCTACTAATTGTCCTAAGCTAGACATTTTTTCATGCTGTATCAGTTGCGATTGAGTTTGCTGTAGCTTATGCAGAGTTTCCGTGAGTTTTTCAGCATGAGTTTGGGCGGTTAAAGTAGCAGTTTGACTTTGGATGTAAAGTTGGGCATGATCGATGGCGATCGCTAGTTGATCTGTAACAGCTTGCAATAGTCCAATTTCACTATTACTCCAAACACGTCCACCATGACAATGGCTGCAAGCGATCGCACCAAATTCTCCAGAATGGCTTTTAACTGGTAGTATTAATTGAGAGGTAATTCCTAACTCAATGAGAAAATTTTGTATATCATCATGGATGTATATTTCACTGTGAATATCGTCGATACAGATTAATTCCTGATTTTTGAGAGTTTGAGTTAAAAAATTATTGTTTGGCAAGGAAATATTGCCTAGCATTGTAGGTAATTGTGGGTTCCGGGCTTCATGGGTAATTGTCAAGCTTGGCTGAGACGAATTAGGCAAGTAACGTAGAAAATAGCAACGGTCAATTTTTAATAAGCTACGAATTTCTGTGACGGCTGTTTCTAAAATAGTATCAAGGTCAAGGGAACTGCGAATTTGACTAGCTAGACCTAATAGTAAAGCTTCCCGACGACTTAATAGTTCTTCTCTAGCCCAGATGCGGTCAATTGCTACAGCAATATTATTCGTAATCCATTTGAGTAAGTTATCGGTGGGTTCGGTAAATAATTGTTTACTAAATAAAGCTATGATCCCAATTAATTGTTTTTCTACAATTAAAGGATAAGCGCAAAATCGTAAAGTTGATAATGCAGAATCTAAAAGTTCTTCTTGATTAATTTTAATTTCTTCATTACAAATAGTTTGATGATTTTGATTGATTAAGCCAATAATATTATTGGCTACAACCATATGATTGGGAAAATCCTGAGTCTCTCTTAAAGCATTACAAGTTGCTTCTGCACAATGAACACCCGCTTGCAATTGCAGTTGTTTTGTTTGTCGCTCAAAAGTCCAAATACAAACAAAAGCAATATCTAAATATTGAGAAATAGTATTTGTACAATTTTGGAGTATTTCTGTAAGTGTACCACTTTGAGATAAAGACAAACTAACTTCTGCACTCAATAAAGACAAGCGCGATCGCTCTAATAAAGCTAACTCTGAAAGTTTTCGCTCTGTAATATCAGTCCGAATTGCTACATATTGTTCTGGCTTTTTCTCTTCATTTAACATTGGCACTATGAGAGTATCTACCCAATAAAAAGTACCGTCTTTTGCTTTATTTTTTACTTCTCCTTTCCAATGTTTACCTTGGGTAATAGTTCTCCATAAATCTGCAAAAAATTCTTGGGAGTGATAACCAGAATTGATGATACGGTGGTCTTGTCCTAACAGTTCTTTTCTTGAATATTTGGAAATATCACAAAACTGGTCATTTGCATAAGTAATAATCCCTTTTTTATCAGTGATAGCAACTAATGAATGGGCATTTAAGGCAATTTTTAAAGCTTCTAATTCTCGAATAGTATTGCGTAATTCATTCTCGTTTTCTTTATTTGAAGTAATGTCACGTGCTACTGCATAAATCAAATTTTCGTCCATGAAAGGAGTTGCATTCCAGGATAACCATTTGTAAGATCCATCCCGACAAAGATAGCGATTTTCAAAGAAAACTGCATCTACAGAATTTGTTAATTTTTGCGCGACTAAAATAGTTGATTCTTGGTCATCAATATGAACAAACTCAAGAAATGGTTTGTCCAATAAATCCTGAGTTGACCAACCGAGAGTTTTTGCCCATACCGGGTTTAAATATTTAAAATAACCGTCAAAACTGGCTATACAAAGTAAATCTAAAGAAAGGGAGAAAAATCGTGAATATTTTTCTTCTAATTCTTGATTATCTAATTGAAATTGTTTACTCATTGTCTAGTTTTCTGATATATTTTATTTCGTCATTGAAAAAAAATAAGCAACAAAAGCACTGGACTTTCCTTGCAGGGGAGAGGAATGGAGAGGGGTTTTTTAGATCAGTCGAACTCCTAAGAAAACGAAAGGTTTTCTTTCGCCCTTCCCGCAGGTGGGCCTTCCTTGGAGACTCACGTTAAATAAATCAGCCTAAACTTTAATTCATACTCTAATGAATATATATTTCCCTTCAGAAACACAAAATCATCGCTGAATTAGCTAATTTAAGATAAGAAGTATTAAGCCAGATTTTTATACGCAAAATTTGACTATATTTCTGTCATGCAAATTAAGTAATTACTCAATATAAATAACATTTAGTAAACTTTAATTTGTGAATATATTTAGGTATAAATAATTAAGCAATACTACCCCGTTTTCTAGCTTCTTTGTAGGAAGTTCCCACATTTCTCAAGCCTGCTTTAATCATTTGTCGTTCCAAAAGAGCGAAGAAACGAGATTTATCGCCACCTCTGACTACCGCCTGGTTATGCGCCTCCGCGATCGCAACGGGGTAACCATAACCTTTTTGCACTTGTGCCAACATTAATCCCAGTGCTTGGTCAAACATAGATGTATTCTCTGCTACCCAGACTGGAATTTCTATGCGGGCAATTTCCGTACCCACGTGGACATAGCAGAAATAAATAGTTTGGTCTGCGTAGAGTTCCAAAATCCGGTTATTACTGCGCCATAGTGGGCCGCGTTGTCCTGGTTGCAGTTGAGTTCCCCACAGGGCGGTATCTCGCAACGGTTCAAAAATTTTACAAGGAACTTTTTCTAACTGATTTGGGCAATGAGTTAGACAGTCGGGGGCGGGATGGGGACAAGCTAACAACCTTAAGAAGTTCATACCTTCGATATTACGAGAGGCGCTAAGATATCCCATTAAGGGAATTTGAGCATCACGCATCTGCTGCCACGCTTCCAGGATAGGGGGTAAAATGCGATCGCGTGCATCAGTGGGTAACTGTTCTAAAAACCAGTAAATTAAGGAACCATCAACCATTGCTAAGGCTGGGGCTGCTGTTTTTACCGTACAAGCCAATTCTGCCAACACCGTGGTTTCGGAAGCGGTACGACAATAACTCATCCAGTCCTCAGTTCTAATTCCCCACTGGCGAGATACATATAAATCTTCCGGGCGATAAAAGACTTCTGGCAAACTATCTAGTAGTGGTTGCAGATTTTGTCCGTAGTGTAAGACGACTCTACCTATATTCAAAAGATAACAGTAAGCAATTTCGTGATGGTTGGGGGCAATTTGAGAACCATCGGTAGCAATGACGGTATGTACTTTGGGCGGAACAGGGATATCAATGCAGGTTTCTAGCGGCTCAATCGGTGTAGCATTAGCAAAGAGGATGCGATCGCGCCATTTCTCCTGACGGTCAATTAAATCTTGTTGACACTCATAAGCATTTTTTAGGTGTTTTTGCGCCAATTCTAAACGCTGGCGACTAGCAGCAGCTTCTGTGGTCAGGTGCTGACTTAAACCCTGCATTTGCCGCGCCAATTTTGTTAAATCAAGCATATAATATCTCGTTGCACTCAAAGATCAGTAGGGAGTGGGGAGTAGGGAGTGGGATTTTTATGGAACGCAACTTAATTGCCGTTAAGTTTAGATGACAGTAATCTTCTCACTAACTTTAATGAACTAGCTAATGTAATTACAGACACCCAGAGAAATTTTTAGCAAACTCAGACAGAGATAATACTTGAATTCGCGGATCATCTTGGGCTGCCTTTCTTTCTGTGTGGGTATTATAGCCCCAGTCTGCCAAGAAGAGTTTCACATTATCGAGGTCTGTTTGCTGTTGGACTAAATGTAATGTCTTGAGTCTGTCTTCTATAAACCATACACTAACTGGTTTTTTCTCTGCCGCCTGAATTAATTCGCGTAGAATTTCGTATTTAGGACGCTTGACTTCTTTGCCAAAAATAGATGTTGGCGGTAGATTTAACCCTTCTCTGTGCAACAATTGTTGGACAAAGCGCCCTTCTTTGGTGGTGATAATGTACAACTTGACTTCACTAGCCAGCATCACTCTAATTTTTTCAATCACCCCTGGATAAAATCGATGCAGACTTAGCCAACCATTTAAATCTGTAGTAATCCATTCATCCCGCAGATTATCGAGTTTTGCACCGACTTCTTTTGCCATTAAGTTGTGGTCTAACAAAATTTGGAGGGTTATGTTTACCCATTCCCGCAGGATTTTTTCCTCAGGAATTTCATCTACCAAAGCCTTGATTAAAATTGGCATTTCCCAACCTGTTTCAATCACAGGTCTGAGACGATAAAATCTCAAAGCTAAATCATCAGGTGGTGTATTGTTAGCAGGCGACCAAATTTGACAGTAGGTGCGCCACGCCACTTCAAAATATTCAATTAATCCATCGCAAATTACTCCATCAAAGTCTAGGGCTAGAATTGTGGGACTACTGGTGGTCATCGTCTTGAGGAATAAACTGCTGTTGTCAGATTAGCTGACAAATCCCAATTATGGAGTAATTTTTGTGAGGATTTCATAATTTATCATAGCGATGGCAGTAGGCGTTGGCAGAAGCGGTATCAGTGTTTTGATCTTAAATATTGCAGCTAGTACCGCAAGGTGGAAGTCAACAGTCATACTAACGGTATAGTTTTCGCCAGAGTAATGCCCCAAAATGTAGAGTTTTGTGCGTGATAAACATTTTTCAAAACACTATATTAGTATACTTTTTGATATTAAAGAATCATTCAATATAGTTACTGTATTTTGTGACCGTAGCTACCAAATTTAATTTTAATTTCCCACCGGAGAAAGTTTTATTGGCACTAAAGGTAGAGGCAGATTTTATTAGCTGTACATAGAATCAAGATAACCGTAAATATTTATTTATCAGATTTTATGTCAAATCATATAGTTAGAAATAATGAAGTTTCTGAAGACCATAGTGATCAAACTTCAACTATAGAATTAGAATTTGCTGTGTTTATTAGTAAGTTCAAAACGGGGATTTGGCTAGTTGGGATTCCATCTTGGATTTTTGGAATAACCGATAGAAGTGTAGATGCATTGGCTGATGGTTATTTATCTGGGGGAGAAATCTTTCAGATGTTTACAACATCCCTGTTTTTTTTAAGTTGGTTGTATTTGAAACCTGAAACTACAGTCAATAATCTGGAAAATAACCACTATTCAGGATGTTTATGCCCAAACCAAGCAAATAAGTTTGCTTTAAAAAGGCGACATATGATTAGCCAGGAGTATATTTTACCTTTTCCCTACCTGTGTCAAATTTATCATCTACTAAACTTAAAACATTTAGAAACTGTTCATGGGTTAAGCTTAAATAATCTAAAAATATTAAATATTAGCCACTTTCAACCAACAAGTATTGGAGGAATCATCAGGTTTCAAACAGTTTTAGATTCTCCAGTCAATGCTCTGAGAATTTGGCGACAACCAATTGTTGAGGTAGATTTAATATTACATACTCCCCATACTATTGAACTGAGTATTCCGGTTTACAATGGCAAAAGAATAGTTGTGATATTTCAAGCCTTCCCTTTAACAGAGAAGGAGCATCAATTATTTATAGATATTTACAGTGATCTAGATTGGCCTAAACCATTACTGCAAATACTCTTACATTTTGCTTCTTGTTTGACACTTTTTGAAGATTTACCCTATCTACGCAACTTGGCTGAAGTAAATATTGAGCGTTTATTTAAATTAAGTAAATTTTCTAATAATGCTAATACTTTACTCTTTAAAAGATTTGTAGAGTTATATGGGACAAGTGATGCAACAACGAAATTAATTGAAGGAAATCATTAATATTAGAGGTTAGAGGTTAGAGAAAAATTTACTTTATTTCCCTTATCCTCCTAATCTCTAATATTTGTCAGTCACTGAGTTTAAGCGCGTGCTAGTAAGGGGGCGGCTGCTAGTAAAGTTTTTGTATAGGAGTGTTGAGGATTGGCAAAAATCTCCTTAGTCGGGCCTGTTTCCACAATTTTGCCGCTGTTCATCACCGCAATGCGATCGCACAAAAATCTAGCTAACCATAAATCATGAGTAATAAATAAATAAGTTAGTTCAAATTCTGTTTTTAATGCCAACATTAAATCTAATACTTGCGACTGGACGCTAGCATCTAACATACTCACAGGCTCATCACAAATCAATAATTTGGGACGAGTAATTAAAGCCCGGGCGATGGCTACTCTTTGCTGCTGTCCTCCAGATAAATCTGATGGGTAACGCTGATAATATAGTTCTGGAGGTGTTAATCCGACTTTCTCCAACATCCACAAAACCTGTTCCTTGGCTTTCTCTGCATTAGCAAGATGATGAATAAATAATGGATCAGCTATACTTTGTCCCACCGTCATCGCTGGATTCAGACAAGCATGGGGGTCTTGAAAGATCATTTGCATTTGTCGGCGTGAGGAACGAATTGCTGGACGCGTCAGGGTTGTTAAATCTTGTCCTAAAAATTCAACTTTGCCAGATGTCGGACGAATAAGTTGCAATATTGTCCGAGACAAGGTGCTTTTACCGCAACCAGACTCACCCACTAAGCCAAAAATTTCCCCCTGATACAGTTTCAGGTTAATTCCATCGACAGCTTTAATTGTTTGTCCTGACCCTTGCAATAATCGTTCTACAAAATTCGGTTCTATTGTGTAGTGTTGCTTTAATTCCGTCACCGTTAATATTGGTTTAGCAACTCCCTCACTTCCAACTACCAACTCCTCACTCCCCTCATCCACTGCTTGAATATGCAAAGCTGCTTTTAATAGCGATCGCGTATATTCATGTTGGGGTTGTTTAAATACAGATTCGGTAGCACCCATTTCTACCATTTTGCCGTTATACATCACACCGATGCGATCGCAATACTCGCCCACCATTGCCAAATCGTGAGAAATCAACAGCAGCGCCATGTTTTCCTCGCTGCATAGTCGCGTTAATTCTTGTAAAATCTGCGCGGAGACGGTGACATCTAAACTGGTGGTGGGTTCATCAGCCACAATTAACTTGGGATTGAGAAGCAAAGCCAAGGCGATGGCTACCCGTTGTCGCATTCCCCCGCTAAACTCATGGGGATACTGAGACCAACGATTTTCGGGAATATTGACTTTTGCTAAAGTGGCGATGGCTTTTACTTTGGCTTCCCGTTTGGATAATTCCGGTGCATGTGCTTGCAATGTTTCAATGCAGTGGTCACCAATGGTCATTAATGGATCAAGCCGTGTCATGGGATCTTGAAAAATCAAGGCCACTGCTTCACCCCGAAATTTCCGCATCGCTTGGGGTGCTAAATCAAACACAGACTGTCCTTGAAATGTTACCCGTCCTGTAACTCGACTAGACGAGGGTAACAAGCGCATCGCAGCCCTTCCTAGAGTGGATTTACCACAGCCAGATTCCCCCACCAATCCCATTCTTTCACCGCGTTGTAAGGTAAAAGACACATCATCAATTGCCCAGTTTATTGCTTCTTCATCGTGTTGAGGATAAGCAACGCGTAAATTTTCGATACAAAATAAGGCTTCACTCATAGTTAGCTATCAGCCCTGAGCCACCATCTGGGATAATTTTAAATCTAAGCTAGTGTATCAGATTTACAAAAGTGGGCGCATATTTCTGGGGCGATCGCAGATTCATCTTACAAAGCCTTTCTGATGACCTCAGTATCCAGTTCTAATAATTCCGCTATCTCCTGAATACTGAGTCCCCTTTGCACTAGCTTAGGTAAAATCTTTAATTTAGTTTCTAGTTCGCCTTCTGCTTTAGCTTCTTGATAAACTTTAGTATCTTTCAGTAAGTTTAGATTTAGCATGGCTTCTACTTCCTCACGGCTTAAATTAGGAAACTTGTAGACGATGATAGTCTCTATAAATTCTATAACTTTTCTTTGGCTAAGAGGATCAGGCAACTCTTCTTGGACTTGATCAATCAGTGTTTTGGCGAATTCTCCGGCTTTGTTTTCATTTTCTACAATCAAGCGGACAATTCCTAATCCTAGAGAATCATTTGGGACATTTTCTAGTTCATCTAAATAAAAGCGGCGTAAATGTGGTTCCAATAAGGAACGATAACGTAGGGGATAGTTACGTTCATTGCTGCGTTTATCATAGATAACTATTGCCAACCAGTCAGGGTTGGGTGGCTGATATTGGGTGAAGTAAAGGAAAATACTGGTAAACAGTCGGTCATAAAATTCTTCATCTTTGTAAAATTGAATTTCCACAAAGTAAAGCGGTTGATTGGGAAACTCCACCAATGGAGAAAATACTCCATCTAAG
Organism: Anabaena sp. CCY 9613; assembly: GCF_963920895.1. Lineage (NCBI taxonomy): Bacteria > Bacillati > Cyanobacteriota > Cyanophyceae > Nostocales > Nostocaceae > Anabaena > Anabaena sp. CCY 9613. The sequence goes on from NZ_CAWUDE010000018.1 coordinate 89,301, forward strand.
CGAAAGCTTGTTTGTTTAATTTCTGGTGCAGTAAAGCTATAAATATCGGTGTTAGTTTCAGGTTCACCAATAATTTCAAAAAAAATATGCGGAAATTCCTGAAATATTTCGTAAAAAATCGCATCTGTTTTCATGATTACTTCTTCTAAGTATTTCAAAGTAATCTTGGCATGGAGTGTTTACCAAACTACATCATTTAAATTAAAAATAAGTAAAAATTATCCTAATGAAAAGTTTTTTAAATCAATCAAGCAGCCCCCTACTCCCCACTTTTACTGATTTGCAACTTGTTACCAAAATAACTGTCAATTGCCAGTTAAAAGTGAGATGATGTAATCACCAGAGTAAAAGGTGAATAATTGTTAAGTTTACTCCGCCCCTTCTTGTTGGAGAATAGCTTCACAGTATTGGATGAGAGTTGTCAGGCGATCGCCTATTGTCTGCAATCGTCCTTGAGCTGTCGATACTTGGCGCGATCCTTGAAAAAACATGACATCAATTTCCAACAACCGCAGCTGCTTGCTGATTTCCGTCCGATAAGACTGTACTCGTGAATTACTGTCAGCTAAAGGCACAATCTGCTGCTGAAATACTTGCTGCAAAACAGATACACCCTTTCGCAGATCTGGAACATTTACTTGGGGATCGCTGATATTGCAGCGGAGTTGCTCGAGCAAAGTTGCCAGTTCCTGATATTTTTCCCGATTTGAAGACATCCTGTGCTAGTTAAGATAGTATTAATGTCAAGAAAATTTTCTTTTAAAATTCACTTTCTCAGCTTCTATTAAAACCATTAGCCTCAAAGCATGACTTGAGGCTTTATTTGCAATCAATGGATTCTCCGCCTTATGATTCTTTCACCCCGTTTTGAATCAACTACCACAGGCAATCTGAGAATCATTCTTATTTTTTTCTCCTTTTTGCACACAGCATCTAATGACCACGGTGCTTTTTAGTAACTCTATACTCTCTCTTTATCTACCGATCACCTCTAGTCCCTATTATATGAGCAGCATACTTATCAATTCCACAACCGATCTCGCCCTACCAGAATGGCTCCAGAAATGCTTGAGAGAGTCGTCAGCTCATCGGGGCGATACAGAAGATGACCGCAGGTATAGTGATGCAGTATTGATTGGGAAGGCATTTGAATTTGCCTATCAACTGCACGAAGGTCAGTACCGCAAATCGGGAGAACTGTATATTAGCCATCCTGTTGCTGTAGCTGGATTGCTGCGAGATTTGGGAGGCAGTCCTGCCATGATAGCAGCTGGATTTCTTCATGATGTAGTTGAAGATACAGATGTCACAATTGACGAAATAGGAGAGCGCTTTGGCCCAGAAGTACAGCAATTGGTAGAAGGTGTTACCAAGCTTTCTAAAATTAATTTCAAAAGCAAAACTGAAAGCCAAGCGGAAAACTTCCGGCGGATGTTTTTGGCAATGGCGCAGGATATTCGGGTAATTGTAGTGAAATTGGCAGACCGTTTGCATAATATGCGAACTTTACAATACATGTCCGAGTCCAGCCGTCGTCGTAGCGCCCAAGAAACCCGTGATATTTTTGCCCCTTTAGCAAATCGCTTGGGGATCGGGCGGATGAAATGGGAATTGGAAGATTTGTCTTTTAAATATCTGGAACCCGAAGCCTTCCGTGAAATTCAAGATCATGTTTCCGAAAAACGGGCGGCGCGGGAAGAAAAATTGGCTAAAGCTACAGATATGTTGCGACAGCGTTTGCAGCAAGCGGGTATTCACTGCCATGAGATCAGTGGCCGTCCCAAGCACCTTTATAGCATTTATCAAAAAATGCAAAGGCAGCAAAAAGAATTTCATGAAATTTACGATTTGGCAGCTTTGCGAATTATTGTCCAGACTAATGAGGAGTGCTATCGTGCCTTGGCAGTAGTCCATGATGCTTTTCGCCCAATTCCCGGTAGATTTAAAGACTACATTGGATTGCCCAAGCCTAACCGATACCAATCTTTGCACACTGGCGTTATCGGACTGAGTGGTCGTCCTTTGGAAATCCAAATTCGCACTGTAGAAATGCATCATATTGCCGAATATGGGATTGCAGCCCATTGGAAGTATAAAGAAACAGGCGGTTCCGTTAACCAATTTACAACCGCAGACGAGAAGTTTACTTGGTTACGGCAACTGCTGGAATGGCAAAGTGATCTCAAAGACGCCCAAGAATATCTTGATAGCGTCAAGGATAATCTATTTGAAGATGATGTCTATGTCTTCACCCCTAAGGGGGATGTTATACCTTTAAGCCCTGGTTCTACCTGTATAGATTTTGCTTATCACATTCACACAGAAGTAGGAAATCATTGTGCCGGGGCAGTAGTGAACGATCGCATGGTACCCTTATCAACACGCCTCAATAATGGTGATATTGTCAAGATTATCACCCAAAAGAATAGCCATCCCAGCTTAGATTGGTTGAACTTTGTCAGGACTTCAGCCGCCAAGTATCGCATTAAGCAATGGTACAAGCGATCGCGCCGTGATGAAAATGTCGCGCGAGGACGGGACTTGTTAGAAAAGGAACTGGGTAAAACAGGTTTTGATAACTTGCTAAAATCAGACGCCATGCAAACCGTGGCAGAAAAGTGTAATTACCATAGTGCAGAAGATTTACTAGCAGGTTTGGGTTACGGTGAAATTACCCTCAACCTAGCGCTAAATCGCTGGCGAGAAGTAGCCAAAGGACAACAACCTGCTAACGTTGTCCCTTTATTTCCCGGTAAAGAACTACCGACTACATCAAAAACTGTCCGTGATGCGCCTCCCAGTAGCACACGTTCTTGTGATTCGCCAATTATTGGTGTAGAAGGTTTGGTTTATCATCTAGCTGGGTGTTGTACCCCCATTCCTGGTGAACCGATCATGGGCGTGGTGACGCGGGGTAGGGGAATTTCAGTCCATCGTCAAGGATGTAATAATTTAGAGCATGTAGAATATGAGCGTGTAGTCCCACTAAGCTGGAATTCGGCAATTGAACACAGCAGTCGTCCCCAGACATATCCGATAAATGTGCAAATCGAAGCCCTTGACCGTGTAGGGGTATTAAAGGATATTTTGTCAAGATTAAGTGACCAAGGAATTAACGTGCGTCATGCACAGGTGAAAACTGCTATTGGTCAACCAGCGTTGATAGATTTAGGCATAGATATCCGCGATCGCGCTCAATTAGAACAAGTGTTTACTCAAATCAAGAAAATGAGCGATATCTTAAATATTCGTCGCCTGGGGCAAATTGACGAATAGCAGAGCTAAAAATGCTAACTTGTAAAATCCCCTCTCTAACGAGACGCTGATGCGAGCGATCGCATTGAGTCAGGGGAGGTCAGATATATTTGCCAGTTTCCAGAGCCATAAGCCTAACGGCATAGCTACGCTTACCGCGCAGCGTGCGTTTTACGCAATGGCTGATCTAAATATCCAAACCCACAACTGTTAACTCTGGTGGATGTTCAACTGAGAATTGATAAACGATCTCTCTTGTTCCTGTGGCGGGAATAGTTAACTCCCATGCTAATAGCCCCATTTCTCCTAATGTAATTTGTGGGCTACTACGAGTGAGGCGGACTTTAATTTGTTCGTTACGACTAACTGGCAATTGTTCGGTTAATTTGAAATTTATTTCTTGGTTAATCAAGTTAGTCATCATCAACCGATAACCATAAGTAGTCCGGCGTTGATTACTAATTAATCTTTTGTCTACCTGACGCTCAATTAACTCACGCTCAATTTTCAGACTTTCGTCAATGCCTAAATTAAGTTGAAATTCCTGTCCTGGTGCAATATTACTTAACTCAGTTGTACCGACAAAAACATCGTCGCGGAAAATATTTGCTTTACCTGGTAACAGCGTCGCCCCGTCGGGACTATTTTTCACATTAGCTTGTAAATACGCAAAACTCACCAAGCGTGGTATGGCTACATAATTAAAACTACAAGAATAATCGTCTTGGAAAATCGTTGTTTTGTGAGGTGAGCCATCACTAGGAATGTTACCACCGCCATTGAGTTGAAAAGTAACTACACTGCCTTTTCGGGAAACTTCACTGACAACGGTTTCTGCGGGGATGAAACTTGCTTCGGGAATAGCATCTTGTTCTGACCAATTGGCATTCGGTGCAGGCTCAGACATGACACGCGCAGCTAATGTTCGCGCCATTGGTTGGCTTAGGGTGTCAATATACCAAGGTTGTAGTTGGGGCGGTAGTGTACCTAATCCCGGTTTGGCGGTGGAAAGGCTCAAAGCTACGTCAGTCCAATCTTCGCCGGTGCTTTGGGTGACTTCTGCCAGGTAGCTCAAATACACAATATTGCTGGTACTATTCACCCGCAAGTCATAAAGGGGAGTCCAGTTAGCACGCTGAACGATGTAAGACATCTCTAGCTCAAACTCACCGCCTCCAGCAGATGCAATTGCTATTACCAAACTCAAACTTTCTTGGGTGTGGGGTGTTTGAATTTTTGGCAACGAGGCGCGGAGTACCTGTAATTGCTGATCTAATTGTTGCTGTTGAGTTTTGCATTCTCCCGAGGCGATGGCATATTCGCTGTACTGACTTCCTAAAAAGTTGAGGAAATCTAATGTTTCGCTGAGGCTGAGGTTTCTTCTGGCTAAACTCTGGGCAAAAGGTTCTTCTATTTTCTCACGTAAGCCAGCCATGAAACTAGATTGCAAGGCTAAAGCATCTATTTGCGCTTGTAGGTGGCGTTTTTCTGTTTCTAACTGCTGAATTTGCCTGGTTAACTGTGCCCCTCGTTCAGCCACTGGTTCAGTAGTGTAGATGCTTTTGCTGCTCACTCCCAGCAATTGCACCCCTACCGTACCTTTACCGCTAACCCTGACGGATTCAGTTTCTAAGGTCATCGGTAATGAAGTAATGACTAATTCCCGTTCTTGTCCTGTTAAGGACACCATACCCCTTCTTGTAACTAGGGCTTTGTCGCTATAAACGGTCACAGCTACAATCTGGGTGTGTACGGCTGTTGCCAAAGCAGGTGTTTCCGGGTTAACCACTACTATATTTCCTATATTTTCAGAACAAAATTTCAGATTTCATCCTTGATATCCTCAAGTTTACTGTAAGTAGAAAACCCAGTTTCCTCGGCAAACTTCTTGGCCGCATCGAGTAGATACGCGTAATAAGTACGAGCAACGATAGATAACTGTTTCCCCGCTGGATGCACCATAAACCACGTGCGCTTAATGGGAAAATGTTCTACATCCAAAATGCTGAACTCCGAAGAGTCTGGCATTAAAGTATGACGAGATAAAATAGAAATTCCCAAACCTCCGGCGATCGCTTGTTTGATGGCTTCGTTACTCCCCAACTCCAGTTTAACTTTTACCTTCACCCCATGTTCGTCTAGCAGTTGTTGCACAGAGCGGCGAGTTCCTGAACCTGGTTCCCGCATAATAAAAGGTTCATTCGTCAGGCGTTGAATGGGAATATTTTTCTCTTTGGCTAGGGGATGATTAACAGGCGCAAACACCACTAAAGGGTTATCTAAAAATGGCTCATAATTAATATCAAGATGTTCTGGGACTTGGCTCATGATATACAAGTCATCCATGTTATTCACCATCCGTTCCAAAATGCGTTCATGGTTAGTGACTTGTAGGGAAATCTCAATTCCTGGGTAAAGTTGACAAAATGGCCCTAATAAACGTGGAACAAAATATTTAGCTGTAGTAATTACCGCTAAACGTAATTGCCCTTGTTTTAACCCTTTTAAATCTGCCACAGTCATTTCAAACTGGGCAATAGTTTCAAAAATCTGCCGACAAGTAGCAAATAATTCTCGTCCGGCTTCTGTGAGAAACAGGCGTTTACCCACTTGTTCAAATAATGGCAACCCTACCGATTTTGTCAGTTGTTTAATCTGCATAGAAACGGTGGGTTGGGTGAGAAATAATTCTTCAGCTGCACGCGTAAAGCTACTATGCCGTGCCGCCGCTTCAAATACTTTTAACTGGTGTAGCGTCGCCTGATTCAAGAGTGATTCTCCTCTAAATAGCGATTTAACGATATAACTCTAGTATCACTGAACACCTGCACCTGATACTGAATTGCTCATACAAAGTTTTGACATTTATGATAGACGAAACTCTATTAACGCTATTAAAAGAAAGTTATTTTATTTATGGTAATGGCAAGTTATCATCAAAATAACAAGCAAAGCGTAAGATGCCTTCCAGCCAAATGATGAATGTTGAAGGGTTAAAGATGAAAGAGAATTGCCGTCAATTGCTCATTCATTCTTTGCAATTCATCATTCATCGTTCCATAATTCTTCTGGAACTTTTGCAGGGATATTGGCTAAATCTGGCAACTGTAAAACTTCTATTTCGGCTACCTGTTCTCTTTCTCTAATATTTACAGGGATATTTAATGGTTGTTGTTGTTCAATCCAGCAACTTGCTAAAGGTAAGGTTTGCTCCATGTCATCAAGTGGTCGAGGAATCACCATAACTGCGTTCAATTCCCCAATGCGTTCTGCCTCGAACATCCCTGCTTCCACTGCTACAGCCACATTGGCCACGGTACCGCGAATAATGGCTGTACACAAACCCGCCCCAATTTTTTCATAAGCTGCTAAATGAACTTCAGCAGATTTCAACATGGCATCACAAGCACCTACCATGGCCGGAAATCCCCGTGTTTCCACCAAACCTATAGCTAAGTTACTTAAGCTGCTGGAATTACCTTCCTCCATCAATTTAGTGAAGCGAGTAGTAATTGGTAATACTATTTCCAGGTTAGGGTAAGGACGGGGAATCACCAAGCTAGAAACTAATTGACCAAATTGTTCAGCAGTTTGGACACCAGCTTCCACAGCGAGGCGGACATCCGCAATTCCTCCCCTGACAATTGCTGTACATTGACCACTACCAATTTTTTCGTACCCAATTAAATGTACACCAGACGATTTCAGCATCATATCAGCTGTACCAACTATGGCCGGAAAGCTGCTGGTAGATACTAAGCCCAAAGCAGTATCCTTCATGCTATCTCGACGCCGAGATGCCTGAATGGTGCTAAGAGAATGTTGATTAGAGGTTTCCATGTGAATTCTCCAGGATCTCACGAAACTGACAACTTACAATTAACACTTACTCAGACTGATCGTCAGATATTGGATCTTTTAAGGGTTGCCTATGGGGAAACAAAGTGACTAATAATCTGTTAACACTACCTTGCCCATAAATTTGATTACCGAAAATGTGAGCAGATTCAGTAGGAGGCTGACTCGGTGTTAATTCCTGGGAGGTAGAGTTAGTAGCGTTGGTATTTTCATCGACAGGTGCAGGCTGGCTTTCTGATGTGGGCGAAGACTTAGCAGAGGAAGTTGACTTGTGTTTGAATTGCCAGAAAGCCGATGCTGAGATTTTTGTTGAGGAAGTTACTTTTTCCTCATCTGCTTTTACATTATTTTGCTCTGGCTGACTATTTTCCTCTTCATGACTGGTGATAGCAGCATGATTTGTGGATGGTTCCAGTTGTTCTGTTTGCTCAATTCGCCGACTGTTATCCCCCAAAACTGAACCAGGTGGAATTACTACTCCAGGTTCAATAGAACAGTTAAAAACTGTCGTCGCTGAACCGACACAAGCATTGGCACCAATTTTGCCTTTGCCAACCATCAAAAAACCGGCTCCCAAGTTTGCTCCTGCTTCTACCTCTAGGGTTCCTTCACTCACTTGGAGAATTGACCCCATACCAATACAGACCCCAGGGCCGATAATGATTTTGCTGTTAACAGCCGCTTGGAGTATTACTCCGGGCGCAAGTACTGCACTCGGATGAATAGTCACCTCGCCACTAATGTAAGAGTCAAAGTTATTGCTGAGGCGCAGTGGCGGCACAGACATGGAAATTTTAACCTCAGAAGCCGGAAAAATTTGATTGGTGATTAGTGAGTGGCGAGTGGTGAAATAAAAAGTCCTTACTCCCTACTCCCCTTTGTTATGGACGTTGGATAATTGTTTCCAATACCCGGCGCTTGGCTGTGGCGTCAATCCCAATCAAGCGCACATACTCGCCTGGATATTCAGCCAAGTAACCTTCTAAAGCATCAATTACGCCTCTGTCGGATCTGGCTTCAATGTGACCACAACTAGCCCAAGAACCTGTACGGAAACGTCTTTGGTCTACATGTTCAGCGCTTACTTTGTATCCACCAGCCAATAATTGCCGTACTTGGTCAACGACTTCAGAACCTAATCTAGTGCTGGTAGCAGTGGCAGTACTTGTACCACCACCAGTTGTCCCAGTAAAAGATTTCTTAGTGCTAGATGGAGCTACTTGACCGTGAGGTCTTTGGATAATACTTTCTAAAACCCGGCGTTTAGCTTTGGCATCAATGCCAATCAAGCGTACGTATTCGCCTTGATGGTTTTCTATACATTCTTCCAATGCGGATATCACATCATTGGCGGAAGTGGATTCAATAGGCTTACAGCTCTTCCATGAACCTGTACGGAAACGCCGCTCATCTACGTGTTCTGTACCAATTTTGTAACCGCTTGATAGCAAATTACGAACTTGGTTTATGGTTTCACTACTTAGTGCGCCACTGCTGGCAAAGTGACCATTGCCATTACTCTTGTAACTACTATTACCATTGCTATGACTAGTAGCTTGTGGAAAGCTGCTAAATTTAATCGCACTAACAATACCATCGGGGCGTTGAATAATGGTTTCTAACACGCGCCGTCTACCACTATCAATGCCAAACAGCCGGACATATTCGCCGCTATGATCTCTTAGACAACTTTCGAGAGTTGCGATCGCTTCACCCATTGATCCAGGTTGAATGGGTTGACAACTTTGCCAACAACCAGTACGGAAACGTCTTTCATCTACGTGTTCTGTACCGATCTTATACCCTTGATCTAAAAGATAGCGTACCTGTTCTATGATTTCTGCACCCAAGCTATTGCTCGACACTTCACTACTCCTTTCTAGCTCTAAAACAGTAATACCAGTATTTGTATAAGATTTAGCAGCAATCTCATCCTGAATGAGTGCAATACATTTACTATCCGCAGCACACAGATAACCAGTTCTTAAGGACTGATTAATCCCAACCACATGATGAGCGAACTGCTGATCTGCCACTTCCGCATTTGGCAAACGGTCAGCCTGCTGCTGGCTAGTAATTACCGCGCCTGAAGGAACATACTTACCGGGAGGAATTTCTACATCTTGAATTAAAGCGTGCATCATGACGACGCAACCTGCACCGATTCTGGCGTTAAATACTGTAGAGCGAAAGCCAATGAAGGAATCGTCCCCTACATAAGCCGGCCCATGAATCAGTGCCATGTGGGTAATCGAGGCATTTTTGCCAATCCATACCGAGTATTGATTTTGGTCATCGCCAATTACTCGGCCTTGATCCAATCCATGAATTACTACACCATCTTGAATATTAGTATTTTCACTAATAACAAAAGGTGTACCTTCATCCGCTCTAATCGAGGTTCCTGGAGCAATGATTACATTTGCGCCTATCCGGACATCTCCAATGATGTTGGCAACCGGATGTACAAATGCGCTTTCATGAATTTTTGGCTTGGCTAAATTCCTCGACCACGGGGTTGGGGGCGCCGCCGTGCTGCGGACTACCATCGCGAGATTCCTCCTGAATTAAGCTTTTTGTCATTAGTCTTTTATCATTGACCTCAAACTAATGACTATCGATATTGATCTTTTTTGCTGTAAATGAGGCGATTTTCCACATTAATGGTATCAATAATCGCCACTACTGCTGCATCTAAAGGACGCTGTTCATTACCCAGCACTTGACGAGCGGCACTGCCACGCGTTACAAGCACCCATTCATCTACTCCTGCACCCACAGTATCTGCGGCTACTTCGTAGGTTGGTAGCACATTTCCTTCTTCATCTACTAATTGCAACAACAGTAGTTTGACACCTCGAAGACTTGGATCTTTTTGTGTGCCCACTACTGTGCCACGCACTTTGGCAATTTGCATTACAAATTATGGTCTTCTGCCGAAGGGACGAATCGCGTTCACGTTTTCCCGGAATTGCTCTACATCTTCGGTATAACGAATTGGCAGGACGTATTCCAGGTTTTCATGGGGACGAGCAATAATGTGTGTAGACAACACTTGTCCACCATTTACTCGTTTCACGGATTCTACTCCTGCCCCTACAGACGCTTGGACTTCGGACACGTCACCCCGAACGATGACGGTTACCCGACCACTACCAATTTTTTCATAGCCTACCAACGTGACGCGAGCAGCTTTCACCATTGCGTCAGCGGCTTCCACGACGGCCGGAAAGCCTAGCGTTTCTACCATTCCCACTGCGATTGACATTAGTTTTCATCCTGAATTAAAGTTTTGAAATTTAGAAAAAAGGGCGCTCCAGCAGCTAACCCCATTCCTTTCTTTAGTTTTAATCAGCTTTTAAGTGCGGAACTGTTCCACGGCCTCAGTGTAACGGATCGGCAAGACGTATTCTAGGTTTTCGTGGGGACGGGCAATGATGTGAGTGGACAACACTTCACCACCATTTACTCTTCTGGCCGCTTCAACCCCGGCTGAAACTGAGGCTTGCACCTCAGATACATCTCCCCGCACAATCACGGTGACCCGAGCACTACCAATTTTTTCATATCCTACCAAAGTTACGCGCGCGGCTTTCACCATCGCATCGGCAGCTTCAACTACCGCCGGAAAACCCTTAGTCTCAATCATTCCAACTGCAATTGGCATCGCAGAACTCCTAAAAAATTAATCCAATCAGTACTGTTGTTTGAAATTTTTGATGGGGAAGCCGATCTTGCAGCTACAAAAACACTTCCAAATTAAGCATAGGAAAGCTTGGCGTCCCTGGCAATATAAATTAGTATAATAGTTTATGATAAAATAGTTTTAAAAAACTTAACAAAAATTTATACCGGATTTTGCTCAATCAAAGTTCATCAGTTCTTAGAGCAGCCGCTTATGCTTTATAATTTCTTTATTACATTGACAAAACGACATTCATAGGCACTCCTAACTATGTCTCCTCAGGAAGATCAGATGGCTGTATGATATGCTGTATCTATATTTTTGCAGTTTTACTTTGATAACAAGGACTAGGTAAAAAATACATAATTTTTTTTAATGTATCGTATAAACTTATTTGCTGCAATCAAAAATAAAAATTTATAACTACAGTTGATGTAATAAAAGTAAATGCTTTTAGATATGTAAACTTATATTTAATTATAACCTAATAAGGTAAGCTAAATAAAAAATAAACAGGCAAAATCAAATCAAAAAATAGTTAAAAAAACTATAGTATTTGGGATAAATTATTTTTTTTTGTAAATGATTGTTTTAGGGCTGTTTCAGAAAACATCAAAGGTGAGTCGTCAAGGAAAATTTAAATGAATCAGTTTCTATTTTTAACAAGTTGGTGTGTGCCACTTTATAGCTTAATGGGCGCACTAATAACTTTGCCGTGGGGAATGGGAATCATTCGGCGGACAGGGCCTAGACCGGCGGCATATTTTAACTTGTTGACGACTTTGGTGGGTTTTGTCCATAGCCTGTTGGTATTTAAGCACATCTGGGACAGAGAACCAGAAATTTTAGTGATTAACTGGTTTCAAGCGGCGGATTTTAACTTATCGTTTGCGTTGGAACTGTCCCCAGTCAGTATCGGGGCAATAGTCTTAATTACTGGATTAAGCCTGTTAGCACAAATTTATGCCTTGGGATACATGGAAAAGGACTGGTCATTAGCGCGGTTCTTTGCTTTGGTGGGATTTTTTGAAACGGCGCTAACTGGCTTGGCAATTAGTGATTCCTTGTTCCTGAGTTATGCTCTTTTAGAAGTACTCACCCTTTCTACGTACTTACTAGTCGGCTTCTGGTATGCTCAACCGCTAGTAGTGACAGCAGCACGAGATGCCTTTTTAACCAAGCGGGTAGGAGACTTGTTGCTGCTGATGGGGGTAGTTTCACTTTCGACCCTAGCAGGTAGTTTAAACTTTTCGGATTTATACGAATGGGCCCAAACCGCTGATTTAAACCCAGTGACATCGAGTTTGTTAGGTTTGGCATTGATTGCTGGACCGGCTGGTAAATGTGCCCAATTTCCCTTACATCTGTGGCTAGATGAAGCAATGGAAGGGCCTAATCCTGCTTCAGTGATGCGGAATTCACTGGTGGTAGGTGGTGGTGCATATATATTGTATAAACTGCAACCTATATTAGCTTTATCACCAGTTGCGTTAGATACCTTAGTTGTGCTAGGGACATTGACAGCCGTAGGAGCAACATTAGTATCCCTAGCGCAAATTGATATCAAGCGATCGCTGTCTCATTCCACCAGTGCATATATGGGTTTAGTCTTTTTAGCGGTGGGGTTAGAACAAGGTGGTGTCGCCTTAATGCTGTTATTAACTCATGCGATCGCTAAAGCATTATTATTCATGAGTTCTGGTTCAGTGATTTACACCACTAGCACCCAAGACTTAACAGAAATGGGTGGTCTTTGGTCAAGGATGCCAGCTACTACCACAGCCTTTGTCGTGGGTTCTGCGGGCATGGTAACACTGCTACCACTAGGAAGCTTCTGGGCAATGCTGGCATGGGCTGACGGTTTAGTGCATGTGAGTCCTTGGGTCATTGCCGTTTTAGTACTGGTCAACGGCTTGACAGCCTTGAACTTGACGCGGGTATTTAGATTAATATTTTGGGGTAACCCACAACAAAAGACCCGCCGCGCCCCGGAAGTTGGTTGGCAAATGGCATTGCCAATGGTTTCACTGACTGTGGTGAGTTTATTATTACCCTTGATGCTACAGCAATGGTATCTGCTGCCGAATTGGGAAAGCCTGGATTCATACGTATTGTTTGCCCTTCTGGCTTCTACAGTCATAGGTGTAATTATAGGTTCGACAATGTATTTGCATAAAGCCTGGTCGAGATCCAGAATCTTGGCATGGCGATTTATGCAGGACTTGTTGGGTTATGATTTTTACATTGACAGAATATATATGCTGACAATAGTCAACGCAGTAGCACTGTTATCAAGGATATCGGCTTGGAGCGATCGCTATCTAGTTGACGGTCTAGTGAACTTGGTGGGATTCGCCACAATTTTCAGTGGACAAAGTTTAAAATACAGTATTTCTGGTCAGTCCCAAGGGTACATGTTAACCATCCTAGTGGTAATCAGCGTCTTGGGATTTTTCATTAGTTGGTCATTAGGATTATTAGATAAATTACCGTTTTAAAGAGGCTGAAGCAGGTAGCGAGGTCTTAGCCCATGCTGAGTAAGCATTTAGTGACCTCCAAAAATTAAATTACTCAATTTACACAAATAATATTTGTTTTCTTCCCCCTGCTCCCTCCCCCCTCCCCTCCCTTTACCTAGTTCTGTCTATGCTGAGTGCGTTAATTTTGCTGCCATTGTTGGGTGCAGCTTTAATCGGTTTTTGGCCCTCTAACATTAGTGGTCACCTGGCTCGGAGAGTGGCTTTGCTATTTGCCAGTATTACTTTCTTGTGGACAGTTTTATTAGCCATTAAGTTCACGCCGGGAGAAGTTAGCCAACAGTTTAGTGAATTTATTCCCTGGGTAGATTCCTTGGGCTTAAATTACAATTTAGGAATAGATGGCTTATCTTTACCGTTGTTACTTTTAAATGGATTGTTAACCTGCATTGCCATTTACAGCAGCGATTCATCTCTTCAACGTCCGAGGTTTTATTATTCCCTGGTACTACTGTTAAGTGTGGGTGTTACAGGAGCTTTCCTAGCACAGGATTTACTATTATTTTTCCTGTTTTATGAACTAGAACTGATACCTCTGTATTTGTTGATTGCCATTTGGGGTGGTGAAAAACGGGGTTATGCAGCCACGAAATTTCTCATTTATACTGCCTTTTCCGGCATCTTAATTTTGGCAAGTTTCCTGGGTATGGTGTGGCTGAGTGGTTCTCCTAGCTTTTCCTTAGCCACCTTAAATACCACAACTCTGCCTTTGGCAACACAGCTGTTATTGCTAGCAGGAATTTTAGTAGGTTTTGGCATTAAAATTCCCTTGGTGCCCTTTCATACTTGGTTACCCGATGCCCACGTAGAAGCTTCCACACCCATTTCTGTACTTTTGGCTGGGGTGTTGTTGAAGTTGGGTACTTATGGCTTACTGCGATTTGGTATGAACTTATTGCCGGAAGCTTGGGGTTATTTAGCCCCTTGGTTAGCAACTTGGGCTGTAGTCAGTGTACTATTTGGCTCATCCTGTGCGATCGCCCAAACCGATATGAAAAAAATGGTGGCGTACAGTTCCATTGGACACATGGGTTACGTGCTGTTAGCGGCGGCGGCGGCCACACCTTTAAGTACCTTGGGTGCAGTCATGCAAATGATTAGCCACGGCTTGATTTCGGCGCTGCTATTTTTGCTGGTGGGGGTTGTTTACAAAAAAGCTGGTAGCCGTGATTTAGATGTAATTCAAGGACTACTGAACCCAGAACGAGGTTTACCAGTAATTGGTAGCTTAATGGTTTTAGGCGTAATGGCCAGCGCTGGTATCCCCGGAATGGTCGGGTTTATTTCCGAATTTATCGTGTTTCGCGGCAGTTTCCCCGTATTTCCAGTGCAAACATTGTTATCCATGCTGGGGACAGGCTTAACTGCTGTTTACTTCTTAATTTTGATGAATCGGGCCTTTTTTGGCCGGTTGTCAGCACAAGTCACCAACTTACCCCGTGTCTTTTGGAGCGATCGCCTGCCTGCGATGATATTAGCAGTATTGATTGTAATTTACGGCATCCAACCCGCTTGGTTAGTACGTTGGACTGAACCGACAATTACAGCAATGGTGAATACCCAAAATGTTGTGGTTGCGGTGGCGTTGGATAAAGCAAAGGGGCTAGGGGCTAGGGACTAGGTGCTAGGGAGTGGGGACTAGGAAAAAATTTTTCTATAAATCAATACCCAATCCCAATACCTATAATTTTTGGAGATGTCTAATGGTAACTATGAAGAAAAAAAAACCTGCTAATCACCCTTTAGCTGAATATATTGACAGACTGCTGAATGGTGGTGCATTACTTCCTGATAATCCAGATAACGTACTGGAAGTAGTTGGCATACTAAAAAGCTATGGAGTAGTTTTAGATGCCTATTCTAAAAATCTTATATATATTGCAGAAAATCAATTTTTAGTATTTTTTCCCTTTTTTAAATACTTTAATGGCGAAATAACATTTCCAAAATTATTACGTCACTGGTGGCATGACAGAATCAATTTTGAATATGCCGAATATTGTATGAAAGCCATGATGTGGCACGGTGGCGGCGGTTTAGATAAATATTTAGATACACCAGAATTTCAAGAAAGAGCGCAAGCGGTTATTAAAGCAAAATTTCCAAATAATCCCATGATGATGGGAATGAATCAGCTATTTCCCGACTTTTTAACGGAAATGTTGCGTGTCTCTGCCTACTACACTGGTTTGGGACAATTTTGGCGGGTAATGGCTGATATGTTCCTGAGTTTATCAGACCGCTACGACAAAGGCGAAATTAAAACTATTCCTCAAGTTGTAGATCATATCAAATTAGCTTTGGTGGCAGATGCTTTAAGGCCTATTACTTATAGTGTCAAAATTAAAGATAAAGTATACGATATTATTCCCAAATCAGTGGGCTTGACCTTCCTGGCCGATACAGCAGTACCTTATGTAGAGGCAGTATTCTTTCGCGGAACCCCTTTTCACGGTACAGTTTCATACAATGCCCAAGCATATCAAATTTCCCCAGACCAAGCCCGATTTCAGTATGGCGCACTTTATGCAGATCCTTTGCCTATAGGTGGTGCAGGTATTCCTCCTACCTTGTTAATGCAAGATATGCGTCATTATCTGCCAGATTATTTACATAATGTTTATCGTCGTAGTCTTCGGGGTGAAGATGATTTGCGAGTCCAAATTTGCGTAAGTTTCCAAAAATCTATGTTTTGTGTGACTACAGCAGCGATTTTAGGACTGATGCCTTATCCTATAGACACTCAAGATCAATCTGAAAAAACTGCTAATCGGGTCTATTTACAAAAGTGGATGGATAGGTTGGAAACTTCAAGATTGCAAGAAGTGAATCAATAGCTGAATTTCTCCACAGTTCCACACCGAATAAAAAAGCAAAGGCGATCGCATGGTCAGGCGATCGCTTACACTTTTGCCACAGCCATGATATTTATGCACTGGACGCATCTTCTCCAGAAGCAATTTCATCTATATTGACCATCCAGGGAATACCTTGATTAATGGGAGAACTGATACTAATTTTCGCTTGGTTAGCGAATAGTTTTAACTTGTCGGCTAAATAAGGAACAGTTGTCATAATTCGCTGATAAGTATTAATGTCATGGCACACCATAACTAACATCAGAATGCCACTATTAACTTTGAAATACCAGTGACAACTAGATAATAAAGTCCTTACCCGGCGTTTGCAAGTTAAGAAAAAGCATTTTTTTGTTGCTTCTTCTAGTTGACTCAGCCAGACTCCACTAATTTGCATTGTTTTTTGGGATGGCAAATCATCAGCCGAAAAAGATGGTTGATACATAGGATTTCTTGATTATTCAAAAGAGTAAGAAATTGATGTAGACTGAATTATGTGGTAAATAATCGCGGAAATTTAATTAAGTCCATCAGTTACATCAGACTAAACAAAATGCTAATCTAACTTCCATTCACTCCTTTATAGACTTTATATAATCAGTAGTGAATCCCTTGTCAGTTTCCTTAGATTTCTTTATGAATTAATCAATAAAAGTTTATAGTTATTAAATTCTCTTATAACTAGCTTAAAGAGCATTGTTAATAGAGTATTTCTCACTAAAGTGAGGTACGAGTAAAGAAATAATTGTAAAAACTGGTAAAATGCACCCAAAGAGTTGATTAATAATACATCCCATTATCCAGATTGTCGCCAATCGATGGGAGTTTCTAAATAATCAGGTAGACGAGTTGTGCGATCGCCTAACGCCATCTTAATTTGTTGTAATTCTACATTTTTTGCCCCTGTCAAAATCGCACCTTCTAGTTTGACATCACAAAAGTTAGCATCACACAGGTTAGCCCCCATCAGGTTAGTTCCAGAAAAATTAGCTTGATAGAGATTAGCCCGATGTAAATCTGACCCCATAAGGTTGGCTTTATCTAAGTCAGCTTCAGCAAAACTAGCTTCAGTGAGATTGGCAAAAAAGATTTCTGTTTGTTGAAGTTTAGCAGCATTCAAGTTAGCCCCAGAAAGGTTGGCTCCATTAAGGTTTGCGCCTTGGAGGTTAGCCCCAATTAAACCTGCAAGTTGCAAATTAGCTTTACCAAGTTTTGTCCACTGCAAGTTAGCTAAAAACAATTTGGCTCCAGAGAGATTAGCAACTTTTAATGTTGCTTGTTGCAAATTGGCTTTATAAAGGTTGGCCCCACAGAGGTTAGCTGCACGCAGACTTGCACCTAAAAGATTAGCTCCTCGGAGATTTGCGCTAGAGAGGTTGGCTCGATTTAAATTTGCCCAACATAAGTTGGCTCGATTCAAATTTGCTTTTAGCAAGTTGGCTTCATAAAGAATACAGCCAGCCAAGTTAGCACCATCGAGGTTAGCCCCACACAAAAATGAGGCCCGCAAGTCGGCTCCACACAAATTAGAGCCACGCAGGTCAGCTTTTTCTAAGTTAGCACCCAACAAATCAGCTCGCCGGATGTCTGTATTCCGTAAATCTAGCTTTTGATTGCCCTCTTCTATTAAGGAATTACGCCTACCAATGACAGTCAAAGCAGCTTGAATATCCCGCCGAATTTTGGGTAATGCTTTACGGGTGTCCGATTCTAACTTTTGTTTACGATACACCCCACTTTTGGGCCTATCTAAATTTCTAGGCTGTAGGTATTCCAGTCTTTGTTGCTCATCCTCAGGTTGAATAGGAGCATTTTCTCGCACAAAAGCCGTCAGGATTTCCATAATTGTCCAATGTTCTTTGGGAAAATCCTGGGCGACTCTTTCTAAGATATAAATTGCACCTGTTCGGGTTTCAATCTTGTCATGACCTAACTGGGTAATAGCTCCCATAAAGCATTCGATCAGCATCTTATCTTGAGTAATTTGGGAATTTTGAATGCTGATTTCATTACTTTTTTCAGCAGCCAGTCTCCATTGAAGAATTTCTGCTGAAGCCTTTTTTTGCAGATTATCCGCACGTTTGGCCGCATAATAGGCATTAATTAATATTGCCAACCCCAAAAAAATTATGGCAGTACTAGTTAATAACTGATTTCTATACTGTATTTGTTGAGCAGTTGTTAATTCCTCAAAATAGGACGAAACAAAGGCAATTAAAGTTAGTGATAGTACAAATACAACTGTTATAGCTATCAACCAACGCCAGAATGTGTCTGTCTTATTAGCAGACATAGCAGTAATATTCCTTACTACACAGAGTTATTACTTAGAAAGTAATAACATAACTATACCATTTAGCTGATAGTTTGAATATCCACCATAATATTTAATTTTTGAATATACATCCCAAGACTTAATTAATACTGCTTTTTTCCATAAAATGGCATCAAATATAACATTACTGATTATTTTGAGATCAATCTTGTCAGTTCGCTTTAAAGGGGCTTTATGCATCAAAACTCCTCACATCAGTTAAAGCCAAATTAGCTTCTCGGAGATTTGCTCCTTGGAGCCTGGTATCCCTGAGATTTGCTCCTTGTAGATTTGCTAGATATAAATTTGTCCCCTGAAGATTAGCACCACAGAGGTTAGCCCCAGCCAGATTCGCTGCACTGAGAATCGCCCCCTGAAGATTAGCACCACAGAGGTTAGCTCCAGCCAGATTCGCTGCACTGAGAACTGCTCCAGACAAATTCACCCCAGTCAAATTAGCTTGGGAGAGATCCACGTGATAGAGATTTGTGAGTTGTAAATTTGCTTGATTGAGATTAACCCCCCGCATATTTGTGTAGCTCAAATCCAGCAGTTCGTTTTCTTGGTCTTGCGTCGTATCTCTTCTACCAATAACCGTCAAAGCACCTTGAATCTCTGGAGAAATTTTTGGTGATAAATTGCTATTACACTCAACTTGATTAATGTAAATAGTATGATTTCTGACAAAATTAGTCAGAATTTCCATAATTTGCCAGCAATATTTGGGGCAAGCTAGAGCAATTTCCTCTAAATCATAAATTATCGCTAGCCTGTTATCTGTTTTTTGATGATTTAGAGCTTCTCTAGCTGCAATTAAGCGCTGGTGCCAATCCGGAAATAGAATATTCACCCTTATTTTTTGGTAAGAATCTATCCCTAGCAAGATTTCTGTTAATGATATTTGATGATTTGTTAACTGATTTTTTACAGAGTGATAAGTATTAATAATTGCGGTCAACATAAATGCCAATAATTATGATTATTTTATTGATATATGTTATTGTCTCTAGATTGAGAAATTTAATCATGAGTAAATATAATGATTTTTCCGTTGTGAAGATAGAAAATATAACCCTTATTTTTATGGAGATAAATTATCCTTTTTGAGTGTTAGTATAATTTCATGCATTAACTCTATACATTCTTGAATAAATAGTTATTTATCTCGTGCCAATCTATAGAAAATAATATACATATGCAACAAAACAAATTGTCTCTCAATAAAGATTTAGTGTTAATTGGTGGCGGACACAGCCATGCCATTGTGTTAAAAATGTGGGGGATGAAACAGATCCCCGGAATACGTGTGACTTTGATTACTCCAACTTTAGACACACCTTACTCGGGGATGTTACCAGGACACATCGCAGGATTGTATAGCCATGATGAGTGTCATATTAATTTACAAAAATTGGCTAAATTTGCTCAAGCACAGTTATATCTTGATAGAGCAGTGGGGCTGGATTTAAAACATCGCAAAGTAATTTGTGCTAATCATTCTGCCGTAGATTTTGATGTTTTATCTATTGACATTGGTAGCACTCCAGCCACAATATCAGTATCAGGTGCCAAAGAATATGCAATTGCTGCCAAACCAGTACCACAACTATTAGAACACTGGTATCAGCTATTAGAGAATTTCGCCAAAAACCAGCAAAAACCTCTGAATATTGCAATTGTAGGAGGTGGTGCTGGTGGGGTGGAATTAGCATTGTCGATGCAATCACATTTACAGCAGATTTTGGTACAAAATCAACAACCAATTCATAACATCAAAATTAATTTATTCCAGCGCCATGATGTACTTTTGCCTAATTATCATCAATCAGTACAACGACAATTTCAGAAAATTTTAAGTAATCGCGGGATCAATTTATATTTAGGAGAAAGTGTATGCCAAATTGCACCGCACAAAAATCTTAATCAAACATTAGCAACATTTGATATTAAAAGTGAATCTGGGTTAGTAGTAGAATGCCATAAAATTTTTTGGGTAACACAAGCATCAGCACCGCAATGGTTAAAAAGTACAGGACTAGGTACTGATGAAGCAGGCTTTATTTTGGTAAATGATGCATTACAATCACAAACCCACCCAGAAGTATTTGCTGCGGGGGACATTGCCACAATGGTTAATCATCCTCGTCCCAAAGCTGGGGTATTTGCTGTTCGCCAAGGTAAACCACTGTTTGAGAACTTGCAAAGGGTTGTATTAGGCAAATCCCTTAAACCCTATAGACCACAGCAACAATATTTAAGTTTAATTGGTACTGGCGATCAACGCGCGATCGCCACCAAAGGAATTTTTACTTCACCACCTCACCCATTAGTCTGGTGCTGGAAAGATTGGATTGACCGTCGTTTTATGGAACAATTTGACAAGGGGCTAGAGGCGCTTAGGCTAGAGTAGTGTATTCCATCAATATACAAAGCATTATCAATGATCAAGGTTTATACTCATGGGTTTTAAATTAGAAAGTGTCATTCCCTGGGGACGTTCCATGCAGGAATACATCCAGATGTTTGATTTAACTCCTGAAGAACTCAACTTAAATATTCTTGATTGTGCTGGCGGCCCTGCTAGTTTTAATGTGGAAATGACACTTCAAGGCTATCAAGTTATTTCCTGTGACCCTGTTTATCAATTCACAGCAGATGAAATTTCTCAACGCATTCAAGATACTTATGAAACAGTTATACAAGGTGTCACAGCTAATAAAGAATGCTATGTTTGGCAGAATATTCCATCACCAAAAATGATGGGTGAAATTCGCATGGCGGCGATGAATAAATTTTTGCAAGATTTTCCCTTGGGGATTAATCAAAGGCGTTATTTAACTGATGAATTACCCGTCTTATCTTTTTCATCAAATCAATTTGATTTAGCTTTGTGTTCCCACTTATTATTTACTTATTCTGAGCAATTATCCGTAGACTTTCACTTAGCATCTATTGTAGAGATGTGCCGAGTTGCTAAAGAAGTACGCATATTTCCCTTATTAACATTATCTGGTGAATTATCTCCCTGGCTACAACCAGTGATGAATGAACTACAACAACGGGGATATTCAGTAAAAATTCAGCAAGTTCCTTATGAATTTCAAAAGCATGGTAATCAAATGTTATGTATCAATAAGTAGTTAGGCAAAATTAAATTCTTTCGTGGAGATAGGGAATAGAGAGCAGATAAATTAAAATATTACAATTCATTACACATTTCGTAATATATTAGATTTGCAACCCCGTTTTTCAGTCTAGATATTCTGATGTAGATGCGAATGTAATTCGCCTAAATAATTGAGCTTATGAATCAAATAGTCTGGATCGCAAGACACGCCAACCGCCTCGATTTCGTAAACCCTGATTGGTTTCTCACCGCAAAACGACGTTACGATCCTCCTCTGTCTGAGGATGGCATGGTGCAGGCCCAGCAGTTAGCTCAACGCTTGCAAACAGAAAAAATTTCTCATATTTTTGCTTCGCCATTTCTGCGAACTGTACAAACTGCCAGCGCCGTTGCCGAAGTTCTCGATCTACCCATTCAACTGGAAACAGGTTTAAGTGAGTGGCTAAATCCCGCTTGGATGTCAGAAGAACCAGAAAGATTGTCAATTCCAGCATTAGCAGAATTATTCCCCAGAATAGATCTTAGCTACACATCAAGAATCGCGGCGCAATATCCGGAAACTCATGAAAAAGTACGAGAACGTTCTGCCCAAACTGCGAGATGTTTAGCTACTGAATGCTATCCCCAGAATATCTTGCTAGTAGCACATGGTGCATCTGTACTAGGGGCAGCAATGGGGCTAGTAGGAGAAATTGCTAAAACAGAGGTGAAGGCTTCTTTATGTTCCCTAGTGAAAGTCGTGCGCCAAGGCCCTGAATGGTTGCTAGAACTAAAGGGAGATACTTCTCATTTGACACAGATCGAGGAAGTGATTCGATTTGCTTAAATCCTTAATTGGGATTTTAAATCATGACTGGTAGCATCCTGGGTTTAAGCTACAGAAAAAGTAATTAATTCTCTAATTAAGTTGTATGACCTTGTTACTAGCAGGAGACATCGGCGGTACGAAAACTATTTTGCGCCTGGTGGAAGCCTCAGATTCACTAGAATTACGTACTCTTTATGAAGAAACTTACCGGAGTGGGGATTTTCCTGATTTAGTACCGTTAGTGCAGCAGTTTTTGGTCAAAGCTAATACACCAGTACCACAAAAAGCTTGTTTTGCGATCGCCGGGCCAGTGGTAAATAATACTGCCAAACTCACAAATTTAGCTTGGTATCTAGATACCCAACGTTTGCAACAAGAATTAGGTATTGAAGCCATTTCCCTAATTAATGACTTTGCAGCTGTAGGTTATGGCATTTTCGGGTTAAGTAAACAAGACTTGCTAACTTTGCAACCTGGCAAACACAAACTCGAAGCGCCTATTGCCATTATTGGTGCTGGTACTGGTTTAGGACAAGGATTTTTAATTAAACAGGGCAACTACTATCAAGTTTTTCCCTCCGAAGGTGGACACGCCGATTTCGCCCCCCGTAGTGAGCTGGAATTTCAGCTATTAAAATACCTGCTGGATAAACATGATATTCAGCGTGTTTCGGTGGAAAGAGTAGTTTCGGGACAGGGAGTTGTAGCCATTTACCAATTTTTACGTGACCGCAAAATAGGCGCGGAATCACCAGAAATTGCTCAAGTAGTCAGAACCTGGGAACAAGAAGCCGGACATGAAAAAAGCGTTGATCCTGGTGCAGCCATAGGTAGAGCAGCTATCCAAGGAAGCGATCGCCTATCGGTACAAACTTTGCAATTATTTGTAGACATTTACGGTGCAGAAGCCGGCAATCTCGCCCTAAAATTCTTACCTTATGGCGGCTTATATATTGCTGGTGGCATTGCGCCCAAAATCTTACCACTGCTGCAAAACGGTAGTTTTCTTTTGAACTTTAGCCAAAAAGGTAGGATGCGTCCCCTACTGGAAGAAATACCCGTATATATTATTCTCAATCAACAAGTGGGATTAATTGGTGCGGCCTTATGCGCTACTAGGTTATAGTCCCCAGTGGATTAATTGCCCACAGTGGAATGTTGAGAGTGTTAATCAAATTCTCTCTATTCGTTGTGCCTACCTCAACGGTTTACTTGCTATTTGAGTCTTTCTGCCAAAACTGAATACTCCCTAACCTGGCGCAATGCTTATGACATTCTCAAACGGGCCTGTGAACAAGCTGGTTTTGCTAGTAAGGGAATTAGTACCCACACCTCACGCCGGAGTTTCATTACTAAGCTGCACCGTAACGGGATTGACCCTTACAAAATCAAGAAAATCACCGGGTATCGGGATTTTAAAGCACTTGAGCGTTACATCGATATTGACCCAATTGAGTCGCGCAGTACGCGGCCACAAAGTAAGATCGGCAAAATCTTAGGCGATTACTTAGATACTCAAAAAGCCTTAGATAGACCAGTTCAATTAGTGCGATCGCGCACATCTGTCAAAGCAGTCAAGCTGCTGTTTAATGAGTTAGTACAAGAATTTTGTAAGTAGGTTAGATTGGATTTTCCAGCTGTTTACTCTGCTAGAGTGAACAGCTGACATCATCAGTAATTCTGCATCTGTGATAGCTAAAATTATGACCTTTAGAGACTTGTTACCACTCATTACCGCCACTATGATTTGTGGTGAATCTGTCCTAGTCGAAGCACGTCAACCCCAACGTCCAGTTTCTGCTGCCAAACCAACTGCTACTCAACCCGTACAGCCACAATGGAAATCTTTCACGCCCCCAGACGGGCGCTTTTCTATTTTGATGCCAGGCCAGCCAGAGAGAAATAGTGAAACCCAAAAAACCTACATGGGGGAAATTAATTTAGAAATGTTTGTTGCCCAACCGCCAAAGCAAGAAGTTGCCTATGTGGTTGTCTATAATGACTTTCCTTACAGTTACGGACAAATGACCAATCCCCAAACAATACTCAATAATGCTAGGGATATGGCCTTAAAAACTACGAAAAGTAACTTAATTAGTCAGCGTGACATTCGTAGTTCCAATGGTCATCCTGGTAAAGAAATTGTGTATGTTAACACAGGCGGTAAAATTACCAGAAGCAGGATGTACGTTGCCGAGGGACGTTTGTATCAAGTAATGGCCATTACAAGTAGAAAACAGCAGCAGACTTTGACTAGAACTATTAACGGATATTTAAATTCCTTCCACGTGGTTTTGAAAAAGTAAAACAGGACTTAGGACTTAGGCAAGCCAAAAGGGTTTGCGTAGCGTACCGGAGGCTCTAGCAATCCCAGAGTTTTAGGTGATTACTTCGCTATTGCTCTTAATGACGTAATTACCTAAATTTTGCGTAATTCCTATAAGATCAAGCATTTCTCATTTTATGAGGTACATCTGGTTGAGGCTAGAGGCTAGAGACTAGGTGTACCTCATCTAAATTAAGAAACTGTTAAATACCCAATAACCTCATTCCACCAAGGCTATCTTTTCTCTAGCAGCAACATCCGATTGTCTTCTGGGATGAAGGATTTGGGTAATTGAAGTACTTAACCCACAGTCACCTGGTTAGTATCCACATTTGTAGCGCCATGAACTGAACGCGCCACAGAAATCATCTTGTTGAGAACTGTTTGACTGGGAACTTGTCCTTTTAGAACCACAGTGCTGCTTGTTTGAGCAACCCAAAGAGTACTAATATCATCCAGTTGTGGATCTTCATCAAAAGCTAATGCTACTCGCTTGGCTAAACCACTTTGGTCGTATTCTCCATTCAATCCTAAACGCTCTGGTGGAATTGATTGCGTAGCAGCAGGTGCAGCACTAGTACTAGTAGTAGAAGCTTGTGGTACTGGCTGCGGTTGAGGATTAACTTGTGCATTTTTGGGTTTGTTTAATCCAAATAGTCTTTTTAACCAACTCATACTAACTTTTCTCCTAGTTTCATGAAATACTCATCACATCTGTAGAATAAAAGCTTTAGAAATAACGCGCATCTGTCGACGAAAAGATATGCACTCACACAGACTTATACTTTCAGTATGATTTGTTCATAACTTTTCTTGAAAGTTTGTAATGAATGCAGGTATTAAGTTTAAAATGGAAACTTAGACCATAATTTAGCAATTTAGAGCAGTACGTGTAAGGCAGTGATTTACTAGTTTTTATATTAGTAACATACTACCTGAGCCTGTTTTGGCGAAGATGAAACATACCCTTTCAGTTCTAGTAGAAGATGAGGCGGGTGTTCTATCCCGCATTTCTAGTTTATTTGCGCGTCGCGGCTTCAATATAGAAAGCCTTGCTGTTGGCCCAGCCGAACAAGGCGGAGTTTCTCGAATTACGATGATTGTACCTGGTGATGATCGCGTGATTGAGCAACTTACCAAGCAACTATACAAATTGGTCAATGTCCTTAAGGTACAGGATATTACCGAAACTCCATGCGTAGAGCGAGAATTGATGCTGCTGAAGGTGAATGCTACTAGTAGCAACCGCTCAGAAGTGGTCGAATTAGCTCAGATTTTTCGGGCACGAGTGGTCGATGTGGCAGAAGATTCTCTTACTCTAGAAGTTGTAGGAGATCCTGGTAAAATGGTCGCGATTGTTCAAGTGTTACAAAAATTTGGTCTAAGGGAAATCGCTCGTACTGGCAAAATTGCCCTCACTCGCGAGTCTGGTGTGAATACTGAGTTACTTAAGTCTTTAGAAGCTAAGGTTTAGTTAAAATATACTTGAAGTCACAAAGATGTTAAGACTCCCACGCTTGTTCATGAACATTCGTGGGATTTTTGCATCAACACACTGCATATAAATTTGCGCCTTATGAGAGAGGGAGTAGCAAAAAAGAAGAGGAAAGCACAAGATAAAGGTAACGGAACCATTCCTGGAGGTCTCCCAATGAATATGGTAGACGGTGCGACCCTGTTGACGACAA
>NZ_CAWUDE010000019.1:0-107168 GCF_963920895.1 Anabaena sp. CCY 9613
TAAAAGCTGTAGTCCTTATCCTGCATACCTTTCCGCTTTTCTTAGTGCCATTCGGGCGTGGTATATGTATTGATTAATTTGTTGAATACGTTTTTAACCCCCATGCTTCGCGGCTTACCTCCTTTGCTGATTTCATTAATCTTTTCTGCGATCATGGTGGGATTGTTGACTTATATAGTCATGCCTTGGGTGAGTCGTCTATTTAAATCTTGGCTTTATTAGCAACAGGAAAAATTTGGTCAGTTCCCTTTTCCTCACTCCTCACAACAATTCCTGTATTTTGGCTGGATTTAATTGTTCGACATTATTTAAAACTACTGCTGCTCCTGCTTTCATGAGCGATTCGCCATAAGCATCACTACGGGCTGTTGTTTCTTGGACATGAGGTGGTAACACTCCTACACCAATCCAAGTGCGTTGAGGATTAATTTCTCGCGCTTTAACGACGGTGTACATATCAGCCACAGTATCTCCCACATAGATAACTGCTGGTGTGTTATCTAGTCCATCTTCTAATAGACCCACGGTATCAAAAAGTCCTGTGGGGTCTGGTTTACCTGGCGCATCTTCCATGGCAATTAATACTGGCGACTGCAAGCCTAGACGTGTTTGCAAAACATAGGTAGCAGAACCACGAGTAGCACCACTGAAAAATCCCCAGGAAATTCCAGCCTGTGTCAGTTTTTCTAAATAGCTAGGTTGTAATAATAAAGGTTCATTACAGATATACCCTGTCCAATTGTTTGGGTCTAGGCCTCGGTAACGAGATTGAAAAAAGGCAACAATAGTGCTGTAATCTAATTGCAATTCTTCGCGGGATATTCCTTGAGATTGAAAGTAGCGGTAAATTAATTCCTGGGAAGCTTCCCAATCATTATTCCAGATGCCTTCAGACTTTAACTGGTCAATGTCTGGCGATGTGGGACGGTAGGCTTTGTTGGTAAAATACTCGACTGTATCTGCCAGCGCTCGACGATAGGAACCACCGACATCGCGGACAACGCCATCAATATCGAACACGACGATGGCCGGTGTTGTAAGTTGTTGAGTCATAGGAATGAGGCAGTTTAACTTCTATTTTATTATTTGTTGACCCCTCCCCAACCAAGAAAGCTGAGGATTTTACATGCGGAATATTGGGCATGTTAGCCGCATTGATAGTATTAGTATCCCAATTCTTTGGTCATTGGGTGAGGTATTGCGTTAAAATAAGCGATCGCAAAGCACGTACAGTGGACTTAATTTCCACTCATGCGATCGCACCAGCACTGACAAGTCAGTTCGCTCAACTTAAGTAAGTAATGCCTTAACACTCCCTGGAGGTGTGATTGACCCAATTTATTCTGAAAATCCTGTGGTTAGACGAAAACGTCGCCCTAGCAGTTGATCAAGTTGTCGGCAAAGGCACAAGTCCTTTGACTAAGTACTTTTTCTGGCCCAGAAATGATGCCTGGGAAGAGTTAAAAAAAGAACTCGAATCCAAACATTGGATTACTGACCTAGATCGCGTCGAATTGCTGAATAAAGCCACAGAAGTCATCAACTACTGGCAAGAAGAAGGCAGAAGACGCCCGATGGCAGAAGCTCAGTTGAAGTTTCCCGAAGTTGCCTTTACAGGTAGCGCTTAAATAGTACAGAGTCACTAAAGTTGGCGAGGAGGGTTGCCCTCCAGGCAACTTCTCGCGCTGATGCTGAGTCCTGAGTAACAAAATATTTTGGAGTCAGCAGCGCCCTGGGCGCTATTTTTATCTAGCCTTCGGCGCTTTAAATTTGGCAAAAATTGCCACTAAATAAAAGTAATATTGAATACAATGAGGTGACTTTACATCAGAATATTTAGCTAAATATGTTGTTATCTCGTCAAGCTGTTGCGGCTCCTTTGGTAGCCTGTTTCTGTCTGTTGGGAGTAAGCTTGATTCAATTTCCTCAACTACAAATCCTGCTAAGAAGCAAACAAGCTCCGTCCTTAGAGAT
The DNA here is from genome assembly GCF_963920895.1 of Anabaena sp. CCY 9613. NCBI lineage: Bacteria > Bacillati > Cyanobacteriota > Cyanophyceae > Nostocales > Nostocaceae > Anabaena > Anabaena sp. CCY 9613. Next base: position 1,975 of record NZ_CAWUDE010000019.1, read on the forward strand.
TATCGAAAGAGAATTACACTCGGAAAGTCTACGCCTAAATTTGCTCAAGAAAATGCCCAGTTTTGGGTATGGTAACTTAATAGCCAATTGGGTTTATTTGAGTTATTTGCAGTACTTTGGTGATGATGAAGTTAGAGGAAAAACAGGGTATAGCCTGAGTCCAGAGTATTTTGAAGTCATTCTAGAACGTGACCCCAGATTTTTAGCTGCTTATTTGAGTCTTTCTAGCAGTACTGCCATATATGCTGGGATGCCAGAACGCTCAATAGGATTAATGGAAAAGGGTTTAAAGTCATTGTCTCCCTGGGTTCCCAAAAGGTCTTATTATGTGTGGCGTTATAAAGGAATTGACGAGTTATTATTTGCATCCAATACTGAATCTGCCCAACAATCTTTCACTACTGCATCTGATTGGGCTAGTAATTTCTCAGATGAAGAAAGTCAATTAGTTGCTGAGTCTTCCCAAGGAACTGCGAGATTTTTAAGCCAAAATCCTAGTACGAGAAGTACGCAAATATCCGCCTGGGTCATGGTTTTAAATAATCAAGTGGATGAAAGGACTCGTAAACGAGCAATTAGTGAAATTGAAGCCTTGGGAGGAAAGGTAACCAGCTCTCCAGAAGGTAACAGAATTACGTTTCCTCAAGATTAATTTAGTAGGGGTGCAAGGTGTTGCACCCCAGGGCGAACGCATCTAAAGTACTCTCAATGGCAAATAAGATTAATAGCTAATGAAAAAATTAATATTTCTGGTTTGATTTATTTCCCAAGCCTGGAAGTGATCGCTTTATTATGCTTACTGCTTAGAGGTGAATGAGTATTCGTGCCAATCGCCCTGGGGGCGATACCCAATCGCTTGATAAATATGATTGGCTGTGGGATTGGCTAAATCTGCTATCAGAAAACAATGGCGGCATCCCTGGTCTAGCAGTTTTTGGCTTAATGCAGCAACACAGGCAGTGGCATATCCTTTACGACGATACTCTGGTGGTGTATAAGCTAAATTGATCCGACCAATTGTAGGTAACACTTGTTTACTAGACGCAACTGAAACTGGAGTGCTATCAACCCAAAAATAAGTATTCTGCTGTTTCAACCGATTATCTACCTGGTGTTCGACATCTTCGCTCACCGCCTCATCTATCTCAGATAAAAATGCAGAAAGCCACTTAATCAAAACAGGGCGATCGTCTTCAGTTGCCAGTCTAAGATATCCTCTGGCCGTTGAGACTCTTTGCACTGTCGTTAATTGGTAAATTTTCATTACCACCGACCGTTGATAGAATTGTCCTGTCAGGGCTTGCCAAGTCTGCGAGAATATTTCTGCCTCAAAAGCCAGTCCCATACTTCCTGGCAGTTGCTCTTGACGCAAATCTTGAGCAATCAACCGCAAGGCATCCATATTTTGGGCTTTGGATAGGATCAATTTTTGGGGTGGGGTGCGGATGGCAACAGCCACAATCTCACCACTTGTTTGGACAATTGCTAAATAAGGCTTGCCTAGATAACGTTCTGGGTTATGCAACAAGGTATGCGAAATACTGAGCAAAACATTATTTTCTACCTGATGCTGGAGTAAGTAAGCCTGAGTGGAGTGCCAGAACTCCTGAATGTTGTCGAATTGATGTAGTTTCATAATTTGCCTGACTCACGAACCAATAAAAGAGTTGTGTTATTTACAGTAAACCAAAAAATTTTTCTGCATAGCGATGCCTGTGGCGGGTTGCGCCTACGCGGCAGAACGCTTTTTCCTGACTGTTTAGCAAAAGAATTGATTTGTTCTGTTTATCTTTTTGTCAAGTTTTGCACTTATATAAATGATTTTGAAATCCTTATTAGTTTTTGTTAGAAAATAAGGTGCGTTTCCCCTGCGTTGCACCCTGAATATCTGACATATTGAACTGGTCGCTTGATTGCCAATTTATTCAGGTGGACACTACCTAAGCAGCACTCAGACCTGACTAAAAGTTTTTCTTGACTAAATGTTGGGAGTACTCCACAATCGTCTCTACTAGTTCAAAATTCAACAAACCACCTACGTAAAAAGTTTGGCGTTGACCTTGTAAAGCCTCCAGGCGATCGTAAAATCCTGCTTGCATCACTTCAGATGAAACATGGGGGAAGTAAGGCCATTGATCATAGGTGTAATAATGATCATCTACTTGCACCCCCAAATTTTCTAGGGTCTTTTGAATCCCTTGGATAACGTCTTTTTTGGTGAGTTTTCCTTCACGGTCAAGACGGGTGTAGAAAGCAATGAGGTCATTGTCTAGAAATTGTTGAGAAATAAACCAAGGGTTACCCTCTGCATTTACGGGAATCACATTCGTTACAGGGGTTGGCATTTGCAAATCGGGAATTAAGTATGTAGTTAAACTGTAGGGGTTGAGGATTATTTGCTCAAATAGGCCTTTTTCGGTTGTTGATAAATCTAAAAATTTGTTGAGAACATCTAGAGTCAGGGGACAAGCTAACACCAAATAATCAAATTCCAATACTTCTTCTCGAGGCTTAATTTCGTCAATAATTTGTTCTTGTTCTGTAAAAGTTACCTGTATGGTAGCCCCACGTTGGATTTGCTGAATGTCAATATTCAATCGCACATTTAGCCCCCAAGCGACTCTTTCCCAAAAACGTTGAAAGCCATCAACAAATCGTTTGGGCCAACCACAGCCCATGTCTGCACCATAACTAATGAGAGTGCCAAAGGTTTCTGGGGTGATGTATTTTAGGGCGTAGGCGGTAGGAATTTCCTGCAAAGGGCCATAGCCAAAATTGGTAATGGGAAGTTCAAACAAGGTTTCTAAACAAGTTAAATCTTTCTGTGCTAACCAGTTGCTAAAAGGTTGAGTTAGTTCTGGATGCAGGCTGATGCCGGCAAATCCGGGTATTGATAGAATTGGTTCTAAATGAAGACGTTCCCACCAAAAACGCGCTACGGCTGCCAAAAATGTTACTGGGTCAGTTCCGGCGGTTACGGCTTTCAGGATGGAGGTGTAATAAGGGTTTCCTGGTGTGGATTTAAAAGGATTATAAACTTGTCCTGGCCCTTCGCTGTATAATTTAGCGCCTACTTCTTCGGCTATTTTCAGGACTTGTTTGTAAGCGGGGGTGAGGTAGTTGGCTCCTAAGTCGAAGGAGCGGGAGTTATGGGTGATGGAACAGCACAGTCCTCCGACTCTGCCGGCTTTTTCTAGGAGGGTGACGTTTTGATAACCTTGTTTTTTGAGGAAGTAGGCTGTGGAAAGTCCTGCTGCTCCGGCTCCGATGATGCAAATACGGGTGTTTGGCATATGTTTTTTGGCGTTGTTGATTGAGATAGTGAATTTTTTCGCGCAAAGGCGCAAAGGCACAAAGAAAGAATAAGAAAGAATAAAGAGATAAGTAGTTTTACTCCCTAGTTTCTGGAAAGTGTGGATAAATGGCTTCTTCAAATAGGCGTTGTATGGTGGTTTGAGTGATGAGGGGTTGATAGTCTTGTTTTATGGGGATGTGGTAATTTGAGGTGCGCGGGGCGATCGCAGGTAACCAGGCGGTGTGCATGGTAAAGCCAAAGTTGAGGTCTGGATGTCCTAGTTTGCATATGGGGCCTTTGGCTAGGTTGTCGGCATAAAAGACCCATATTTCGTTGCTGTTACCGGAAAATACTGTGCAGACTATATAACCATCTGTGGAGCTACCATGACTATTGAGACGCGGGACGAATTGTGGTGAACTAATAAAGTGTCCAGGGGGTGCATCGTAAGCGTCTGCTACTTCCATTTTGATGGTGTCTATGCGGAATAAGGAAGAGGGGCGATGATGTAATGTTTCTAGTAATTCTGTGAGGGTGACGGCTCTATACGGGTAATCTGCATATAAGTTATAGATAAATTCGGTGAGTAATTCTGGCCAGAAACCTAGAGATTGCCAATAAATGTTGTCAATTTTTTTTGGTGGTAGTCCAGAGGGAAGTTGTTCTTGGTAGGCGTAAAATCCTATTCCCCAATGACGATGAATGTCATAAATAATTTGAGAGTCTAATATTTGCCCTGTTTCACCATTGATGCGATAGCGACCTAAACGACCTATATCCATTTGTCCATTGGCTAACATTCCTCGCAGATATGGAGGTGGGGCTTCTTTAGGGTTGAATTTACAGACATCATATTGGCGAATCCATTCACCAATATCTGTGGCGCATAGATGTGCTGCGTGTAAGGTAATCTGACCGTCGGGGTTTTCGTAATCGGTCAAGAAATGTACTGTTTCTAGGGGAATGACTGCGGGGCGAACAACAACGGTATCAGTAGTAGCTAGGAGGTCAGCCCGACGTACTATATAAATGGGGGAGTTGGGCAACTGCGATCGCGTCAGTAATACTCGCAATAAACGTTCAGTTTCGGGACTGTCAGGAATGGGGTTATTGAGAATTTGTTCGGGGCCAATTTTTAAAGAAGTATCCATCAAAACTACGTAGTCTTGGGTGACTGCTAGTTGGTGCATACTTTGTTCAATTCGCACTGGGGAATTATCTGGTAGTAGCAATTTCCAACGCTGGAGTTTACCCTTTCCATCCCACCGCACCAGATAGACAAAATCTGGCATGGAAATGCCTAAACACTGTTCCATCCAACCAAATAATTTTGGCCAGAGGCTTTGGGAAAACTTGTAAATTAATCCCCAGGGTGTCTGGAAGAGTTGAGCGATCGCCTGAAGTAAAGCTTCCATTTCTGACGATAGTTGCTCTAACCCATTAATCAAACGTACACTTTCTAAGAAATTAACGAGCGATCGCCCATAATTAACTAAAAAGACTTCGTTGGTGTAACCATCAAAAGTTGGGTGAGAGGTACTCAAAATTGGGGAAAAAGGATAAGAAAATGGCAGAAACGGTTGCCATTCAGTATTTGCACCTACTGGAGTGATGATTTCTAAACTGGCGGTATCAATTTCGTAGGGACGACCGGCATCATAGGTAATCATTAACCGACTTTGCTGTTCATCTTGGGCTTGAAAAGAAAGAAAAGCAATATCTACCTCATCTCGCAAACCCAAGGTAGAGGAGAAACGCAGTAAACCATGATCCTGAAATTGATAAGCACTATAGGCGGGATGAGCAAATGTAGCCTGATCCGCGTAGTAGCAGGGGGTACGAGCTAATTTTGTCTTCGCTGTCACTTGTCCTGGTTGCAAGTCCAAGCGATAAATCATCCCATCACCATTAAAAATGTGTGTACCTTTGGGGTTCGGTAAACCACCAGAAGCAACTGTGCCTACGGGAGCAATAATAAAGACATGTCCATATAAATCTTCTGGTATTTTTCCAGAAATGACATTCAGGGGTAAATCTGATAATTCTTGTCTACTGGCAGACATGGCTGCCTGGGGGAATTTGGGGTGATTAATTTGACTTGTCATTTTGATACCATTGCATCGCCTTCAGGTATAACACTGAAATTTGCGATTACAGTGGCTTTTTTGTCTGGAAAACCGAAAAAAGCATTAAAAATTGTCGCTAAAAATAACCAGTCGTTTTTGAGGTACTCGTAGCAGTGAGATCCCAACTATTAGCAACCAGATTTCCCACAAGATGAACCCTACAGGAGTAGCTTCTACTACAGGCATCGAGGGAATTACCGTTGCCAGTAGTTCACTTTGCCCCAACAGCAAAAGTGGCGTGGTGAGTAAACCCCACCAGGGAACCCAAGATTTGAACAGTGGCGAGAATCGCATTGCCATGCCAACTCCTACAGTCCAGCCAATTAGTAAAGTCTGTCCCAAATATTCACCTATCACGACACCCCCGTACTGATGTACTGCCTGATAGACCACACTTAGTGCTTCGCGTGTAGCTGTGCTGGCGGTTGTGTCTGTGTAAAGGTTTGCCAACAGAGGAACGACAAAAACCCAACGCATTAACCCCACCGCCTGAAGGATACCGGAAATAGCACCCATAAATGTTGCAGTGGTGAGATAGGGCGCATCTTCGCATTCAAGGACTTTGTGCAGTAGAAGACTAGCAGGGAGAAACAACAAAGCCGCTAACCCAAAGGTAAACCAGGTGAGAATTAGCCTTGCTCCGCCTGCGTGAAACTGATTCAACACATAATCAACTGGCTGACGGAGAATATCGTCATACTCAAAGGTTTGAATTAGCAGGATGTAAGGGATATTCGACAGCACCACTAGAAAAATTAAGAGAATGCCGGTGGTGCGAATGAGTTGTAAGCGGCTCATTAAAGTTTCCTCCTTAGGGTATGAATGCAATTAACAATAGTCCTGTGCCGATAATCAGGTGTTGTTGTGCCAATACTTGGCAAGCGATCGCTCAACTTTTAACACCCCAGCAACCCAAACCAATGTGTTAATGACTGAGTTAAATAGGATTGGCGATATACCCACTGGAACGGTGTCTGAATGCTTTAATAAAATCGCCAATTGCAGTAAATTGCTTGGCATTCCTTCAGCGTTAACTTTGCCATCAATCGCCAACCCATACAGCCCCCGAATAAACCGTTCAAAGCCTGCTGCGGGTCGGTTTTCTGTAGTAAATGTGACCCAATCATTGGAGGTATTGCAAAAGCTATGGTGCATCAGAGCCGGAACTATTAAACTTTCTCCTGCTTGCAGACTGCGCCGATGGCCTTTTTGCCCCACCTCCATTTCCAGACACCCCTGAAGTACAGTAAAAGTTTCATTCATGACAGTGTGGTAGTGGAGTGGGCTGCCTTTAGCTCCAGGAGGTAAGTCAAAGCAAATTTTGGCGTCAGATCCATGATTTTGATGTGATGGCTGTAGGATGGTCATGCGATCGCCAGTCACCGGATTCACGATCAGTTCTGGCTGTGCTAAGAAATTTGGGTTTGTCATCATAAATATCTGCGGTGGCTATGTTTCATGCAATTGCTGATAGTCCAAAGTTAAGGCTTTCTGCTAAAGTATGGATTGACCCGCCATGCCAAAAAATTGACTAGTTATGCCAATTTATGCAGGACGCTAGATTTTCAGTTGCACTTGTGCGAGACATTGTGCAGTATGTGGCGGCGCAAGGATTCGAGATAAATCGCTTATACACCGCCGCTAACATCGATCCAACTTGGCTAGATAACCCGGATCGTCAAGTTGCTGGAGAAGTACTTAAATCTTTATGGATAGAGGCGGTCAAGCAAACAGGCGATCGCCATTTGGGCTTGCACATTGGGGAATCCTTCGACCTTTCTGCCATTGGTATTGTTGGCTACGTCTTGCTGAATTGCCAAACCTATGGGCAAGTTTTGCAAAAACTCTCCCAGTACACCCGTCTTTTTAGTCAGGGAGTGGCGATTCACCATACTGTCTCAGACCCTTGGGTGCATTGTGATTGTGAAATTGTGGAAAACTTAAAAAACTATCTCATCAATGAGCCGCGACAGCCAATTGAAAGTACATTTGCAGCTCTGGTGACGGCCACGCAGCAACTCACTGGAAAACCCCTAGAAGCCACTGCTGTTTGGTTTCAGCATAACAGTCCAGAAGACTGTTCTGAGCATGAGCGAATTTTTCAGACAACGGTGCGGTTTTCCCAACCGACGAATCGAATTATTTTCGATGCCAACTGTTTGAACTGGTCGGTGCGCTCGGCAAATCCTCATCTGCTCTCTGTCTTGGAAAGCCACGCAACAGCGATGCTGAATGCACAAAACCAGTTGCAGAGTTATCCTCAAAAAGTCATATTAGCCATCACTCAGCAATTAAACGCAGAAGTACCCACCATAGAGGCGATCGCTCGTAGCTTGATGGTGAGTGTGAGACAACTCCAAAGAGAATTGCAGAATGAGAATACATCCTACCAACAACTTCTAGACACAACCCGTAGAGAGCTTGCATTACGGTACTTACGGAAACAGGAAACATCGATTCACGATGTAGCATTTCTCCTTGGCTTTTCTGAACCTAGCGCTTTTCATCGTGCCTTCAAACGATGGACAAAACAAACGCCGCGAAATTATCGAGCAGCACAGCAATTGCATTTGAACTCTTGAGCCACCTTGTCACCCGTTAAAGGAATTTTTATTCCTTAGCTGAAAATCAATATAGACAAGGGTGAACAAGAAATGAGCAAGTTTTGGTCTGGAAAGTGAGTAGTAAGAGCAAATAAGCTGTGAAGCGCTTCGGTAATATCCGCAGTCTTTTTTGAAATCCAAATCAACTTGCTATTTCCACACCAACAGTAGAGGCTAAACACCTCAAGAAGGGCAACCATGAGAATAAATGCTCGGAGTATCACCTCTTTTATACCAAGTGAAAGCAGGTTACTTATAGATAAAGCAGTCCAAAATATGGTATTTCTTTCCATCAAGCGATCGCTATATTGGACTAAAGCGACTCATTTTTTTCGTCCCATAGTGGCATTTGTCGCTATTTTGCTCGTAATCCTAACCTATGCAACCCCTACAGCTTTGGCTTCAGACCACCAGGATACAACTTTTCTTGCCACTAAGCTGACTGCTGCGGATCTCACAGATTTGTTTGTGTTTGAGAGTCCCACAGACCCCAAAAATGTTGTCTTAGTGATGGATTTCGACCCTCTGATCGTTTCTGGTGAAAAAAGACCATTCGATCCAAATGTTCTTTATCAATTCAAGATTGATAACACTGGCGACAGTATTGAAGATGTCGTACTCCAATTCAATATAAATGGTCAAGGCTCACAGCAAACTGTCACAGTCCGCGGCCCATGTCGTCCAACCACAGTAGGAACAGAGTCAGCTTTGCTTCCAGTCAGTTGGACAGGGCAACTCAACCAAACATTCGCCACATATAATGGCATGAAGTTCTTTGTTGGGACACGCAAAGACCCGTTCTTTTTCGATTTGGAACAGTTCTTCAAAATCATCCCGGATCGCAATTATCTTTTACAGCCTAACCCAAGTCCTCCGTTCCAAGTCCTTTCCTTCAGACCACCTGGACAAGCACAAGACTTCTTTACCCCATTCAATGTCCACTCAATTATTGTCGAGCTACCCAGGAAACTGCTTGGTAAAGGCAAGATTGGTGCTTGGATGACAACTAGTGTTAAAACTCCTAGACTCAGAAACGGGAATTTTGCTCAGATTGAGCGGTTAGCAGTTCCAGCCCTGAATGAACTTTTTATGGACTTTAAGGCTCATAATAATAGTAATCTTCAGACACCAACTAAAGACGCTAGCAATCAATCCCAATTCATTCAAGCCTTTGTCAAAGCGATCGGTAGACCTCAAGGTATAGCCGATGCAGTGATCTCAGTGGCGATTCCTGATGTGATCCAAGCTGACCTTTCTAAACCTAGCGGTAGTTATTTTGGGACTCAGTTAGCCAACAACTTTGGTGGTAGAAGACCAAAAGATGACGTAATTGATGTCACAGCATCTGTTGTCTTTGGTAATGCAGTTACAGGTATTTCTACAGGCCAAATTCCGGGGCTGACTAGCGATAATGTTGCGCCTAATAATGCTAACTTTCTTTCTGAGTTCCCTTATTTAGGTAATCCTTTGTAAGGTTTATGCATCTAAAAATACTATGGGTGTTAGTGCTGACTAGCCTACTGGTTTTACTAAGACCCTGTGATACACAAGCGCTAAGTTTAGGCTACACCAATGGTAAGTTAGGCACATATTCCTCTGCTGTGCAACTGCTGACTGTAAATTCCAGGCAGATATTACCAGGAAAGCAGTCAGATTTAGTCTTCCCCGATTATTTAGAGCGATCGCATATTATCAGCGTCTATGAGCAGAAAGTTGCCCAATCTCCCGATTCTTCAATATTTTTACGTCTGTTAGCCGATCAATATTTGAGGCGCTTTCGAGAAATTGGAGATATAGACGATGTGTTACGAGCAGAACAAGCGGCACGTAGATCCCTGGCGCTACAGCCGCTCCATAATGAGATTTCTTCTATGCTCCTAGCATCAGCTTTACTATCTCAACACCAGTTTCGGTCAGCTTTAGATGTGTTAAATAATTCATCTGTTGACAATCCCAATATTGTCTCGCTCAAGGCATCCATTCAGATGGAGTTGGGTGATTATGAAGCAACTCATCAACTATTGCAGAACCTTGCACAGGAAGAATCGAACTCTGGTCATAACGCGGTTTTAGCTCGTTACTTAGAGTTAACTGGCAATCTAGCCTCCGCACGGCAACTGCTAGATGAGGCTATGCAGGAGATGGATTCTTTCTATACAACGAGTGCCGAAACTCGTGCTTGGTTTCATGTGCGGACTGGGGATCTGGCTTTTGCAGCCGGAGATTTTGCCTTATCTGAGCAGCGATATCGGGAAGCTTTTGACCTGTTTCCACGGCATATAGCTGCGTTTACAGGACTAGCCCGCCTCTATGCGGCACAGCATCGCTGGCAGGATGCTCTAAATATCGCCAACCAGGGTATAGAACTGATGCCGTTGGTAGAAACGCTGGGGTATAAAGCAGATGCTCAAATAGCTCTGGGAGATCGGGAAGGCGCAGCTGAAACTGAAGATTTAATCGGGGTAGTAGCTTACCTGAGCAAGGTTAAAGGAATCTACGATCGCGCTTTAGCAGTTTACTACACTGAACATGAAATCCACTTACCAGAGGCGCTACAAATTGCCCGTAGTGAAGTAGCAGTACGAGACGATGTATATGCAGAGGATACTTTGGCTTGGGCAGCTGCGGCTAATGGGGAATGGCAAGAAGCGCAAAAGGCAGCACAACGGGCAACTCGCTTCGGAACAGAGGATGCTTTGCTGCAATTCCATGCTGGGATGATTGCGTTTCACTTAGGTAAGCGGGAGGAAGCAATCAAGCGATTAACTCAAGCCGTTAGCCTCAATCCTCAATTTCATCACAAATATGCTGATCAAGCGCGTCAAGTCTTGGCTAACTTAGTACCCTCTGTCTCTTTTCCTACTCCTAAAACTATAGGGAGTTCTTTATGAAAAAGCTGCTACATTCCTTGGCTTGGAATATTGCAATCATCGCAATATGTTTATTTTGGATGCCGGAGGCGGATGCCCATCCTCTAGGGAATTTTACCATCAATCACTACGCAGGAGTGCAGGTAGCAACCGATGGTGTGGGGATTGATTATGTTCTAGACATGGCAGAGATTCCGGCTTTTCAAGAGATTAATCATTTAGATACTAATCGCGATCGCAAAGCTGACCCTGTAGAGACAGTTCAATACCCAGATCAAAAATGCCAGGAAGTCAACTCAAACCTGGAACTGTTGATCGATAAACAGCCTTTAGCACTGTCTTTGATCAAATCAACAGTCGAATTCCCTCCAGGTGTCGGAGGATTATCTACACTGCGGCTAAGTTGTAACTTTCAGGGGACAACGGAGTTAGTCGGCGCGAATCAATTAATCGAGTTTGAAGATCGGTTTTATCCACAGCGTTTGGGCTGGCGTGAAATTACTGTGGCTGCAAATGGCGTTCCTATTCAAGGTAATTTCACATCTTTGAGTATTACCAACCGTTTGAGAGATTACCCCACTGAGTTACTTAGTAGCCCTCTCGACCAGCGTCGGATTGACTTTAAACTGAATCCGTCTCTGACATCGAGTGAACAAGCACCTCCGCCATCTGTTAAATCATCCAGCCGCTTAGATAATGCTTTGACAGGAAGAAGCAACGATGTATTTACTAGCCTAATTACCCAGGAAAATCATAATTTCCTGACTATTGTAATAGCTCTAGCGATCGCCTTTTTATGGGGTGGTTTACACGCCCTCTCTCCTGGTCATGGGAAAACGATAGTCGGTGCTTATTTGGTGGGTTCCCGTAGTAATGCCCAACATGCCTTATTCCTGGGGCTAATTATGACGATTACCCATACTGCTGGCATATTTGCTCTGGGGCTGGTCACTCTTGGCACATCCCAGTTTATTTTGACAGAGCAATTGTACCCTTGGTTAAGCGTAGTCTCTGGTGTACTGGTAACTGTAATTGGTCTGAATTTGTTTATCAGTCGATTGCAAGGGACTCAGGTTGCTCATTCACATGACCATGTACATAGCCATGAACACAGCCACGGCTTGCATCATCACCATGACCATGCACATCATGAGCATTCACATTTACCGCCTCACGGCGCTTCCATGAAGTGGTCTAGTCTACTAGCGTTGGGAATTTCCGGCGGCTTGTTACCTTGTCCTTCAGCCTTAGTAGTGTTGCTGAGTGCGATCGCAATGGGACGAGTTGGCTTTGGACTAGCGCTGGTGTCTGCCTTTAGCTTAGGTCTAGCAGCCGTACTAACTGGTATCGGCTTAATGCTAGTCTACGCCAAAAATCGGTTTGAGCATTTGCCACTCCAAATACCCAGGATAAAAATGTTACCAGTGGCAAGCGCCTTCTGTATTACCCTAATTGGCTTAGGTATTACTTCACAGGCTTTGCTCGCTCATCCCTGGAACTAGATAAAAGCACTCAGTTTTGTAATAAATAACCTAGAACAACTATATGTCACAAGCAATTAAAGAATCCATCGTCTCGGAAAACAGTTCATTTAATTTTTGGCAAAAATCGCTAAGACGTTCAATCCCTATTGCCTATGGCGCGATGCCTGGGTTGGGCGTAGCGATCGCTCTATCTGTAAGTTTTATCTTGCCATCTCAGGCATCCACCATATCATATTCTGGTGATACAACAAATGCACCAACTTTTAACCGTCCGCAAACGGAAGGATTTGAAGGTGGTACTAACCCACCCACATCACTCTCTAGTAATGGTACTGCTGTCCCTTATTACAGCCAGCCTTTCTTAGTTGATACTACAGGCTCTTATGATATTGTAGGTTCTCAAGCTTTCCTGGGCATCCAGTTCTTGTACCAAAACAGCTTCAACCCAACTACCCCATTAGTTAATTTACTTAGTGGAAATGATCCTTTTCCAGATGAAGGCACATCTGGTTTTAGCGGCTTGAGCTTAACTGCCAATAGTCAATACTTTTTAGTCACTACTGGATTTGACAATAGCAATAACAGTTTTGGTAGTTTTACTAATACCATCAAAGGCCCTGGCAATATTACACTTGTCCCCGAACCTTCTTCAACTGGCAGTACAGTAGTCTTTGGGATTCTTGGTAGCACCTTAATACTAAAGCGCAAACTAAAAAAGCTAAAATCTGTCAACTAACCATTGCTAGTTATATGTCAACAGATTTCAGTTAAGCCTTTATTCCTTCTCTTTATCTCTTTTCTCTGTGTTCTCTGCGCCTCTGTGGTAGCCTGTTCTCTACGTTCGCGCAGCGTGTCGCAGACAGACGCTCCGCGAATGCGTCTACGTGAAAAACAAGATTTTTAGCCTTAACTGAACCGTATTGAATGAGTTTGTCAGAAAATCTTATTTTGAGGAAAACATGAAACGATTTATCTTCATTTCTTTAATAACTGCTTTGTGCATAATAGGCTACTTTGAAATTAGCTTGTCACAGGCTGAAAAACTTTTTTGGCTGAATTTGAGTCTTTGAAATCCTCCCTCGCAAAATCATTTCCCACTCCGCCCTCATAATTTTCACTGATTAGGTAATTTCTCTTTGCCATAAAATATCTGTAACTCTCGTCACCCCAGCTTTCAGATGACGACGATAGGTACTGAAAGGCAAATCTAGTAATTCAGCTGCTTGTTCTTGCGTGGGAGCGGGATTTAAATAAGTTCGATAAATAGCGCGGTAGAGTTTTTCATCACGTGGGGATGATTGTAAAGATTCAACTGCTTGTTTGAGCAGATTTTGTAAAACGTTAATGCGTTTGCGTAGATGCTCGGAGGACGAATTATCGGAGATTTGCGTGTCTTTTGGACTGTTGCTCATACTTGCTTTTGTGGTAACTTCTTCTGACACGCTGCGCGAGAGTACTTCGTACACGCTGCGCGAACGCACTAATGGATTATTCTGTAATACATCAGGACAACTAAAGTTACGTAACGCATTCTGCACCGCTTCCACAAATTCTGGCTGACTAAGAACTAACAGAGGTTCACCGACTGGAGTATTATCTACAGATTCTCCGGCAGTTGTCACCTCTTTTCGGGCTAAAATTTCCTTCCATGCGGTAGGTGAGACAATTCGCCAGTCATGGCAATAAACACCATAGTGTCTTCCCCCAACTGTAAAATCAGTTTCAGCAAGTCGTGTCAAGTCGAAGTAGTTTAACATTGCTGTCCAACTATCTGCTTGGGCACAAGGTAGAAAGGTGTATGCTAACCCCGGTGTGTTCTGAAAATACTGCACAAAATTAATGAAAATTATACTTTGGGTGGGGGAAACAGCTTGATAAGTGTCCCGCGCCATCCAGAAGCGGAAAATAGTTGCGCCTTCACTGGGGCGTAATGGCGCATGGGTTTGGAGATATTGCCAAGATGCCAGAGCGCCAGGATCTGCATTCAAATCTTCAACACTTGCTGTGTGCAATGCCACCATCATCGCAAATCCCGCAGGTTCGGAGTGCAAGTCACGAAATACTACTACATTCTGCGGTTGGCGCTGCAACCAGTGATCTGCTATTTTTGCTGATTCTTCGCCTTCGTATTCTGCCACCATCCCCAGCAGTGCGGTTTTGTCAGTTTCCCGTAGTGAGTCAGTCAATAAACTACTTTGCTCACCCCAGGTGAAACAGGATCGAATCGCCGAGTTATCCCGATGCAAAAAAATATAATCAAGTAGGACTCGATGCTTTTCTTGCCCTTGGGTTTGTCCTAGTCGTTTAGTATAATATTGACGCGCTCGGTGGTGTAATTCCGTGTAAAATTCCGAATTACGCCAACGCAAGTCAGTAATTAAAACTTCGCGTGCTAAATCGTGGGGAAATAAACCGAATTGCCCTGATTCGATAAACGACAGTCCGCGCAACCACTCAAATAAATCGTGAACATCAAGTATTTCCCCTAAAGAGTGAGCCTCACCAGCCAAATTATTTTCAGGCACAGCCAATATTTGATTTAGTGCGGCTTCGGTAGTCAGACGGATCACCGCACAAGCTTCTAAAGCCATACGGTGTAGGGGCGTTGGTACTTCTTTTATGAATCTTGACAACAGTGTTTTAACAACATTGGGAGCAGATTCTGCTTGAAAAGAGATTTCTTTTCCCTGAGCAAACACCTCAGCAACCAAAGATAATGCTAGAGGATGTCCGTGGGTAAATTCTAGAATCGCCTGGTGTTGTGTGGTGGGAATATCTCGTGTGGTGAGATAAGTTTGACTTTCTTCTGGGGTAAGGTTGCGTAGGGGCAAGGTGTGCATCAAAGCTTGCCAACCTGGATCGCTACACCAAGAAGATGAGGGGGGATTGCGTCCAGCAATTACAATTAAGGTATCAACAGATAAATGGGGTAAGAATCCTTCCCGCAACCATTCATCTAGTTGGGTAATAGCTTCATAAGTGTCAATTAAAATTACATTACGTTCTTGTCTTTGGGCTAGCACATCCAAAGGAGAATCTGATTCATTCAATCCCATCAACGAACGCAACGTGCTAATAAAGGATTCGGGCGCAGCTTCTATATTACGTCCTTCTACGTAGATAGTTGATATTTTTGACTGTTCACAAAAGCGCAAAAACTGCTGCATGAGGGTTGTCTTGCCCACACCGCCAGGGCCAAAGACGTGCAAAATGTGAAAAGGTAATTCTCTAGATGCGATCGCATCTAGAAATAGCTCCACTTCCCGCTCACGTCCCACGAATTTGCGATTTCGTTCTGCACTTAGTCGCTGTAATAGAGATGTCATTGCCATCCCTTCCTTAAATTTTACGTAGGATTACTGTCTTAAAGTATGAAGTATATATTTGATTTCTAAAATCTACTTTGAGAAAATTTATAAATTTTATATACAAACTTAAAGCGCAATTTTTTTACATTACTTCACATAGTTTATTTTTTTCAAATCTTTCTACTTACAACTTAACTCCCTCTGTCAAAATTGCAGAATTTTCTTGCTGGGGATGACACCTATCCAGGTATATCTGCGCGACTTGATCTAAAGGATTTTGCTGCAAACAATCTTGGAAAACTTCAGCCGCAGCAGTAAATTGTTGTTGTTCATAAAGTTTCAAAGCTTCGGCAAATAATTCTTTTGTTATTAATTTACCCTCACGCACAACCGCAGGATCAGCTGTAAACACTTCATGCACAGTGACAGCAGTTATTTTACCTTTAACTTTCACTTGTCCCACAACTCGAATATCAAAGCGATCGCCATTTTGTAAACGTTGATATGTTTGGTCGGTAATTAGTAAAGGCGTATTAAATGTTTTGGTTAAGCCTTCAATGCGGGAAGCCAAGTTGACTGCATCACTAATTACTGTGCTATCCATGCGATTGACACCGCCGACTGTCCCTAAAATTAATGACCCGGTGTTAATCCCTATACCGATTTGAATTGGTAATAAACCTTGGGTTTGCAAGTCTTGGTTGTAAGTTATCAAGGTTTGTAACATGGCTATTCCGGCTTGTACTGCATCGTCAGCATCTCCCGTAAATAAGGCCATAATGGCATCACCAATATATTTGTCAATGAAACCATTGTTATCAATAATGATTGGTTCCATGCGGCTGAGGTAAGAATTAATAAACTGGAAATTTTCCGCCGGGGTTAAGCTTTCTGAAATGGTAGTAAAGGAACGAATATCAGTAAATAACACTGACATTTCTCGCTGTACTTGGTCGCCTAGTTGCACATCTACAATACTGTCTTTGTTGAGAAATTGCAGAAATTGACGGGGTACAAAACGTTCGTAGGCTTGGTTGAGTGCAGCTAAATCTGTATATAATCGGGCATTTTCAATAGAAATTGCTGCTTGTGCTGAAAGTAAATTGAGTAATTCTAAACGGCCAGGGGTAAATGCTCCTGTTGTCAAGTTATTTTCTAAATACACAATCCCGGCTAATTTTCCCTGGTTAATTAAGGGCGCACATAAAAGCGATCGCGGTTGGAATTGACGAATATAGGGGTCTTGCATAAATTCCCCTTCGTGAGTAGCATCGTTGAGTACTACACTAGTTTTGGTACGAATCACATAATTAACAATGGCTACAGAAAGTATTTGACTATTTTCTATTGTTAAAGATTCCAATACCTGAATGTTATTTTGCTCTACTGTTCCTTGAGCTTCGATTAAAAATTTACCTTTGGTTTCTAATAATAAATAGCCACGTTGGGCCCCGGCATTTTCTATCAATAACTGCATTAAGTTAGCCAACAATTGATCTAACTGGATTTTTCCTGACAAGGCTTGAGAAGCTTTCATAACTGTCATCAGATCCAGTGAATCAGAACCACTACTGCTTGTAGTGCTGTTGGATTGCGATTTGGTCGTTAATAGATGAGATTTAAAGTTTGTGTCTGATTTATAAGCTAAAAGGTGGGGGTATTTATTTTCCAGAAATTTCACTTTTGCCATTGCGCCCCACTGCAAATAAAAATAGCGAGCGTCTTGCATATATGCTTGTGCTACTTTTAGTTGATTTTGCCCTAAATAAAATTTGGCAGTTAATTCATTGGCTAAAGCTAATTCATTCAGATACTGGTGCTTTTGTGCTAAATTAATGGCCTTATCATAACAAGCGATCGCCTGGGCTGTATCTCCTTGTATTCGATATAATTCTGCTTCTATTAAGGCTAATTTATGACTGTAATTACTAGGTGCATATTGGAACCATTTTTGGATTTTTTTCTGATTTATCGCTACTTTGCGTAGTTGAGCTTGACGTTCCGCACCAGTCAATTGATCAACCACCGCCAGTCGTGCTAAAGAATCATAAAAATAAAACCACCCCACAATAAATAAAGCCACAACAGCATCTAAATAAGGAATTGCCAAATCAGCATTCTGCACAGATTGTGTGTAATCTTCAAATAAATAATTCAGCGTTGTCTGGTGGGCATACACATAAAAAATAGCTGTGCGATAATTACTTTCTAGATGCTGCGGTAATATCACATTAACATCATAAAATTCCCCTAATAATTGGCAGGGATTAGTATTATTGCCTCGCAAGTTAGCCACTGCTTGACGATACATTTGAATTAAGATCCAAATGGGCTGTTTTTGGAACTGTTGAACTGCTTCGCCGTAAACCTCTAAAAGGCTATCTAATTTTGTTAATTCCTCACCACTAAAGTAGCAGTGCATTGAACATGTATTTGCCGAAAAAGACGCATATTCAGTATCACCTGTATCACGCCCAATTTGAAATGCTGTTTGTAAGGCGGGTATGGTATTTTGCAGCGGTTCCCGCCAGTGACGCACAAAGGAATTAACTACAAATAAAGTTCTGGCTGCTAAGTTTTTGGCATTCAAACGTTCTATGAGTTGTAATGCCAATTCGCCAAACTCATATCCCTTTTGTAAATCCCCCACGACACCACAAAGAATTAAACCATAAGTGGCGTAAGCAAAGGCTGATTCCGCAGCATTGCCATATTTAGCTGAGATTTCTACTTGTTTAAATACCGTCAAGGGAAATACATTAGGGGCTGCTAAATAAGTGGCGGAAGCAATGCTAGAGAGAATACGAATCGCCGCTAATTTGTTGGGTTGAGCGAGTTGGGGTAGTTCTGCTAAGGTTTGTACTTGTCTCCCAGCCATAGCCAGTTTTGTGGTTAATAATCCCACAAGGATTTGTAGTTGTCCTGGTTTGGCGGGTAGGGGAAATTTCAGCAGTTTGAGAACTTGTAAACCTAGTTGTGAGGCTGCTAAAAGTTGATCGCGGGCTAGTAATGATTGAATTTTGATGCTATAAACTGGTACTTGATCAATAATAATCTGAGTTTGACTAAGTACCACTTCAATTAATTCATCCATCCGGGTAAAATCCCCAGACAAATAAGCAGCTTCCACTGCGGCTGTGTGTAAATCCAACGTCAAAGTATATTGCTGTTGCCAACTAGCTGCTTCTAAGCAATTAATCCCCATTATGAGATACTTTAAAGCAGGATCATAAGCTGTAGAGGCTTTGGCTTTGTTCCCTGCGGTTAAATTTAATTGGGCTAATTGCTGTCGTTGTAGGGTGTCTGTAATCAATTCATAGCCAACATTCAAGTGATGCACAATATCAAAAATTTTCTCGTCTTGCTCCTTTGGGGTGATACTCTGCAATAATAGTTGCCCAATTTGCAAATGCACTGTTTGTTTTTCGTCATCGGGAATGAGTAAGTAAGCTGCTTGCTGGACGCGATCGTGTAAGAATTTGTAGACGATATCTAAATTTGTCAGATTAGATTTAACTTCTTCATCAGCAACTTGTAATAGTTGGTAATCATTTCCTTGGGGTAAAATTAACCCGGTTTTTACAGCTTCCCATAATTCTGTAGCGACTTCCGGTAAAGCTTGTTTTTGCACGATCGCTAAAGTTTTTAAATCAAATTGACTACCAATACAAGATGCTAATTTTAAAGCTTGTTGGGTTGTTTCTGGTAGTTTTTGAATTTTCAACGCCATCAATTCGACTACATTATCAGTAATCTGGGATGCTTGAATTTGTGCTAATTGCCATTGCCATTGTCGTGCTAAAAAATCAAATTGTAGTAATCCTTCTGTATACAACGATTTTAAAAATTCATTCATGAAAAACGGATTACCGTTAGTTTTTTGTTGTAACAATTGCGCTAACGGTGTAATTTTCGCTAAATCATTTGTTTTGAAGGTATCGCCGAGGAGTTGTTGAATTTGTGGCAATGCTAAAGGTGTTAATATGAGTTCATTAATTGTCACCCCTGCTTGGGCTAAAGATGCGATCGCACTGCGTAAAGGATGAGTTGCATCAACTTCGTTATCTCTATAAGCCCCAATCAGTAACAAATATTGACTGTCTTGTTGACTGGTTAATAACTCCAACATCTGTAAAGATGCACTATCAGCCCATTGCAAATCATCCAAAAAAATCACCAAAGGATGCTGCTTTTGGGTAAAAACATTAATAAAATTTTGGAATACTAAATTAAATCTGTTTTGTGCTTCTTGGGATGGTAATTCTACAACTGGTGGCTGTTTACCAATAATTAATTCTACTTCGGCAATGACATCAATAATTACTTGAGCGTTACTACCCAAGGCATGAATTAATTTATCTCGCCAAATAGTAATTTCTGTTTCACTACTAGTTAAAAGTTGGCGAATTAAAGCCTTAAATGCTTGAATTAAAGAACTATAAGGAATATTTCGTTGCAGTTGATCAAACTTACCAGAAATAAAATATCCCCGTTGTCGGGTAATTGGTTGATAAATTTCTTGAACTAAAGCTGATTTACCAATACCCGAATAACCAGCAATCAATAAGACTTCACTTTTACCTTGACTAGCGCGTTCAAAAGCTGACAGTAAATTGGCTACTTCTGTTTCCCTACCGTATAGTTTTTGGGGAATTTGAAATTTACCAGAGTTATCTTGTAACCCTAATGAAAAAGTTGGTATTTCTCCAGTATCAGTTAAATTATCAAAACATTGTTGTAAATCTGTTTGTAATCCAAAAGCACTTTGATAGCGTGTTTCCGCCGTCTTTTCTAGTAACTTCATCACCAACTGCGAAAGCAGCAACGGAATTTGGCTACACAGTTGATGTGGGGGAATTGGTTGTTTAGCAATGTGACAGTGGACTAACTCTACCGGATCATCACTCATAAACGGTAACTGTTGGGTGAGTAATTCATAAAAAGTCACACCCAAAGAATAAAAATCCGTGCGGTAATCGATAACCCGATTCATTCTACCGGTTTGTTCCGGCGAAATATAAGTTAAAGTTCCTTCTAAGACATTCAGATGACGTGATGTGGCATTTTCTTGTGATAACAAAGTCGCAATACCAAAATCAATAATCTTCACCTGTTGAGTCACAGAATTAAACAGAATATTCACCGGATTAATATCTTTATGGATAATATTTTGTTGATGAATTGCACCTAAAGCAGATGCGATTTGTATCGCCAGGTGTAAAAAAGTTTGTAGCGGTAGAGGCGGTTGATGTAGTAAATCACGTAGAGGTTTTCCGCCAAAATCCTCCAACACCAACACCAAAGTATTGTTATACCTTTCCAAATTGTAAGCTTGGATAATTCCTGGTACTTGACAACGGTGTGTCAAATCATACTCTAGTTTAAACCGAGCGATCGCCTCTGGGGAAGGATACTCTTCCCGCAAAAACTTTAAAACTACTGGTTGCTGATCAGACTCTCGATAACCTTGATATACATGAGAATTGGGGCTAACGTACAGTTCTTTAAGGACTTTATACCCTTCCAGTACAATCATAGATAGCTAAAGCGATCGCTTTATTTTTAGCAGCCTATTCAGTATAATTTCTGCATCTAGAAAACTAGCAAGTATTTTTGTATATTTTTTTCGCTAAATTCTGCTGCGTCTTTTGCGGTTGTTCCTTTATCCTGCTTACACAAAATCACTCATAGAAGTTCCCGTATAATTAGGAACCCACCCTTCTACAGTCGTGAAATAGCGTACAGCCTTCACATGTAAAGCAGCAGTCAAACTACACCAATGCTCTAAACATGGGGGAATGTAAATATAATCTTGAGACTGAACTAAAAGCTGTAACTGTCCACCGTCAGGTTTAACAAAGCCAAAAATCATCTCCCCTGCCAATATGTAGAGAGGTTCAGGTGCAGTATGAGTATGGTAACGGCCGTAAGTAGCCATTAAACTCTGGAGATTGGGTGAACCTGGATGTAAATTCAGCAAATCACACCACAGATAGCCATTTTCTTGCTGAAGAAACTCCAAGACGCTATTGTGCGTTTCGACAATTTGGTTTTTCTCAGCATCCGTCAACATATCCTGTGCTAGCAGATGGGGGAACAGTAGCGATGTTCCTGGATCATAGTGTTTGAGAAAAATACCGAGAGGGGCGAGTTCCCGAATTATTTCATCTAAATTACTCTCAATTGTCCCGTCGTCTCGTAATAGGATGGGCATGACAAAATGACTAACTTCAGTACCGTGAATTGAAAATACTATATTTAACTTTAACTCAAAAGTCACTATTCCCTATAGAGATACCGGAGTTTGTTTTTAGTGACTAGATTTAAATAACCAAGCGATTGTACCATCTGCAATCAGAAATTTGTCGGCAGAATGATGCTCAAAAGAACCACAAGGCTTTAATCTAGTACAAGCGAACTAACTTAGGTGTGGAATGTCTGACTTAATTTTGTTTTGGCATCGTCGTGATTTACGTATTGCTGATAATACAGGACTAGTAGAAGCGAGAAAGCAAACAGCAAAAGTAGTAGGCGTATTTTGCCTTGACCCTCAAATTTTAGAACGAGATGATGTAGCGCCGGCGAGAGTCACATACATGATTGGCTGCTTACAGTTACTACAACAGCGATATGCCGAAGTAGGCAGTCAATTGTTAATACTTCATGACAATCCCGTGGTAGCCATACCCAATTTAGCGGCAGCCCTAAACGCCAAAGCTGTATTCTGGAATTGGGATGTAGAACCATATTCTCAAATACGCGATCGCAATGTCATCGATGCTTTAAAAGAAAAAGGCATTGAGTTTCTTAACCAAAATTGGGATCAGATTCTCCACTCCCCAGATGAAATTCGTTCAGGTGCCAATAGTCCTTACACTGTTTACACCCCCTTTTGGAAAAACTGGAGTGGTAAACCAAAAGCCGAACCAGCCGAAACTCTAGCAAATGCTGAGGGTTTAACCGCAAAAGAACAAGAAATTGCCCAGCAAGCCGGAGTTGTAACTTTACCTTCAGCCAAAGACTTAGGGTTTGTTTGGGATGGAGATTTGATTTTGCCACCAGGAGAAGCAGCCGCATTATCCAGATTAGAAGAATTTAGCGCTAATGCCATTACAGAATATCAAGAACAACGTAACTTTCCCGCCGTTGATGGCACATCACAACTAAGCGCAGCTTTAAAATTTGGTGTCATTGGCATTCGTACCGTGTGGCAAACCACCATAGAAGCCCAAGAAAATACCCGCAGTGACGAAGCACAAGCAGGTATTCGCACATGGCAACAAGAACTAGCTTGGCGGGAGTTTTATCAACACGCCATGTATCATTTTCCTGAATTAGCCGAGGGTGCTTACCGCGACAACTTCAAAAACTTTCCTTGGCAAAATAATACAGAACATTTTCAAGCTTGGTGCGAAGGAAAAACAGGTTATCCCATTGTTGATGCAGCCATGCGCCAATTAAATGAAATCGGTTGGATGCATAATCGTTGTCGAATGATTGTTGCTAGTTTCTTAACCAAAGACTTAGTAATTAATCCCCAATGGGGAGAAAAATACTTCATGCAGAAACTCATTGACGGTGATTTATCTGCTAACAATGGTGGCTGGCAATGGAGTGCTTCGAGTGGTATGGACCCCAAACCCCTACGGATTTTCAACCCAGCTAGTCAAGCGCAAAAATTTGACCCTGACGGCGAATATATCCGGCGGTGGGTATCTGAATTGCGGTCTATGGATACAGAATATTTAATAACCGGTAAAATTCCCCCATTGGAGCGTCATGGTACTGACTATCCTGAACCAATTGTGGATCATAAAGTGCAACAAGCTTTGTTTAAAAAGATGTATCAACAGCAAAAAGAGATGCTGGGGTAATACCGTTTCACTTTAAAGTTCCTGGTATTCAAGAGTTAAATCCTTTGTTAGCCAGAGAAGATTTG
This sequence comes from Anabaena sp. CCY 9613, assembly GCF_963920895.1. Taxonomy (NCBI): domain Bacteria; kingdom Bacillati; phylum Cyanobacteriota; class Cyanophyceae; order Nostocales; family Nostocaceae; genus Anabaena; species Anabaena sp. CCY 9613. Next base: position 25,600 of record NZ_CAWUDE010000019.1, read on the forward strand.
ACGACATAGCTTATTTAACTTGACAAAGCCAAGAGTCGTTTTCAATCTTTTCGGCGATAGGATGTTTCGTTGTAGTTTCCGGCTCAGATGTATCACTATGCCATCCTTGCCAAGTGTCCGCAGCTAGTTGAGAAAACTCATTTCGTACTTGGAACCAGGTAGGATTATCTTCTCTACTCCCGATATTACAGAGCAAATCTAAAACTTTTTCTGAGGTGCGGTTATTTGTGGGATTTAATTCGCTTTTATCTAATTCAGTTGACTGATCCTCTCCCCTAAAGACCTTAAGTCCCTCCCTAGTGCTAACGTTGCCCAGCTTTTTAGAACATCTATAAATATCGAAGAGTGCATCACAAATGCGACGATTTAATCCTAAATATATAGATCCTTTCAGTGCTTTTAAAAAACACGTTAAAGCCTTGGTGGGGTCATTTTGAATTAATAGCAAATGTTCTCCATGTAGCAAAGAAATTGCTGACAGCACAGCTTGGCGAAAATTTTCACTGTGACCAGTTGTTAAATCAGCATTAGCAAGTTTCTCAGCACAATTAAATGCCTGTATTGACAAATTACCCTTTCCCAGTCTTACCCAGACTCGTCCTGCTAAAGCTAACCATCTAGTCACTCGCTGAGTTGAACCAATACGTAATGCGTAGTGGGCGGCTCTGAGAAAATGTTCTGCGGCTTTTTCGAGTGTCTGTTTATCATCGCAAAGGTAAAAATCTATTCGCGCAGCATTCCCATAAATTTCAGACAAGGCTTTATAAATGTCCAAGCCTGGGTCTTTGTAGCAAGATTCTGGTTTAATTGCACCTTTAATTTTATTGTCCCACTCTTTTAATTCCAGCCACTTGTTCCTTTTATTAGAGTCAAATAAATTTGGTTCATGTCCGCAAGAAAGTTCATATAAATAAATTTCTGACTGAATTAGAGCTTGTATAGGAACTAACTCTTGTTTAATTTCCGGATCTTCCTCAAGTACTTGTTGAATTTCTTTAATGAGTGGTTCTAGGTTACTGATATTACCTTGAGTGTTAGCTAGTCTTAGCTCTAGACGTTTTGCAAAGAAATAACAGCGATAAAAGTTGAGCCGATATGAAAAGTAAATCTCTTCTTTGGGAATTTTATTCAATTCAGTTCTCGCTACATCAGCAATTTGCTTAATTTCACCAGACTTACACTCATGATCAAGGAACTGAAAATTCTGAAAAGCTTTCCTGACTCTAGTTAATTGCTTCCTCAACTCAGCAAGAGCTTTGCACGCTGAGGTGTAGATTTCTATATCGAGTGTGCCATTTGTATTTTGATCTACCACCCATTGTTTAGTAGCATAAACAATCGCTTGTAGCATGGTAATCATTGAGTCCCGATCTACCCAAATTCCCTGATACTTTTGCTGTTTTCCGAGAATTACAGTTGTTTCGACTAAGGAATCAATGCTGCTATCTAAGGTTTTTGTGGATATGTTCATGTTAGCTATATCCTTTGGTAAGCCCAAGTGTAAGCTACAAGCACCGATAGCATTCTCTAAAATTGTATTGCCAGAAGTATAAATCCATTCAATCAATTCATGAGATTCGCCATTATGACTAAAACTACAAGTCACTATCGCCATAATCACTGGATTGAGTAAAGCAAGATACTTGGCCTCGATTTGCATTGTTGAGCATGAACCCGGAGTTTTCAGTTCACATTCTGCCTCATAACCAATCTCAATAAATTTATGGTATAAATCTTTATAATTATCTTCTAAATTAATATACCGAGATAAAGTTTGAAATTCTGTTTTTTGAACTCTAATATGAAGGTTAGATTCATTTTTAGGCATTTGCTCTTTAATGGCAATGCTCATAAACAGTCTAATTGCTTCTTGCTGGGTAAAGTTTGTCTTCCCTCCTGCTTTGAGTCTTCTCCAGGTTCGCTGTAACTTGTCAATTACTTCTAGTCTGAGTTTTAAACCTAGTGTGGGGTAAAGTTCAGGATGCTCAATGAGATATTGTAAGTAGTCATTAGCCTGATACTTGCAACGTCGTTCAAGAGCAGTTTCTATTTTGTTACTGGCGATCGCCAAGAACTCCTGGGTTGTCGATAGTAAATCTTCAAGCTCCAAAAACTCAAGCAATGCAATTACTTTAGCAATTTCAAAATACTTTTCTGGAGTTACCCGAATCATCCTGGTTTTTTCTGGTACAAAACCAGCAGACTCCAGTAGCTCGTCCACTCCAACCTTTCCTAATAACTCTCGTAATTCGTCAGGATGAGATTCAATTTCTGGTGAGCTGTTGTCAGGTACTGTTTTTGATTTCTTCTTAGAAGCCTTACCTTTTTGCAGACTCTCACACAGTTTGATCAGGCTTGTCCGGTCAACGGGTAACCGTTGCTTCTTGTCCTTATTCAAAAAATTAATGACAACTGGTCGGCTAACACCCATCCCTGCTGACAATTCCACCTGGGTTGCTCCCATTTTGTCCAGATAGAAGAGGAGCATTTCCCGTAGTTCTTCTTGGTCTTCAGTGCTTTCGTTACTCATAGCCTTTATTTTTCGCATCTCGACAGTGCAATTGTAAATTACTTTTACAGTAAAAGGGCATAGTGATTATTTTTTTGTGGTTTTTAATACAAAATTTTACTTATACATTATTTTGCAAACCTGGAAATGCGACTTTTATCCTCTTTTTTCTGGTAATTTTGGGAAAATTTGACTTTCTGCAATTTTTTTATGTTTTTCATTTTTATTAATTATGTCTACCTTGTTTACATGTAAATATTTTTTGCTTATAAATTAGTTTTTATCAACAAAAAAAGTAATTTTGTATCTTAAAATACAAAATTACTTAAATAAATCTTTATAATGTTTACATGTATAAGGCAGTTACACTGTATGGATAATTCATACCTTCCCTTTGAGCTAATCCTTGACCCTTGTAAGCAACACTTAGCTAAACTTCAGCAATCTAATACGACTGGATTGATAGAAATCCACTCTCGCCTGATTCAAGGTCAGTATAAAATCGAGTGCAAATATGGATATTTTCAAAATTTCCTAATTGCACCAAAAGACTTAGCTGACTGGAAGACATTTTCGTTACCTAAACTGCGAAAACACTTAGAAACTGAAGCCCAAGTTCTGACAATGCTTAACAGCGCATTGTTTGAAACTGTTCATCAATATCAAGGTTATGCAAGTATTATAATTTACCATTGTGGAAAGAATAATCAATATGAATTTCAGTTTCGTCCATCGCTAGTCCACGGAGTTAAACTCAGTTAATCTTAGAGGTGATGACAGCACAGCTAGCTCCACCTCATACTTTTTCGAGATGAATTTTACCTGGTGTGAGAACTAATTCGGAATAATTTAATTAATCTCTGCTAACAGCTCATGGATGGGAATCACCACAACGGATGCTGCTGAAGTTTCGGCTTCACGCATCCGTTTTTTGTTTCTCATGACCAACAGCACAAATTAATCACTGGGAGAGCAAAAAATGAATCTACTAAATAAGAATTACCTGAACTATCTTGCTCAATTAACTTTGCTGATTACCCTTTTAGCTGTAGGAGCAAATTTTGATGGAACTATTACTGTGCAAATTATAGAGCTAGGCTTAAGAGTGCAAGTTAACCGTAATTTTCCTGGGTGCATAATTGACCAGCAACTGCCAGATGAGCAGAAAGTATCTTCCAATTTTACCATTGAGTTTTTGTCAAACTAAGACAATTTAAGTTGCCTAAAATTCATATTGGAGTTGAAATCGATGAATCCAAATAAGTACAGTAATCTTTTGAAATTGGCTGGTAAATTCCTCAAATATTTCTTATTGGCAATATTTGGGGTGGCTATCGCCTACATTCTGTCAATGAGTTTTGGGGCTGTGAATATGATGATTAGTTTGCTGCCTTTGTTAGGACATGTATTTAGTAGGTTGGGAATTCTACTGTTGTGTTTCATGACAACAACAATTATCGTAGAATCCTTGCGTTAAAGATGCAAATTACAGTTTGTAATGGTGGCTACTGTGCGAGAAGCTTCTACGCTTCTACAGTCCCTGAAGACAGGACTGAAGTCCTGACTAAGAGCCAACATTTTTTGGCGATCGCACTTGAATAATTGGAAAAATACAAAGTGTGCGATCGCACTCCTCTCTAAGCAAAACTGCATGAAAATTACTTCTCTGGTTTCCAGTGAGGATTAACTAAACTAGTGAGTATATGATCTTCCCATTTCCCGTTAATTAATAAATAGTCTCTAGCATATCCTTCAACTAAAAAACCTAATTTTTTTAAGACATTGCCACTACGCCGATTATGGGGCATATAATTAGCCATAATCCTGTGAAAATTCAATTCTTCAAATACATAATTAGTCGCGGCTCTTAAACCTTCTGTCATGTATCCTTTACCTTGCTCGGCTTCTGCAAGACTATAGCCTACGTAACAAAAATGAGCGGCTCCCCGGATAAAATTACTAAAATTGATAGTACCAATAACTTTTGTGGATTTTTTATTAGGAAAAATAAACAACTTTAAAGATTGGTCATGGATGAACTCTAAGACGTTATTTTCAATTTGATATTGCCAATACTCCTCAGTAAAGAAATTATCAAACCAATGAGGATAGAAGGGAGTTAGATAAGTTTTATTTTCATGAAAATACTTGAGGATTTGTGGTATATCTTTTTTAATCGCAATTCTTAATGTCAAGCGATCGCTTGTGATGAGTGGCAGTTCTGATCTCATATAACAGTTAGTTTACTTGATAAATTTTAATCACAGATTTGAGAATTTTTCATCTCTCTCATACCTAACTCATGGGGTTTAATTTTTTTATCAAAAATAGTGAAGTCGTTATAACAAGAGTGAGTCAGATGAGCATTGATCAGATTTGTCCTCTTTAAGTCTGCATCTCGTCAAAAGAGGCAAGGGAGCAGGGGGAGCAAGCCCTACCCCTCCGCTTCTTGGTAATCAGCAAGGATAGCTTGACTGCGATCATTAGCAGTTAATTCGATATTGTCGGCAAGTCTGCGTAGTTGGTATCGATATGGGTTTAATCCATGAGGCGTATTTCCCCAATTAAATAAGAAAAATATAATTGCGATCGCCATACAAGTCCCCATGATCAGTTTGACGGCATCGCGGGGAATTTCAATAGAAATAATAATTGATTTTAAGATTTCTATCGTTCGTACAAAGTAGCTATTCAAGATAGTCGATTTTGTCGGTGTAGTAGTTTCCGGTAATTTAACGATATCGTGATGCTGTGTATCCATTCTTTTGGCAAAACTTAAGGTAAAAAGTGACAAATTTGACAGAATTTAATTGAGTATTACCCACACTTTTGATATCTAAGAGCAAATATTCTTGCTGTATCATCGTACTACTTGAGAAGTTTCAGCTTTTGGGATATGTGAAGTTAGTGACTATTTTGACAGTGCATCTGCCACATCTTCAAAATCTTGATAAGCTGATTTCTAATATCTACAACACTTAAATGTAAACTCGTTCGTTGCATCCAAAGGTTGTATTTTTAGAGATCCAACAAAAAAATGGCTCTTGACCAATCCAGTTTGTAAGAAGGATAGTGATGTCGGTGGGAATACGCTACGATTGGCAAAAAGCAGAGATTCAGGCGATATACAACACGCCATTCCTAGAGCTGATTTATCAAGCTGCTAGCGTGCATCGCCAATATCATGACCCAACAAAAATACAAGTTTGCAAGCTCATCTCTATTAAAACAGGGGCTTGCCCAGAAGATTGTAGCTACTGTGCCCAATCTTCTCGCTATAAAACCGAAGTCAAGCCCCAAGCACTGCTAGAAAAGGAAACAGTCTTAAGCATTGCCCAAAAAGCCAAAGCAACTGGCGTGAGTCGCGTTTGTATGGGTGCAGCTTGGCGAGAAGTCCGAGATAATTCCCAATTCGAGACGGTCTTGGAAATGGTCAAGGAAGTGACCGATATGGGTTTAGAAGTGTGCTGCACTCTAGGAATGCTGACTACAGATCAAGCCAAGCGCTTAGAAACGGCAGGACTATATGCCTATAACCACAACTTAGATACTTCGGCAGATTATTATAGTACGATTATTACCACCAGAACTTATGGCGATCGCCTGAATACAATTGATCATGTGCGACAAACAAATGTGACTGTATGTTCTGGCGGCATCCTCGGTTTAGGCGAAAGCATTGATGACCGAGTAGGGATGTTAGAGACTCTCGCCAATTTACATCCTCACCCAGAATCTGTACCGATTAATATTCTTTCCCAAGTCCCTGGGACACCTTTAGAAAACCAACCAGATGTCCCCATTTGGGAAATAGTCCGCATGATAGCCACAGCGAGAATTGTTATGCCGGCTTCTGATGTGCGTCTCAGCGCTGGTCGGGCTAGACTTTCTCAGGTGGAACAAGCGCTATGCTTTATGGCCGGAGCAAATTCCATCTTCTCCAGCGATGATAATCAAATGCTGACAGTGACTACTCCCTGTCCAGATTATGACGCTGACAAAGAAATGCTGAATTTGCTGGGTTTAGAAATGCGTCCGCCGCACCAAAGACCGGAAAAATTGGCAACTTCTGCGGTTGTGAGTTAGAGAAACTCACTCTCAATGAGCGTATCAGTCTAGTAGTGGACTGTCTCAGCTAAAATGTTGCATTAAATTTATCTTGTAGGATGGGCGTCTCGCCCGTCCGGTGCAGGTAAGACGCCTGTACGACAAGAGTTATATCTATCACACCATGTCCACTACCAGATAAAAATAACCGCGAGTCAATTTAAGCTAGACAATTTAACTCACCAGATTTCTGGCTAAAGCGGTGATTTTCTCGGTAGTCTACAGGACAATCGATCACGGCTGGTACATCTTGCGCCAAGGCTTCTTTGAGTATAGGTATAAAATCAGTTGCAGATTCAACTCTGTAACCTTTTAAACCCATGCTTTCAGCTAACTTGACAAAATCAGGATTACCAAAATGCACAAAAGATGAATTACCTTTGCCAAATTGATTTTCTTGCTTCCATTCAATTAACCCATAGCCACCATCATTAAAGATTAAGGTGACAAAAGGAGTACCCACGCGCAAGGCGGTTTCTAATTCCTGACAATTCATCATAAAACCGCCATCGCCAGTAGCCGCGACAACTTTACGGTTAGGAGAAACTAGTTTTGCTGCTAAAGCACCAGGAATAGCTATACCCATGGCCGCAAAGCCGTTGGAAATCAGGCAAGTATTGGGAGTATGACAATGATAATGGCGAGCAATCCACATTTTATGTGCGCCCACATCAGAGATGACAATATCATCTGGCCCCATTACCTGCCGCAAATCGTAAATTAGTTTTTGCGGTTTAATGGGAAAACCATCATCATTAGCATACTGTTCGTAATCAGCACGAATATTTTCCCGTAAACTAATGGCATAGGGATTGGGTTTACTTTGTCTATCTGCCAATTTTAAAATTTCATTAACAGAATCAGAAATATCTCCTATTACTTCCACGTGGGGAATATAACTACTGTCAATTTCCGCAGATGTGGTGGCAATATGAATAATGGGAATTTCACCGTGAGGATTCCATTTTTTCGGGGAAAATTCGATTAAATCATAGCCAATAGCAATGACTAAATCTGTATTATCAAAACCACAGGTAATGAAATCTCGCTGTTGTAATCCTACCGACCACAAAGCCAAAGGATGAGTATAAGGAATTACACCTTTACCCATAAAAGTATTCACAACAGGAATATTCATCTGGGTAGCGAATTGCGTCACAGCATCACTAGCTTGAGCGCGAATTGCTCCATTTCCGACTAAGATAATGGGATTAACTGCTTGAGAAATAGCCGCCGCTGCGGCCCGAATACTAGCAAAAGAAGCATAGGTTTTTTCAATATTATCCTTTCTCAAAGGTTTGCCTTCCACTGGCATCGCCGCAATATTTTCTGGCAAATCAATGTGAACGGCACCCGGTTTTTCAGTTTGCGATCGCTTGAATGCTTTCCGTACTACTTCTGGTGTAATACTCGGTCGCACTATTTGTTTATTCCACTTGGTTACAGGTGCAAACATCGCCACCAAATCCAGATATTGATGAGATTCGATATGCATTCTATCGGTTCCCACTTGACCTGTAATGGCCACTAAAGGCGCACCATCGAGGTTAGCATCTGCCACCCCAGTCATTAAATTAGTTGCCCCAGGCCCCAAAGTAGAAAGACATACCCCAGCTTTTCCCGTCAACCGTCCGTAGACATCGGCCATGAATGCCGCACCTTGTTCATGACGAGTAGTAATAAATTTAATGGAAGAATGTTTAAGGGCTTCTAAAACGTGTAAATTCTCCTCACCAGGAAGACCAAAAACATATTGCACTCCTTCATTTTCTAGGCATTGCACCAATAATTCAGCAGTATTCATTTGATTTCCTCATTTGTTATGGATATTGGGGACTGAAGAGGCAGAGGGGCAGGGGGTAAAGTGCAAGGAGGGAAAGACTTTTGGTGATTACCAACATCTTTGTTTTTCATCTCCCTACTCCCTACTCCCCATTACCCCTTATCCCCAGAGGGGGCCCCGAGTTCCCCACTCCCTCATTCATTACTTCACCCAAACAGTTTTGACGTTGACAAACTCATGTATGCCTTGAATACTCAGTTCTCTGCCGTATCCAGAACGTTTGATGCCACCAAAGGGTAGGCGGGGGTCAGATTTAACCATGCTGTTGATAAATACAGCACCGGCTTCGATTTCTGTTGTTAGGCGATCGCATTCTTGGTTATTTGTTGTCCAAGCACTAGCACCTAAACCAAATGGTGTAGCATTGGCCAGTTCAATAGCTGCATCAATATCCGGTACGCGGAATAATAATGCTACTGGGCCAAAAAATTCTTCTTGGGCGATTGGTTTGTCTAAGGGTATATCTGTGATGATTGTCGGTGGATAAAAGTTTCCTGGGCCATCACTTAAAGGTTTTCCACCCGTGAGAACTTTACCGCCACTATTAACGGCGGTTTGCACTTGTTGGTGTAAATCTTGCAAAATATCAGAGGTTGCCAGTGGCCCTAAATCAATGTCTGGTTGCATAGGATCGCCGACTTTCAGCGCCAAAAATTTATCTAAAAGCAATTTTTCAAATTTGTCTGCGATCGCCTCAGCAATAATAAAGCGTTTCGCTGCTATACATGATTGCCCGTTATTTAACATCCGCGCTGTAGTAGCAGTGACAACTGCCGTCTCTATATCAGCACTTGGTAACACAATAAACGGGTCACTTCCTCCCAATTCCAAAACGGTTTTTTTGAGTTGTTTACCGGCGGCGGCGGCTAGAGAAGCACCGGCGGGTTCGCTTCCAGTCAAGGTAGCGGCTTTTATTCGGTCATCGGCCATTAAATCAGCAACTTTAGCTGCACCAATTAACAGAGTTTGAAATGCACCTTGGGGAAAGCCTGCACGATGCAGAATATCTTCAATTGCCAAAGCACACTGCGGCACATTAGATGCATGTTTGAGTAAACCCACATTTCCCGCCATGAGTGCAGGTGCAGCGAACCGAAAAACTTGCCAGAAAGGAAAATTCCACGGCATCACCGCGAGAATTGCCCCCAAAGGCTGGTAGCGCACAAAACTATGGCTGGCATCGGTTTTTACATCGACATCAGCCAAAAAACTAGGTGCGTATTCAGCGTAGTAGTTACAAACTAAGGCGCATTTTTCGACTTCGGCTATGGCAGCTTTGTAAGGCTTACCCATTTCTAGGGTCATTATCTTAGCAAAGTCCGCTTTTTCTTGCTGTAAAATAGTCGCAGCTTGTTTTAGCCATTGCGATCGCTCCGAAAAACTGGTCTTGCGGTAATTTGGAAAAACCCGACCTGCCAAATCAAGTTTAGCCGCAATTTCTGAATCATTAAGTGGCTCAAAAATTTTGAGCGTCTCCCCAGTGGCAGGATTAATACTGGCGATAGCCATTGCCTGACCTCCCGTGAAAAAATAGCTTGAGGTAGCTTCCTAGTGTTACACAGATCAATTGCGGACGCTACCATCCAAATTCTAGACTTTTGCTCAAAGTTAGGGAGTGGGGAGTAGGGAGTGTAGAATTTCTCAATAAAAGAAATTTTTCTGATGATCAGGTATTAATTGAATATACTGTTGCTTAAAAGACTAGCTAGTAGTTAGATAGGGGTGTAATATTTTGCACCCCTACTTAAAACAGAACTGAGAAAGCCAAAGAAAGCTAATTAAATCAGCTTAACAGCACGTAGACCGAACAGCAGACCTACAGCAACACCCATAAACAAACCCAAGAAGCCAATATAAGCTATTACTCCGAACATTGATTGTTCTCCATACTTCACTACATATATTGAATCATGGTCATTAGTAATTAGTCATTGAGAAAATAACTTCACCCAACTCCCAACTCCCAACTCCCACTGCCTAGATTGCGATAGAATACGACCCACGGCGCTTGTTGGGGTTTGGGATATGACTTCTGTAATTAATGTAAATCTACCGCAGCAGTCCTATGAGATTGCGATCGCACCTGGCAATTTAGATCAACTCGGTCAAAAGATGGCTGGTTTGCAGCTGGGTAAGAAGGTATTGGTGGTTTCTAACCCCACTATTTTTAAGCATTATGGAGAAAGAGCGATCGTATCGCTGGAATCGGCGGGATTTGTTGTCGCTAGCTATTGTCTACCGGCTGGGGAACGCTATAAAACTCTCAACTCTATCCAGAAACTCTACGATATTGCCTTAGAAAACCGCCTAGAACGTTCTGCGACAATGGTGGCGTTGGGGGGAGGTGTGATTGGTGATATGACTGGCTTTGCTGCTGCTACCTGGCTACGGGGGATTAATGTTGTGCAAGTTCCTACCACTCTGTTAGCAATGGTAGATTCGGCAATTGGCGGCAAAACTGGTGTGAATCATCCCCACGGGAAAAATCTCATTGGTGCCTTCCATCAGCCGCGTTTGGTGTTAATTGACCCAGAGGTTTTGAAAACCCTACCCATACGGGAATTTCGCGCAGGTATGGCAGAAGTAATTAAGTATGGTGTGAATTGGGATGCTGAATTATTTGCCCAAATGGAAGCGAGTAAACATCTCAATCAACTTCGTTATATTAAACCCGAACTAATTGACTACATATTAACGCACTCTTGTCAAGCTAAAGCTGAAGTAGTCAGCAAGGATGAGAAAGAAGCCGGACTACGGGCGATTCTTAATTATGGACACACCATTGGTCATGCAGTGGAAAGCCTGACTGGTTATCGTTTACTGACACATGGTGAAGGAGTGGCTATTGGGATGGTAGCGGCTGGACAAATAGCTGTAGAACTGGGAATGTGGCAAAAAGAAGATAGCGATCGTCAAGATGCTTTAATTCAAAAAGCTGGTTTACCAACAAAGTTACCAGCAGGCGTTGATATTGAGGCGATTATTGAGGCACTACAACTAGATAAGAAAGTCAAAGCCGGTAAGGTGAGGTTTGTTTTGCCAACACAAATTGGTGTAGTGACGGTGACAGATGAAGTACCCTCAGATACTATTAGGCAGGTCTTACAAAGAATGCAAGGCTAAACTACGCCTACTAGAGTTGACATCATCTAACATTGTGGCAATTTGGCAGCCAAAATTTATCTGTTGCAGTTTTAATTGAGATATCAGCTGGGTCACTGAGACAATCACCTTCGTTGTCTGAGGTACAGATTACCTCTAGTCTCAGAAATCCCACTCAATTGCCAGTTGTTGACTGAGTGCTGTAGAACGCCCCTACATAGTTCAGATATGTAGCTACAGCGCCAGGTCACCGCTTCACTACAACTGGCTATAAATCCCACCAAAAACACATAGCAATTCCAGACTAGCCCAGGCGAAAATCAAAGATATAACGCCTTATTTTTGAGCAATATAATAGGGTTTGCTGAAACAACAATTCCCATATGAAGTATGGCTGAGTGAGGGGATTATCAAGAATTAGATAATTTCTCCAACTTCACTTTTTTGATTAATTCCATATAGACATTAACTTCATTAACTTCTACATCATGTTCAATTCTGGTGACTCTCCAATTTTCTTTATTTATATAAATTTCTTCGCCTATTCTGGGAATAAATTGTAGGTCATATAACTTTTTTAAATAATCTTTTTGCTTTTCTTCCCATAATATTACTTTGCCTACTTCTCTACTCATGGCTTCTCCTATTTTGTTACTAATTGAAAGTAAGTATTTTGATGACATGCATACGGCAAGTTTATCTTACTCATTCAATGTCATAACGTAGTTAAAACCACATTCTTTCAATTGATTTTTGAGGAAAAATTTAAAATTATGGATTTATACAAGGTATGGAGAAGCTAAGTTTTATAGCAATGTTAAAAACTTTCTAATTACACCTGTCGCCACTTCCAGAAAAAGCTAGAAATCCAATTTGTGATCATGTGGGCAACAATGGGTACTAGTAAGTTACCACTGATTAAAGCACTAAATCCCAGGATTAAACCAATGATAGTTGCCCAAATCACATAAGGCCATTGTTGAGGGCCGCTGAGATGCAATACACCAAATGCCAAACTAGATACTATGACAGCGACAGAATCTAAGCCCAAGGCTGGTAGCATCACACCCCTAAATAACAGTTCTTCACTTAATGCTGGTAACAAACCTAACCAAATCAAGTCTGGTAAAACTAAAGGCTTGAGTACTATTTCTAAATAATAGTCTGCACTTGTACGGTAAGGAGGGCATAGGCGATAAGCTAAACCACTCAAGGCTGTAATGATTAACCCTAAGCCCACGCCCCAGAGTACATCTTGTGCTGACCAGTACCACCTAAATAAGTAAAAGTTGCCATAGTTTAACCATACTCTGGCGACTATCCACAACAGGATCGCAGTTACTCCCATAGCTACTAATACTTGGGTGCGTGTCAAATAGGGAATTTCGGGTTCTGGATTTTGTTGTTCAACCACGGTTATTTAGGGAGTGGGGAATTATGAATTGGTTGTAAGGGGGATATTTGGGGACGGAGGGCGGCGGGATTTATACCTGCTTTGTGGGCTGCTAGTGTGCCTATTGCTTCTAAGTATGAGTTTACTTGTATGGATTTGATGCCTAAAGGTTTGGGGGGGACTTGGATGAGGGTTTGATTTTCCTCTACGGTAATGATTTGGCATCGTCCTTGACTTAAGCTGAGTAAGGCACTACTACCACAAGCATTTGCAGGTGCGATCGCAGCATCTACTTGATCTGCCCAAATATCATCTGGTAAAGCTGTAATATAGTCTCTTTCTATAATAAATTGGGGAGCGCGGCTTAAACCCACAAGTACACACGGTAAAAAAGTATAACCTAATTCTTCGGCTGCCGACCGGGGCGATAAATTCGGGTCTGGGGGTGCAGTGGCTAAAGCGGGAGAATGGGCGCAGGGTATTTGGAAGGTTCGCACGATTAAATGACTAATTACCGCTTCTGCACCCGCTAGAGGGTCTACACCTTGGCCATATCGATAGTTTTGTACTGCTTCCTCATCCATATCATCAGGGAAGCGGGCCACAACTGCGATCGCTTCTGCCCCACCTTTGTTAATTAATATTTCAGCAGCCCTCAGTAAACTATCAAGGTTGCCAATTGTCCCCCAACTCGCCCCTGATGCCGAGGTACGTAATTCTACATTTAAAGGTGCATCAGTAATTACATAATCTGTCAAAGTTAAACCGAGGGTAGCTCTGGCTGCATCCGCTGCTTGGAGGTGTCGTAGCCGCAATTCTGGTTCAATACCCTGGTCTAAAAGCAAACCTATTTTATTACAACGCACCGGACGTAAACCCCAGCATCCAGCTGCAAACTTGTCCAACCCGTAACCCTCCACATATAAAGCGTTAGGGATATTCCAGTACAAACTTGCACCATTGAGGACATTGGGGTGAGTAATCAGGCGATCGCAAACCTGTGATATAACTCTTGCTACTGGCAAAGCATCACCAGCATAACCGCCAATGGCTGCCCCTACACCAGTAGGTACAATTAAAATCGCAGTGTACGGACGTTGATTCACTCAGCTACAGAAGATGCCAAAGTCACAACAGCTTCCACAGTAGCTTTTTCTTGTGCTTCATCCACAGAAGTAATTGCCCAACGCAGAGGTTCACCTTGTTTTTGCAATTCCGCTTCAATCACCTGTTGCAACTCAGAAGGAGTTTCTTGTAAATCAACTTCTGCGGTAATAAAATGAGTTGTCATCGCCGTAAATCCTTTTGCTTACCAGTTTCTAGAATATCTTAATATAGTCATTCGCCAAGAGAATGTTTGTAAACTCTCATTTATTTTTAGTCCTGGCGACTAGCTGACTTTTCACTTCATGTGGAAAATCTCACTTCCAAATCAGGAATTTAAAGTCTCTCTCCTTGTAGGAGAGAGATTTAGAGAGAGGTTTTCCAGATACCATGAAAAGTTAGGGCAACTAGAAGTCGCGGCTGTTCACGGATTACTGGTCTTTACCAAATTGCAACTGATAAACAATTTCTTCCTTTTCCGTTTCCACCTTCAAATCAGAACGGGGATAAGCAACACACAGCAAAGCATAACCTTGTTGTTGCAGTTCTAAACTAACCCCCATCCCATCAGCTTGGTCTACAGTTCCCTCAGTAATTTGACCAGCACAAGTTGTACAAACACCTGCATGACAAGAACTCGGTAAATCTAGACCAGCAGCATCAGCCACCGATAATATCGTTTCATTTTCAGGAACTTGCAAAGTATGAATTTTACCTTGGTGGTTAATTTCAACGGTGTAAGTCTTAGACATAATACTAAAAAGCCGGATGCAACAGACAAATTTATTATCATATCTGAATTAGCTGAAAATATTGCAAATATTCAATAAACCTTTAACTTTTGACTTTCCATGAGGGAGCGATCGCAACTACCCCATAACCTAAAATATTCTTTGTATCTTTGCGCCTTTGCGCGCCAGTTGCTACAAGTCGGGGAACCCGCCCAACGCACTGGCTTGCCTTTGCGCGAGACAAATCAATATTATTCAAGGGATAACAGCAGAGTTCTATAATAAACACAAAGAAATTAGTTAAATTTGCGTAATTATAATCATGCGCGATCGCGTCGTCTTAAAAACTGTATCTGTCAGCCTGCCTTTTGGCATTGGTTCCATGACCTGGAACACTGACCCCACAGAACGGAAAGCCACTTGGTCGCTGTATGTAGAATTGGTAACGCGCATTGCTGTACAACCATTGGCGGTTGACCAGGGTTTAGTCAGGGAAGCATTGAACTCTCTTTATAGTTTATTTGGTACAACCCGCGAAATTCTCAAAGCCGCCGGGCCTGATGTGGGCGCTGCGCGTGATTCAGTGGGGGGAATTGCCATTGCTGTATTAAATAATGGGTTAAGACCGTTTTTATCGAAATGGCATCCGTTATTGCAAGCATGGGAAGCAAGGCGACCTGTGGGGGTGAGTCCCAAGGAACATGAGCAGAGTTGGTCTGAGGAAGCGACGGCGCGACGAGAGTTAGAGACTTTGCGCGGTGGGTTGGAAGATTACGCGAAGGCGTTGGCAAAAATTGCCGGCGTGGAGGAGTGATAAATGCAATACCCTATGTTTGATGTGTTTCTTGCTCACAATACTGAGGATAAACCTCAAGTTAGAAAAATTGCTCAAGAACTCAAGCTGCGAAATCTCAAGCCGTGGTTAGATGAGGAGCAAATTCGTCCTGGACAAATATTTCAAGTTGAGATTCAAAAGGCAATTCAAAATAGTAAAACTGCCGTTATTTTTATTGGTAAAAAAGGCTTAGGTAGATGGCAAGAAAAAGAGTTACCAGCACTCTACGGTCAATTTGTGCAAGCAAAGAATATCACTATTGTAATTCCTGTACTGTTACCAGGTGTTGACAAAATACCACAAGATTTGCTTTTTCTTGCACAGCATCATTGGGTGAGCTTTACTAATGGAATAGCTGATGAACACGCGTTGTCCCTGTTAGAGCATGGTATAAGAGGGGAAAGTCCAGAACATCCACCCGTTCGAGTACCAAAAGTAATACAATTATTAAACAGAAAACAATTTTTGCAATGGGTGGGTTGGGGAAGCCTAGGCTTAGTAACAACGTCAGTCGTGGGTGGAGGGATTTGGAGTCAACGAGGAGATCAGCCCGTTGTAACAAAAAATGAACCTACAAAGACTGAAGCATCTCAGACTACAACACCAGAAACAAAGCCTACTAACAGCATTTCTCCAAGGGAGCAGCAGGGAAAACGCAACCCACTTGAATCAGAGAAAGGCATTGACTATACCACGCTGGACGACCTCCTAAAAGCACAAAACTGGAAAGAAGCCGACCAAGAAACCTATCAGGTGATGATTCAGGCTGTAGGTAAAAAAGCTGGCGACTGGTTCACCCCAGACGAACTCTTAAATTTTCCTTGCACTGACTTACGCACAATTGACCGCTTATGGGAAAAATATAGCAATGGACACTTTGGCTTGAGCGTCCAGAAGAAAATTTACTTGGACTTTAACGGTAAAGCTGACGGCACGTATTACAAAGAAGCCTGGTTAAAGTTTGGCGATCGCGTAGGATGGAGAGTGGAAAGTAGTTGGATCGATTACTCATTAGTTACTTTTGATACCTCTTCCCCAACGGGACACCTCCCTTATTTCTGGTTTGGGGGTGGGGTTTTGGGGTTCGTGGGGTCGTTTGAAACCACTCTCTTCTCTCGCATCGAGACTTGTAAATAGATATTGGTGTTGGGTTTTTTTACGTCAAACGCCACTCGCCCCAAGCCGGGAAACCCGTCCACGGCTGTGGCTTCCCAACCCACCCATTGCAAAAATTGTCATTGTTGATTCAATCTAGCTTTAATAGCAGGATGAACTAATTCATCAGGGACATGATTGCATTCAATATATTCATTAATTTCTGATTGATTATCTAAGTAAAAACTCAAAGCATCAAAGACTTGAGCTAAAGTTAAATGAGGTAAATGTAATGGTATTTCCTCTGGTCTAATTCCTAAACGCCAATTTTCAACAATCGCTCTCACAGGTGTTCTAGTTCCTTGAATAATCGGTTCACCTGATAAAATTTCCGGTTGTCGAGTGACATAACGAGAGTTTGTTGTAGCTGTCATACTGATGAAAATATGGGCAGTATATGGTCTTAATATATCACAATCACAGATGTTAAATGCAATCAAATGCCAATTGGTAAAGCAAGAAAGCAATCTTTGTTACTCAATAATATAAACACTAGAATTATAGTTTTACTGTTACTGCCAAATGTAACCCTAAAGCATCTAACAAAGAATTTAGACTGTAAAACTCAATTTCGCCTTTCTCTAATAGCATTTGGTCAAGTTTATTGTAGAGTTCCTTGACTTGTGCAGAAGATTGATTAATTCTCCCCTGTGCTTCTATGACATTTTGGAGTGCTTTAGTTAACATTTTTGGGTTGCCTTCTTCTAAAACAACTTCGATATAAGATGCTGCTTCTAGTGGATTTTTTAAGTCTTGTATCAGTTTTTCGTGATAGCTTGTACTTCTAGGCATCCTCTCTACTCCTATAGTCTTTCCAATATTCCTTGGCTTTAGCAATATCTTTATCTTGAGTGCTTTTATCCCCACCATAAAAAATTGCAAAATATTTGGTTGACGAAAACTATACTTGAAGTATAAAACCAAATTGCTAATAACCAATTACTCATGAGGCTTCCAGATATAAAAATCAGGTAAACTTTTATAGCCAAGTCTTGCCTAAAAATATTTCATAATTAAAGGGAGAACATCCCAATGGAGAACACAAAAATGCTAGAACAATACCGTCAGCATGTTGCGGAACGCGCCCAACTCGGTATTCCCCCCTTACCATTGGATGCGAAGCAAACCTCAGAATTATGTGAATTACTGAAGAATCCACCAGAGGGTGAAGAAGATACATTATTACATTTATTGCGCGATTGGGCTTTGCCCACACTTTGTGAACGCATACCCCCTGGTGTAGATGAAGCAGCTTATGTCAAAGCTGGATTCCTGACTGCGATTGCTAAAGGCGAAATTTCTAGTCCTTTAGTTTCTCCCATCGCCGCCGTAGAATTGCTGGGAACAATGGTAGGCGGTTACAATGTGCAGTCTTTAATTGACTTGTTACAATTTTCCTCCGGTGAATCAGAGGAAGCAGGTTTAGTCATGCGGGGGGAAGGTAGAGAACCCATCGCGGCTCATGCTGCTGAAGCCTTGAGTAAAATTCTCTTGGTGTATGATGCCTTTCATGATGTTTTGGAATTATCCCAAACTAATCTTTTTGCCAAGCAGGTAATTGACTCGTGGGCAAAAGCAGAATGGTTTACCAGTCGTCCCACATTACCAGAAGCTGTCACCGTCACCGTGTTTAAAGTCCCTGGGGAAACCAACACCGATGATTTATCCCCCGCCACCCACGCCACTACACGCCCGGATATTCCTTTACATGCTTTAGCTATGCTAGAGTCACGGCAACCAGGAAGCTTAGAAACCATTGCCGAGTTAAAGCAAAAAGGATATCCCGTAGCTTATGTAGGCGATGTTGTGGGTACTGGTTCCTCGCGGAAATCTGCCATCAACTCAGTATTGTGGCATTTAGGAGATGACATCCCTTATGTACCCAACAAACGCGCTGGGGGGTATATTTTAGGTAGTGCGATCGCTCCCATCTTTTTCAACACAGCTGAAGATGCCGGTGCTTTGCCTATTGAATGCGATGTCACCAACTTAGAAACTGGTATGGTGATTACCATTCATCCCTACAAAGGCGAAATCACAAACGAAGCCGGCGAAGTTATTTCCACCTTCACCCTCAAACCCGAAACCATCTTTGATGAAGTCCGCGCTGGGGGACGCATCCCCCTACTCATTGGACGTACCCTCACCGACAAAACCCGCGAAGCCCTAAATTTAGCACCAAGTACCGTATTTATTCGTCCTCACCAGCCCAATGATACAGGTAAAGGCTACACCCTGGCTCAGAAAATGGTGGGTAAAGCTTGTGGTTTACCTGGTGTGCGTCCGGGGACATCTTGCGAACCCATTATGACTACCGTTGGTTCTCAGGATACCACAGGCCCCATGACCCGCGACGAATTAAAAGAACTCGCTTGTTTAGGTTTCAGTGCAGACTTAGTAATGCAGAGTTTCTGTCACACAGCAGCATATCCCAAACCAGTAGACATCAAAACTCACCAAGAACTACCAGATTTCTTTGCCCAACGGGGTGGTGTCGCCTTACGTCCTGGTGATGGGATTATTCACTCTTGGTTAAACCGGATGTTGTTACCCGACACCGTAGGAACAGGTGGTGACTCCCATACTCGTTTTCCCTTGGGAATTTCTTTCCCCGCAGGTTCTGGGTTAGTCGCCTTTGCTGGTGCATTGGGTGTCATGCCCTTGGATATGCCAGAATCAGTTTTGGTACGCTTCAAAGGTGAATTACAACCCGGTATTACTTTGCGGGATATCGTCAACGCCATTCCTTACGTCGCCATTCAGAAAGGTTTGCTGACAGTCGAGAAGCAAAACAAGAAAAACATCTTCTCTGGCAAGATTCTGGAAATGGAAGGCTTACCAGATTTAAAAGTAGAACAAGCCTTTGAACTCACTGATGCTTCCGCTGAACGTTCTTGTGCAGGTTGTACAATTAAACTGAGTGTCGAGACAGTTGCCGAATATCTGCGTTCCAATGTATCGCTGTTAAAGAACATGGTAGCAAGGGGCTACCACGATGAGCGTACCATCATGCGCCGGGTAGCCAAAATGGAAGAATGGTTAGCAAATCCCGTGTTAATGTCAGCCGACGCAGATGCGGAATATGCAGAAATCATTGAAATTGATTTGAACGAAATCACAGAACCAATTGTGGCTGCACCTAACGATCCTGATAATATAAAATTATTATCGGAAGTTGCCAATGACCCAGTACAAGAAGTATTTGTAGGTTCTTGTATGACCAATATCGGTCATTATCGGGCAACTGGTAAAGTATTAGAAGGTGCAGGTGAAGTCAAAACTCGTCTGTGGATTTGTCCCCCCACCCGCATGGATGAACACCAACTCAAAGAAGAAGGTATATATCACATTTTTGAAGCTGCAAATGCGCGCACAGAAATGCCTGGATGTAGTTTGTGCATGGGAAATCAAGCGCGAGTTGCTGACGGCACAACTGTGTTTTCTACCTCAACCCGTAACTTCAACAATCGCATGGGTAAAGATGCGCGAGTATATCTTGGTTCCGCCGAATTAGCCGCAGTTTGCGCTTTACTAGGACGCATACCCACAGTCCAAGAATATATGGATATTGTGGCGCAGAAAATTCATCCTTTTGCTGATGATTTATATCGGTATTTGAACTTTAATCAAATTGCCGGTTTTGAGGATGAAGGGCGAGTGATTGCTTTAGAAGATATGCCCAGAATTGAAGATATTTTGGGTATGCCTACAGCGGCGAAGTAGATAATAGTAGGGTGGGCAATGCCCACCTTTTCAAATTTTCATTTTTGAAAAAGCTTAGAAATAGCTAGTAACTCACGTCCCTTTACTTCTATGGTAGAGGAATCTTTTCTAGAGAAAACTTTTTCCCCAAGAAATGAAACATCAGTTTGAATTGGGATGGTAATTCTAATTACAGAAAATCCCTTATATGATATTGTATCAAACTTTGTTAATACTTGTGTTTTTAAAGGGTCAGTTAGCGAAGAATTGTGGATCGCATTAGTTAATACTCTCACATATTGCTCTACAGTCTGATTTTGTAGCCTTGCTTCTCTATCAATTCCTACAACATATCTTCCATTAATCTCAATGGGTTTTATGTTGTCCAACGCCTCTATTTTTTGAGCATCTGTTTCACAGTCTGTAATACCAATGTGAATATATCCATCGGTGTCTGAGCCTAAGTTTGCAATACCACAGATAGTTTCAACAATTCTTTCTAGTAAATTTTTATTGGGTTTTCTTTTTGGGGATAAATCGAGTAACCCCTGTTTACATTCATACCTAGAAGTTTCTATGCGAGAACGACGCAAAGAGTTTTCAAGATCAAGTACAAGTTCAACGCCATGTCCTAAAGCAGATGGTTCTTTTTTAGCGAAACAATCTTGAATTAAACCTATAGTTTGCTTAATATTACTCTTACGCTCTTCTGTTGTTGTATAGTGACTGCTCAAATCTAATTTTTTTTGAAGTCCTCGTAGACCATTCATTATACCTTCGGGATCAACAGGAGAAAGTTCTCTACGAATAATTAGCTCGAAAAAAGCCATAAAAATAGTGTAAAATGCTGTTCTGATAGGATTATTACTTTTTGGATTGACAACACGCAGTAAACACTTAGGTTCTGAGCTATAGGCTTCTATTGTCTCTCTCATTACTGCAAATGTTGTAATTATATCCTGGGTTAATTTTTTAAAGCCATATGTTGCTAAAGCACTATCTAAAAATTGAGAAGATTTACTACTCAAATCATATAAACTATCTAAACGTTCAGTGCTTACTGGTAAAGGTTCATTGAGCAAAATAGAAGCTAGAATATCAGCTATCATTTGTTCGTCTTCGCTTTCACGAAGCTGTTTTACAGTTAAGCCTCCTTGCTTACACCATATTGTGTCTTCAGCTTTAATTTTATAACCTTGATTACTTTTTTGTGAGTCAATACTTATTTCTGGCATATCAGTAAGACGTAATACTTTATCTGAAACATCTCCACGTAACTCCATAGAGATGGTTCTTACTAATTCTGCAAATGCAGTTGTTACACCTGCTTGTCTTCTTTCTTGGCTGCTTAAGTGTTTACCACTAGAATTAATACGACCAAAGACTTCTGTGATATCTTCTTCTGCCATTGCAGTATATATTGTCACTGCAAGTTGATAATCTAAAACATCAGCACATTCTTTACCTGAGAGCCAACTAGTCTGTAGCTTTTTATTATCTATTGTTTTATTTTCAGTTTTAAGAATACCATCAATTGCCAATTGTTTAGCATAAGAAAATTCATCAATATCAAAATATTTATCATCAAAACTAAAAGAATTTTCAATAAAACTAAAAATTGCATTAAGACGTTGCATTCCATCAATAATTTCATATTTGCTACTACCGTATATCTGAGGGCGTTCTGCTAGTAGAATCAATGGTATAGGATATCCTTTTAAAATACTGCCAATTAATTTCTCTTTTTCTGAAACTGTCCAAACAAGCTTTCTTTGATACTTTCTATTCACTAATAAACTTCCGGAACGATAGAGCCGATAAGCTTCTGTAACACTCATTCCACGAGGCGTAATACTCATAATAACTATTGTATAAATTAGATGTACAACGAATAATTATACGATAAAAACAAGTCGTATTTAATACATCAATATTTCTTAAAATTGAATTGCTATCGCACTTCCTAGATCACACACAAACCCAACATATTTCCCCTGAATACAAAGGGAAATGTATAAATCTAGCTCCCCTCTCCGCGTCGGAGAGGGGTTGGGGGAGAGGTCAGCCATAATGTATGAATCAACACCAGTCTTTATATTTCATACATGAATAATCCCACACCATCGCACCCATCGCCACCAACACAAGACAACACTCACAACATAGTCATCGGACAAAAGATACATCCAGATAAAATGCAACGTGCGAAAGAACTGCGTCGCCAAATGACACCAGCAGAAAAAATTCTTTGGCAATATCTTCGCGGTAATCGCCTCAATGGTTTACACTTTCGTCGTCAGCAAATTATTGATGGTTTTATTGCAGATTTTTACTGTCACGCTGCTAAATTAGTAATAGAATTAGATGGAAAAATTCATGAACAACAAGCTGAATACGATGCAGAACGTGATAAAGTTTTGTCAGCTAGAGGACTACGTTTTTTAAGAATTAAGAATGAATTAGTGCAACAGGAACTTGCTCAGGTTTTGCTGTTGATATCTCAAGTTTGTTGTAAAGAGACCTAACCCCCTAACCCCCTTCCCTACGAGGGAAGGGGGGAAAAGACTGCTGTATTATCTGTGTTGAAGATTTAGGCGATCGCTTATACTAAAATCTAAATTACCACTTTCTACTTTATAAATTTATAGCAGTAGGAAATTATGAATTTTAATGACTACGAAGCATTTGCAGAAGCTTATGTAAAGCGTACAGAGTCCAATTCTCATAATGCTTACTACGAAAGACCAACCATGTTATCAATAATAAATATTTAACAATGTACACCACATCTCAACCCGACCCCGTTCGCTTAGAAATCTTCAAAAACCTCTACCAATTCATTGCCGAACAAATGGGGATAGTTCTGCAAAACACCGCTGCATCAGTAAACATTAAAGAACGCTTAGATTTCTCCTGCGCTATTTTTGACACTTCTGGATTATTAGTTGCCAACGCTCCCCACATTCCCGTACATTTAGGCTCAATGAGTGAAAGTGTCCGCAGCTTAATTAACGATAAAGGCGACACCATCCAACCAGGAAACGTATATCTATCAAATAATCCTTATAACGGCGGAACCCACCTCCCAGATGTTACAGCTATTACCCCCGTCTTCCTAGAAAACACCCCCACTCCAATTTTTTACGTTGCTTCTCGTGGACACCAATCTGATATCGGTGGTATTACACCCGGTTCCATGCCTCCCCACAGCACTACAGTAGAAGAGGAAGGCATTTTATTTGATAATTTTCTCTTGGTTGAACAGGGAAATTTTCAAGAAACTCAATTACGAAATGTACTTTTAAATCATCCTTATCCGGTGCGTAATCCTGAACAAAATATTGCCGATTTTAAAGCTCAAATTGCTGCCAATGAAAGAGGAGTACAAGAACTCTGCAAAATGGTAGCTCAATATGGATTAGAAACAGTCCAAGCTTACATGAACTTTGTCCAAGTCAATGCTGAAGAGTCAGTGAGACGAGCCATAAATCTGCTTAAGGATGGCTCATTTACTTATGAAATGGATAATGGAGCAAAAATTCAAGTTAAAGTCACAATTAACAAAGAAAATCGTAGTGCTATTATTGATTTTACTGGCACATCTGGACAATTAAATAGCAATTTTAATGCTCCCAAAGCTGTAACTCAAGCAGCAGTTTTATATGTCTTTCGGACTTTGGTTGATGATAATATTCCCCTAAATGCTGGATGTCTGAACCCATTAGAAATCATTGTACCTGTGGGCTGTATGCTGAACCCGACTTATCCAGCCGCAGTGGTAGCAGGTAACGTGGAAACTTCCCAAACCATTGTC
This sequence comes from Anabaena sp. CCY 9613, assembly GCF_963920895.1. Taxonomy (NCBI): domain Bacteria; kingdom Bacillati; phylum Cyanobacteriota; class Cyanophyceae; order Nostocales; family Nostocaceae; genus Anabaena; species Anabaena sp. CCY 9613. Next base: position 49,895 of record NZ_CAWUDE010000019.1, read on the forward strand.
GATACTTTATATGGCGCGTTGGGTGTTATGGCTGGTTCGCAGGGAACCATGAATAATTTTACTTTTGGGAATCAACGTTATCAATATTATGAAACTATCTGCGGTGGTTCTGGTGCCGGGGCTGACTTTGACGGTACTGATGCTGTGCATACCCACATGACTAATTCTCTGTTAACTGATCCAGAAGTTTTAGAAACCCGTTATCCTGTATTGGTGGAAAGTTTTAGTCTGCGTCCTGAAAGTGGAGGTAAAGGTAAATATAGCGGTGGTAATGGAGTTATCCGCCGTATCAAGTTTTTAGAACCGATGACCGCAAATATTCTTTCTAGTCATCGTGTGGTTCCGCCTTTTGGGTTAAATGGAGGGGAACCAGGAGAGGTAGGACGCAATGGCGTAGAACGTCAAGACGGAACCCAGGAGGAATTAAGTAGTACTGCAACTGTAGAGATGCAACCAGGGGATGTGTTTGTGATTGCAACTCCAGGAGGAGGAGGATTTGGTGCAGTTTCTTAAGTTTGTAGTCAGGACTTTAGTCCTCTTCTCTATCTCCTGTCAGAGACGCTTTGCGGTAAGCGCAGCTATGCCCGCAGGGCTTGACAAAAAAGGGCTTAAGCCCTTACTACAAACTTATCGATAATCTTGTCTTTGAATATCACGTAAACGGGCAGCATCCCGAATATTATATTCAGAACGAGTAAAGCGATTTAACTGGGCTTCAAAAAAGTCTCTATTAGCTTGTAAATGTTCAGGGTTGGGGTCATCTAAAGGATGATGCAAAGCAGTGCGTAATGCTTGAATTACCGCAGAGGTGACATTATACATTGACCGTTGGAAAGTAATTCCCAACTGAATCAATATGTCTTCTTCGCCGCGACAATGTTTTTTGTAGTAATCAACAAGATATTCTGGCAAGAAGTGCAACATATCTTGCATTAATAATGTCGGGGGAATACCCGCAGTCCCGACGGGAAACACATCTGCATAAAGAATGCCATAATGAAAGTCTTTTTGGTCTGTTGGTACTTGTCTAGCTTGGGCGTTGTAGGATTTTGTCCCCCGGAAGGGTGATGTCCGATAAAACACAGCTTCTACATAAGGTAATGCAGCTTCATACAGCCAAACAAAACCTTGAGATTTAGGAATTATTTCGTAGCATTCACCACGAATATATACATGATGATAAATTGGGCGATTGGCAACTGCAAAAATGCCATTGACAAGAAAATTCATTGCTTCCGGGACAGTGGTAATTTTCCCTTCGTCATACAAATCTGACATTTCAAAAAATACAGGTGCCATGACTTCCCAAAATAGCCCCAAATTTGCGTAGTAAGACATTTGGCGGCACTGTTCGAGAAACATATCTGGGAACAGTTTGTAAAGCCCCAACATCACTGGGTTACCTTGAAAATAAGCTTTGATGGCTTTATCAGCATTGGCTTTATATTCTTCGCTGTCTAAGTAAGGGTCAAATTTTCCACCCATGCCTCTATGCCAAAACATTGCCCGCATACAAGCTTCGGCAAATTCCATATTGATGCGATCATGGAATAAGTGATGTAATATTTTGGGCATTTTTAAGGTTTCACCCTTTTCCATAAATGCTAAGAGTTCAGGATGGGCTGTGGCTTCACCACGCCAAACTCTCAACTCGGCATCATCACCCGCATAATGATTGTGCCGTTCTAAATACTCTTGGGGTAGGAAGTATTTAAATAAGGGCAAGGGATTTAAAAATACTCGTTCAGCAATATACAACAAATTACGCCAATAGAAATCCATCGGTACAGCGTAAGCTTTGTAAATGCCGATAATTTGCATTAAATTTTCTGGCGTATCTGGCAACATAGAACCGCCAGCTTCTAGCCGATGAATTACATCAGCAAATTCATGCTGAGAAGAAGGTAATTTAGTAGGTTTTTCTGGGGTTTGTACCATTGCGATCGCCTCTTAAATCTGGTTTATTAAATGATGTGAATTACTTGAGCGCTACTTGAGCAACTATGGTTTTTTCTGTGGGGGGAATCGTCGCTATCATTGCTGTAGTTGTGGTTTCACTCCAACGCACTAACCAATTAGGTTGGATGCCCAAAAAGATAATCAGAAATGCCAAGACTATAGCAGGGATTTTTTCAGACCAGAAAACTTTGGGGTAGTAAGCTAAATTACTATCCAACTTACCAAAACAGGTGCGGTTGAGGAGGATGACGAAATACACTGCTGTTAAGCCGCTAGAGGCGACACATAACAATGTTGGCAAGGGGAAAACCGAGAAACTACCTTGAAACACAATAAATTCTGCCACAAATCCCGTTAAACCGGGAATCCCGGCGCTAGCCATCCCACTGAGAACTAGTAAGGCGCTAATAAAAGGTAAACCACGAATCGGACTCATTAAGCCATTGAGTTTGGCTAATTCGCGTGTACCAACTTTTGCTTCTATTACCCCGACTAAATGAAAGAGAATTGCCAGAATCAAACCGTGGCTAAACATTTGAGCCACTGCACCCACCAACGCTAAAGATGTACTAGAGGCGCTAGCCAGCAATACATAACCCATATGACCAATAGAACTGTATGCTACCATGCGCTTGATATCTTGTTGAGCGATCGCAATTACTGCCCCATAAATTGCACTTATCGCCCCCCAAATAGCTAAGGTTGGTGCCACCACACTCCAAGCTTGGGGAAACATCCCCATACCAAACCGCAACAGTCCATAAGTTCCCAACTTTGCCAACACGCCACCCAACAAAATGGCAATGGGTGCAGAAGCTTCCACATAAGCATCAGGTAGCCAAGTATGGAAGGGAACCAAGGGGATTTTAATACCAAAGCCTAAGATAATTCCGACAAGGAGAACAAATTGCAACCCTGCGGATAAGGTTTGGGTAGATATGGCATCAAAAGCAAAACTAGTAGAACCTGTGAGGAACACCATTCCTAAGAAGGTTGCCAAAATTAAAGCACCAGAAACCGCAGTGTAAATTAAGAATTTGATGCCGGCATAAGCTCTTTTTTCTCCTCCCCAAATACAAATTAATAAATAAAAGGGGATTAATTCTAGTTCGTAAAATAAGAAAAATAACAGTAGGTTTTCTGCTAGGAATGCTCCGGCAACGCCACCACTAATGAATAAAATGAGCGAATAAAATAGTCGTGGACGTTCGGTTTCTTTGTCACTGGTATAAATCGCAATCCAAGTAAGTAAGCTATTAAGAAGCAACATTAAGATCGATAAGCCATCAACACCTAGTTGATAACTCAATCCTAAGGTTTCGTTCCAAGGCAAATATTCTGGAAATTGCATCCCTGGATTGCTGATGTCGAATTTCAGCAAAATAAATAAATTCCAGAGTAAAACTATACCTGCGAGAGTTAACGAGACTAAGCGAATGCGGCTTGCTGGAACCATTTTACCGGGCAAGAAACCGATAATTATGGCACTGAGAATTGGTATCCAAATGAGAACACTCAACATATAAATCTGGTTTGGTGTATGAGTTTATTAGTTTGGGTGGGGAGTAGGGAATAGAGAGTGGAAAAAACCCTTGTGTGTTTTGATTTTCAGCACTAAAACATCAAATCTAAAAACTGTATTCTCCAGAATGGCCAAGTCACCCAGGCACATAAAACGCCTACTCCTAAAAGTACGGTGAAAGCATAAAATTGGGTCTGTCCGGTGTTGCTGTATTTCAAACCTTCGCCACCTAATAGTGAAAATAAACCCACGAAATTCACAATGCCATCAACTACAAAGCGGTCAATCATATCAGCAAACTTGGAAAGTTGGGCAACGCTGAAAATAATTGTCATGCGATAAAGTTTGGGGGTGTAAAAGTCGTATGCCAACAAATCTTGTAACGGTTTCCAAGGTAGGCGGATGGGCTTGGGAATATTGCCTAAATAAATGACACCGCTAACGCTACAACCAAAAATACTTGACCAAATGAGTAATAGTGCCACATCTTTATTTAAGCTAGCCCAATCAGGTAATATTGATAAGCTTTGTAATACTAAAGGCAAATGCAATACAAAGCCAAATAAAATCATCATGGGTAGGATCATGGGCCAATGTACTTCAGGCGATCGCTCACTCATTTGTTTTGTTTGACCACCGAAAATTAAGCCGAATTCTCTGACTAAACTTATGGCTGTTAAGGCGTTGACGGTAATAATAATTACCACTAACCAAGGGTAAGTTCCCCACAGTCCATCAGCTAATTTCAGCAAAGCCCAAAAGCTACCTAAAGGGGGAAAGGCAATTAACCCCAATGTGCCGACTATAAAGGCCAAACCAGATATAGGGCGACGTGTCCACAAGCCGCCAAGTTGAGTCACATCTTGGGTAATGCCATTCCAGATAATACCGCCGCTACTCATGACTAATAATGCCGATGCTAAAGCATGAGTGAGTACCAACAATAAAGCTGCATCGTCTTGTTGTGTGCCTACAGCAATAAACACTAAGCCCATGTAAGCACTTACAGAATAAGATAAACAGCGCTTCACATCAATTTGGGCGATCGCAATTAAAGATCCACCGATAGCCGTCACTGCACCAATGGCGACAATAAATGATGAAACTACAGGCGATAAAGTTAATACAGGTTGTAGTTTAATTAGTACCCATGCACCACTAGCAACTACTACCGAGTTCCGCAAAATTGTACTGGGAATAGGGCCTTCCATTGCTTCATCTAACCACAAATGCAAAGGAAATTGAGCGCATTTACCCATTGGCCCAGCAACTAATGCTAAACCTACTAATGTAATTATTGTCTGATCAACTTGAGTATTATCAGCCCATACCGCTAACTCTGTGTAGTCCCAAGTTCCGGATAAAGTCCATAACCCCAAGACTCCCATCAGCAAAAATAAGTCACCTACCCGCTTGGTTAAGAAAGCATCTCTAGCGCCAGTGATTACCAACGGCTGACTAAACCATAAACCTACTAATAAATAAGTTCCTAAGGTCAGGATTTCCAAAATTACATAGCTGAAAAACAGATTATTGCATAATGCTAAAGCACATAATCCCGCTTCAAATAATCCCAATAAAGAATAGAAGCGCCCCCAACCCCAATCCATCTCCATGTAACCAATGGCATAAATTTGTGCTAAAAAATTTAAGCCAGTTATGACCGCCATTGCACCCACACTTATGGCAGAAATTTCTAAAGCAATGGTGAGGTTTAAACCTGCGGTAGATAACCAAGGTATTAATATTTCTTGGGGTGGTTGATTCCAAGTTAATGGAAAAGCCAAGACACTGTGAACTAGTGCCAGAAATGTCATGATTAAATTGACATACCCTGCTGGTCTAGGCCCTGTTTTGCGAATGATGCCAGGTGACCAAGGAATCGCTAAAAGTCCACCTATTAAGGCATATAAAGGAACTAGCCAAACAGTCTCTAAGAGAAACTGAGCCATGAAATTAACCTCTGGATTGTTAGCAAAAATTAGCCACTTAGTAGCAAATTTAACTTTGCTTCCAGTTAGCTAATTATTGTAGATAAGGGAAATTTATTTTTGCTTAATATTCTTTTCAGCTTACCGTTATATTCGCCAAAAAGGAATTGTTTAACAAACTAAATCGATGATGTCTACTCTAATTAATTCTTATATTTACTAATTCTGATTTTAACCATAGATTTATATCTATGGATTAGTCCTTCTTTGGTAAATTTCCCCAGTTCCGTTGTCAGACAATAAAGCGTACACTGTAGACTTCCTCCACAGAAAGCGGCTTTGACACCAAGGATGAATCAATTACCAATTATGTCCGCAATTGCGAATTGCGTACAGCCTAACGGCATCCGTAGGCTCTACTGCGAATTGCGAATTGTTCGGTGATCACCTACGGTGGGCGCTGACGCCATCGCTTCTCCAAGTCCGTAAGCGAAAAGCCAGAATTAACAGCAACACACCAAAAATAATGGCGTAAGCAGCAATGATCCACAAAATTGCTAATGCTCCAGCCACAGGCCAAATAAGTAGCAATACACCGAACAGTACCGACGCAATACCAGCTATGGCTAACAGCCACTCATTCTCAATTTCTTTGCGTATCTGAATAGCGGCAATGATTTCTAAAACGCCAGTAACGATCGCCCAAGCGGCAATTAGGTAAAGTAAGACTAATGCAGTGATACCAGGCCAGACAAAAGCCAGTACTCCAATGACAATGCCGATGGCACCTTCTAGCAACAATAGCCAACTGTGGGTATGATTCAAACCATCTTTAAAGGCGGCGATGGCTAATAACACACCACTGATTAATACAAATGCAGCAAACACAAGTACTAGTGCTGTGAGGGTAATTGTTGGCCAGAATAGTGCTACTAAACCAAAAATAATGGCAAGTACTCCCCGTAATGCAACTGTCCACCAATTTTTAGCTAGGCGGCTTCCCATTCTCAAGGGGTCAATGTTTTGTCTCATAGTTGGAGTTGGTTACTAGTGTTAAATAATTACTAACTGATCCGGTTTTATACTTATAAAATTTCGACTCAAGCTAAATTCAGATTAAGAATCTCCAACTCTAATTCCATCTAGCTAAAGTTGCATGATGCTAGATGTGTTGATATCCCCCAAGAAATAGTGAGATAATTCGTAACTCTTCTATTGTGTATGGGATAAATCTGCTTTTGGTTGTCAGTCCAAGTTAAAATGCCTAATCAAGTTTGGTTATCACAGTTGCAAACACACCGAGCGATCGCAGTGATTCGCGCCTCAAAGATGAAGTTGGCTCAACAAATGGCCATAGCTGTGGCTTCTGGGGGAATGCAGCTGATTGAAATTACCTGGAATAGCGATGGTGCTGGGGAATTAATTTCTCAATTACGTGCTGAGTTACCAGGTTGTCTCATTGGTACGGGTACGCTGTTTAATGTGCAGCAGTTACAAGATGCCATCGCTTGTGGAGCGCAGTTCCTCTTCACTCCCCATGTGGATACCGCTATGATTCAAGCCGCAGTTGCTCAAGATGTACCCATTATCCCTGGCGCATTGACTCCCACAGAAATTGTTACAGCTTGGCATCATGGTGCTAGCTGTGTGAAGGTATTTCCTGTGCAAGCGGTAGGAGGAGCCAACTATATTAAAAGTTTACAAGGGCCACTAGGTGAGATTCCCTTGATTCCTACTGGGGGAGTCACCTTAGAAAATGCCCACCAATTTATTCAAGCCGGGGCGATCGCTGTGGGTTTGAGTGGTCAATTATTTCCTCAACGGCTGGTGACACAAGGAAATTGGCAGGCGATCGCTTGGCAAGCCAATCAACTCATCCAAGAGTTAAACAACTTGCAAATAAAATGATACAAAATCCGCACTTAGAAAAAATTTAGGCTAAAAAGTATACATACAAAGCAGAAGATTTTCTGAAACTTCATCATTTGAGTGTATCTATGAACAGCCTAATTACTTCTGACTGGGTGCGTCACTTAAAAATATGTGTCGTTGGTACAGCACTATCCTTGAGTGTGATTGGTGCTGCTGCCAATGAAACCTGGGCAACTTCTCAAAACCAGACAATTAAACAAACCATCCAGACACTAGAAAAATCTGATCAACGCTGGATTCAAGTTAATCTCTCAACTCAACGCTTAATAGCTTGGGAAGGAGGAAAACCTGTATATGCGGTGATTATTTCTTCCGGTAAAAAATCTACCCCAACCCGTGTTGGTGCTTTTAAGATTCAATCGAAGCACAAATCTACCAGAATGCGGGGCAGAAACTATAATGTTCCCAACGTCCCCCATGCCATGTTTTACCAGGGCAATTATGGTATTCATGGAGCCTACTGGCATAAAAAATTTGGTACCCCAGTCAGCCAAGGCTGCGTCAATGTTGCCCCTAACCATGCTAAATGGCTATTCGATTGGGCATCCCTAGGGACGCAAGTTGTCATTCATAAGTAGAGACTGGGTTAGCAAATAACCAGAAATCAAGACAATTGGGAGATTTCCGCGGGAAATCTCCGGATTCATCATCACAGAACTAGAAATAAAAAATATGAAGAGGGAATTCATCATGTATACCCTCAAGACATCTAGCGTAAATCCTGACTGAAGTAATTTGTAATTGAAACTGCATAAGCCCATAACTCTAGGGATTCCATCCCCTGATGCGTGGGTTGTTAACCATGAATTAACAATTACGAATTACTTTGACTCCTCAATACAGTTCGGATAAAAATAGCCTTTTAGGCATTGAATAGATAGCTTAATACAGTTCAGTTACGGGGAATAAGCATAAGAGATTTATCTTATGTGAATAACTGAACCGATGTGATTTTTGCACAGCACGATTAATAACGGTGGAAGTAGCTAATCTTCAGACTACTTGCCATCTGCCGACAACAGCAAATCAAATATATAAGGTAACGCAACATGCAAAGTTGGATACGTTGCTCAGGAACTTTCTGTACAGGCGTAGCATTGACGATCGCAACTTTTATTTCCTGGTCGCCATCAACCACTGCTGACCCCAACTCTGCTATAGCCAACGCCGCTTCAGTTAATAACAGCAGCATCCTCATCTCTCAACGTCGGCAAAATTCTCAACCCCGCCGCATTGAAATTAGTTTATCCGAGCAACGTTTACGTGCATGGGAAGGTAATAGATTAGTTTATTCCTTCCGTGTTTCTACAGGTAAGCGTTCCACTCCCACACCTACTGGTAGTTTTCGCATTGGCTCTAAGCATCGCGTTAACCGGATGCGCGGCAGGGGTTATGATATTCCTGATGTGCCTTATGCCATGTATTTTCATCGCGGCTATGCGATTCATGGTGCTTACTGGCATAACCGTTTTGGGACTCCAGTTAGTCGTGGTTGCGTAAATTTGACAGTCCCGCAAGCGCGACAACTTTTTAACTGGGCCCCCAATGGGACTTTAGTTGTAGTGCGTCGATAATTTTCCGGCGTCACTGCAAAATAGTTGTTAATTCGTAGGGAGTGGGGAGTACAGTAAGGCTTCTCGTAGAGTACCCAAAGGGGACTAGGTACTGGGAAGTTTTGATCCTCATTCCCTCATCTTCCGACTTTCTAGCGAGGTAAATCCTATTTACTGGTATAACGGCAAAATCATCACATCCCCAACGATAGAATTAAATATTACCGATCCAGGGTTACTCTACGGGGCGACGATTTTCACCACACTGCGGGTTTATGAAAAATCTTTAGATAGTAGTTTAACTAACTGGGTGGCTCACTGCGATCGCCTGCTATTTTCTTTACAATCTTTTAGCTGGACACAACCAAACTGGAACCTGGTGCGCCAAGGTGCAGAAATCCTCTCAGCCAACTTTCCTGTACTGCGAATTACTCTGTTTCCTGATGGGCGAGAGTGGATCACTGGCAAGTTTTTACCGCCAGATTTGCGCGAAAAACAACAGCACGGCATTACCACAAGTTTAGCCATAGCAGAATTTAGTCGCAGTCTTCCTTCTCATAAAACTGGTAATTATTTGAGTGCTTGGCTGGCCAAGAATCATGCCCACACTCAAGAAGCAATTTTAGTAAATTCCGACGGTAATTGGTTGGAAACCACCACAGGCAATCTTTGGGGATGGCAAGATAATAGTTGGTGGACACCACCACTAACAGAGGGAATTTTGCCCGGAGTTATCCGAAAACAACTGATGCAATGGCTGTCAGGCGTGCGCGAGGAACCTTGGAATGCTGAATTTGTCAGGAGATTTGAAGCGATCGCCTACACTAATAGTGTGGTGGAATTTATCCCCATTCATACCGTTCACCAGCCCACAGGGTCGTTACAATATAATCCCTACCATCCTAATTTTCAGCAAATAAAGGAGCTTTTTTTAGCATGAGTGCCGCACCATTATGTTATACCTTAAGATAAGTTAACATAATTCTTAATAATGCCCTCTCATATTCAGAGAAGCTACAAGAACGCACAAAAAATACAGGAGGATAGACCTCAGTGAATAAAAGATGGAGAAATGCGGGGCTGTATGCACTGCTTTTTATAGTTGTCATTGCGTTAGGAACAGCGTTCTTTGACAAACAACCTCAAACAAGAGAAACATGGCGATATAGCCAATTTATTCAAGAAGTTGAACAAGGCAGAGTAGACAGAGTTAGTCTGAGTGCAGACCGTTCTACAGCGCTTGTCACCTCCAGCGACGGTAATAAAAAGGTAGTAACTTTAGTTAACGACCCTGATTTGGTTAATACTTTGACCACCAGAGGCGTTGATATTTCTGTTTTGCCCCAAACAGACGAAGGGTTTTGGTTTAAAGCACTGAGCAGTCTATTCTTCCCTGTATTGCTTCTAGTTGGCTTATTCTTCTTACTCCGGCGCGCCCAAAGTGGCCCTGGTAGTCAAGCGATGAACTTTGGCAAATCCAAAGCCAGAGTCCAAATGGAACCCCAAACTCAGGTGACCTTTGGTGATGTCGCTGGTATTGACCAAGCCAAACTGGAATTAAACGAAGTAGTAGACTTTCTCAAAAATGCTGATCGCTTTACCGCAGTTGGCGCGAAAATTCCTAAAGGTGTATTGTTAGTAGGCCCTCCAGGTACAGGTAAAACCCTCCTAGCCCGGGCTGTAGCTGGGGAAGCTGGTGTACCCTTCTTCTCAATCTCTGGTTCTGAGTTTGTCGAAATGTTCGTTGGTGTGGGTGCATCCCGCGTCCGCGATTTATTTGAACAAGCTAAAACCAATGCTCCTTGTATCGTCTTCATCGATGAAATTGACGCTGTAGGTCGTCAACGGGGTGCAGGTTTAGGCGGTGGTAACGACGAAAGAGAACAAACTCTTAACCAGTTACTTACCGAAATGGATGGTTTTGAAGGTAACACAGGTATTATTATTATTGCCGCTACCAACCGTCCTGATGTCTTAGATGCCGCACTGTTGCGTCCTGGTCGTTTTGACCGTCAAGTAGTAGTAGACCGTCCCGATTATGCTGGACGTAGCGAAATTCTCAAAGTCCACGCCCGTGGTAAGACCTTAGCCAAAGATGTGGACTTGGATAAAATTGCTCGTCGGACTCCTGGGTTTACCGGTGCAGATTTATCTAACTTGCTGAATGAAGCCGCAATTTTGGCAGCACGACGCAACTTAACAGAAATTTCGATGGATGAAATCAATGATGCCATCGATCGCGTGTTAGCTGGCCCAGAGAAGAAAGACCGGGTAATGAGCGAAAAGCGCAAAACCCTAGTAGCATATCACGAAGCTGGTCACGCCCTCGTTGGTGCTTTGATGCCCGATTATGACCCAGTACAAAAAATCAGTATTATTCCTCGCGGACGTGCCGGTGGTTTGACTTGGTTCACCCCCAGTGAAGACCGCATGGACACTGGTTTGTACAGCCGCTCCTATTTAGAAAATCAAATGGCTGTGGCTTTGGGTGGTCGCCTAGCTGAAGAATTAATCTTTGGTGAAGAAGAAGTAACTACAGGTGCTTCCAACGACTTACAACAGGTAGCCCGTGTCGCCCGTCAGATGATTACTCGTTTTGGTATGAGCGATCGCTTGGGGCCCGTTGCCCTTGGTCGTCAGCAAGGTAATATGTTCTTGGGTCGAGATATCATGTCAGAGCGTGATTTCTCCGAAGAAACTGCTGCGGCCATTGATGAAGAAGTCCGTAAGTTGGTGGATGTAGCTTATACACGCGCCAAGGAAGTATTAGTTAACAATCGTCACATTCTCGATCAAATTGCGAAAATGCTGGTTGAGAAGGAAACAGTTGATTCTGACGAATTGCAAGAAATTTTGGCAAATAATGATGTGCAAACGGCCGCGTTTGCCTAATTAAATTTGCTCGCAGTTTCAGCAATTCTGATCCCCGATTTTTTGAAAAAGTCGGGGATATTTTTATGCGAAATCTTAGGAAAACCGAAAATTTACCAGAAAACCATCGTCGTTAAGACCAAGGTGATCGTTTACGGTTGTCTGGAATCACCACATAAGCATCTATTTCAAACAACATCCCATCAAGTGCCAGTCTAGGTACAGGAATGAGAGTATTAGCAGGTGGTTTATTACCCCAAAGTTTCCCAACTTCCATACCGAAAGGGATCAATTTTTCTTCTGTCTGATCCACAATCATCACAGTAGTTTTGGCCACATCTGATGGTAGCGCTCCCACCGCTTCTAAGGCAAAGCGGAGATTTTTAAAGGACTGGATTACTTGTTCTTCATAGTTGGGGGAGACAAGATTACCCTGCAAATCCGAACCAAATTGACCAGAAATATAGACAGTTGTACCCTTTTGCGGGGCAATAGCTATATGACTATAGCCATTTTGAGGTGCATTGTATAACGTTGGTGGATTAATCAATTGCACTTCTTTGGGTTGTTTAGCACTTGCTTCCTGCTGTACTCCTGCGACCAAAGCAGTAGTTACCCCAGTACCCCCAAGCCATAGTAGTGCATTTCTGCGCGTTAATTTGCTGACTACCGAATTTACAGTACTGGTAATACGTCGATTCATTTAATAGCTCCTTAAAATATGAGTTCTTTATTTTGCTCATACTTAGTTTTATTATCTTTTATTTGGCGTAAAAAAGCTCTATTAAAACAATAAAATTCAGCGTTATCACGCAATTTTACAACACAAAATCTACACAAAAAAAACTTGTCAATGCGGCTGAAATGTGTTGTAGATAAGCAATATCAGCGTTTTAGGCGATTAGGTCTTTATCGTCACCTTGTACGCCTAGCGAATAACTTAATTTCGTGAATTTTGTGTAAATCTTGCGTTCATAAAACCTGAACCCAAGTGCAAAAATAGCAGACACACAAAGGGATTCCCCATTCCAAAGCCCAAATTGTATTACTGCCTGATGGTGATGGTACCAATACCTGCATGTTCGTGGTATTTTTGAGTTTTGTTGAACTCAGCTTTAGTGTCAGAATAAATACCAGAAAAATCTGTACGAGTCCACTGATTAGACCTGATGGACATCCCTGAACCAAGTCCTTTTTCAAATTCAATGTATTCTCGCCCTTCATTATTCCAGTTGTAAAATAGGGTCGCAGGGCCGTAGACTGCAACAGCCGTTTTGAGAGGAGTCCCTGGCCCTACCCCAGTACTGGTTCTATAGTCGGGGTTAGCAACTGTAATGCTGTTAATTATAGAATTGTCGGTTATGGTTTTTGCTTCTGCGGTGAAACCCAACAAGTACTGCAAAGTTCCTTCTTGAATAACTTTTATCCCTTCACCTGCATCAACTCCCAGGCTGGTGGGTTCAAATTTTGCTTCTGCACCTAAAACTTGCTTGAGTTGTCCTAGAGTCATACCTAGTTTAGCAGGGCCGATATTCTTCGTAGTAATTAGTTGATTGGCTGAAGGCGATCGCACTCCTAATTCTTGACAGCCATTAGGCTGTCCATCTATCATCTGGGAACTAATCAGCCTTAACCCGTCACCACGCCAATAGTATTGAGTTGCTTGTATGCAAGTACCTGCACCGACAAATTTATAACTATTAGACAGGATATTTGTTTGGGAATCAAATCCGGGTAATCCTGCAACTTCGAGTTCTAAAGGTTGAATTTTGACGTCAGATCCAGAAGTATCTACTTGCAAGAAGGCGAATCTACCTTGATAAGCGGCCATGAAACAGAGAAGTTGTACTAGATGCTGACCTTGATTATTAGTGTAGACTTCAGAGAATTGGCGTGCTGCCTCTGGGTTAAACTCAAAATCGCAAACCTGTAAACTTTTCTGACGGCTAATGACTTCGTTGAGAATGCTTTCTGAACTGGGCTGGTCGTTTTCAGCAACCATAGATGGGGATGGAGTTAGTTGTGCAGACTGGGATAATTCCGGCGCTGTGATGGATGCACAGGATATGAGACTAGAGAAAATAATGGCAGTTAATGGGGCGATCGCTCTGGCTGTATGCATTGGTTTTTTTATTGTTTTTAGTTATACCAGTATAGTTTCCCCTATCTTTAACTTGGTGTAAGGGACTTCCACGTAAAAAAGTATGACAAAATTCTTTGTAGAGCTTATATTAAGGGCGGGCAGGATGCCCACCCTACAAGATGGGATAATTTAATTTTTGAGATTCCCTAAATAAATAGATCATTTAAAATCAATGAAAAGCCCATACCATAAGGTTTTTGACTTCCAAAGTAGCGGTACTAGCCTTTAAAAATAATGTCATACAGTGACAGTAGAATCTCCACTATAATCAGAATCACCACATACCATTCGACTCGCTGACTACTGCTATGCTGCATGAACTCCAGCACCGTTTGTGCAGTTTGGGAAATTAGCTCTAGTTTGCGTTCTAAGGCGTTGTGACGCTCACGGATTTCGTATTCATCCTCTAAACGCAGATATAAGTTTTCTAGTTGGGGCGATTCCCACAGTACCTCTGGCTTATCGATGATCTCGACTCGACCAACAATTTTATGTTGAACTAACAAGGTAGTACCGAGTTGACGCAGTAATTCCCGACTCTCGCGTCTACTTCTGTGTTCGCGCTGAAGACTAGCTGCAAAGGGTTCAATTTGATCAAATACAGTGGCTAGGCTCGTTTCGTAATGAGATAGCACCACACTTTTAGCCAGAATATCAGCCACTATCTGCAAGCGTTCAATACTGAATTCATGCAGCAAAATTTTTCCTTCCCTGACTCGCTCACTCTCAATCAAGTTGAGGTGCATTTCCACCTCTTCTGTCTCCGGTTCAGCAAAGGCTTCGCTAACTTGAGCGGATAGTTTGGTCAAAAAGGCTTTCTTTTCCTTAGGCTCAAGGTTAAACAGCACAACTGCACCATAACTCAGCAATACCGCACAGCCGTGTTCACCTACTGTAACCATTATTGGCATGGTCGCCAAACAGTCGTAATTCTCTAATTTCTGTAGGTTAATCTTCTTAGCAATGAATAGGGCCTGCGCTTTAAAGTTATCTCTGTCATTAAAAAGTAGTTTTTGCATTGCCGCCCTATGCTATGTGTTCCTGGTTGATTTTTGAGGTAGCTATAGCAACTAAAACTTATTATACGACTGATAAATATTCACGCGATCGCCTTTGGGTGGAGTCACAGAAAATATCCCGACATAAGTAGTTCTAATCGCAGCCATCCATTATTTTTTGTCAAGCCCTATTGACCTTTTGTAACGATATTGTTAAATTAGTTTACATAAAGTAACAAACACAGAAAAAACTATGTATACCACCATTAACGAAGCAGGCATTTTAAACAACTACGCTAACGAACCCAAAATGTATTACGCTAGCTACCCTGACCAAGAAGAGCAACGTTTATATGCTGTGCAGGGTGCATTCGCTACATTACTCGTCACAACTTTAGTTTTGGTAGCCTTAAGCGTTAGCTAATATTTGTAGATTTCGGTATCACTGTATCTCATCGTCATTTGGACTTCTCCTATAAACCTCGGTTAGTTTCGCCGGGGTTTTTTGTTGGGATTACGAATTATTTAGACATAGGCTACGATATCCCCTATTGCATTTGTGCAATTTCAGTGAGGAGTAGTGTAGGTCATATATGAAAATTACAGAAGATATTCAGACACTTGGTGTAGAAAGCCTGGTGACCATCGCCGAACAATTCACATTTTCCGATAGAGTTACAGGTGTTCAAGCATTCGGCAGTGGTAATATTAACGATACTTTTTTAGTAACTCTGGATGCTGTCACAGAAAAACATTTTGTTCTGCAACGCATCAATACTCAGGTGTTTCGCCAGCCAGAACTAGTAATGCGGAATATGCGTACTTTAACAGAACATGTGCGCGATCGCCTGCAACGCACCCCCGCAAATCGGCGTTGGGAAGTTCCCCGGGTGCTATTAACTAAAAATACTCAAGATATCTGGCAAGATAGCTGTGGCTATTACTGGCGCGCAATTAGTTTCATTGAAAATTCCCAATCATTCGATACTCTACAAGATAGTTCGCTGGCCGCAGAAATCGGCTATGCGTTGGGGATGTTTCACAACCTTATCAGTGATTTATCTCCAGAAAAACTGGCTGATACTTTAGAAGGTTTCCATATTACACCGCTTTACCTTCAGCAGTACAACGAAGTTTTAGCAAAAACTCAGCCACAACCATCCCCAGAAATTAATTATGGCTGGAAATTTGTGAGCGATCGCCTTAACTTTGTATCGATTCTCGAAGATGCGAAAGCCACAGGTAAATTACCGCTGCGCCTGATGCACGGCGACCCCAAAATTAATAATGTCATGTTTGATACTGCTACCCACAAAGCAGTTAGCGTGATTGATCTCGACACCGTAAAGCCAGGACTAGTACATTACGATATTGGCGACTGCTTGCGATCGGGCTGTAATCCGGCGGGAGAAGAAACTGAACACTGGACCGGAGTTTATTTTGATACTGACTTGTGTCAGGGAATTTTACAAGGTTATCTTTCTGTAGCCCAAGCCTTTCTTACAGAAAATGACTATCTTTACATTTACGATGCCATTCGCCTAATTACTTTTGAATTAGGACTGAGATTTTTTGCCGACTATTTAGCCGGGAATATCTACTTTAAAGTTAAGCATCCAGAACACAACTTAGCTAGGGCATTAGTACAGTTTAAACTCACCGAAAGCATCGAATCTCAAGAAACTAAAATTCGTCAAATTATTCAAGACTTGAGAATACTTAATAAGTAATAAATTGAAAAAATTAAAGTTTTGTAGTGAGGACTTTAGTCCTCCAAAGCGCTGTAAAAAGGGTTAAAGCCACTGACTACAAACTTATCTTCTAAATTACTTCACAAATTTAGCATGAATAACCAGACATTTACCCTGCAACCATTTCCATCAAACGAGACTCTACCTAACTTGCAAATCACTGGTAGTATTACTCGACATCATAACCAACTAACTATTAACTATCATCTAATGGGTGACTTAAAAGCAGTTGTGATTCCACCACTATCAAATACACAAACACGCAAACATGAATTGTGGGAAGAGACTTGTTTTGAATTTTTCTTAGGTATCAAAGATTCAGCACAATATTGGGAATTTAATCTTTCACCCGCCGGACACTGGAATGCCTATCATTTTCATGGATACCGCCAAGGAATGACAGAGGAAACAGCTTTTAGTGTGCTTCCTTTTGATGTTAATCAATCCGATGATTTATCACTGGTTGTGAATATTGATTTGAGTCAAATTATCTCAGCCAAACAAACCCTGGAAGTTGCTATTACTGCTGTGATTAAACATAGCAATGATACAGTAACTTATTGGGCATTAACTCATTGCGGCGTACAAGCTGATTTTCATCTGCGAGACAGTTTTATGATTGATTTGTAATCTATCTCTCACCTAAATAATTCTTGAGATAACCCAAAATCAATAATTTTGTTTCTGCTAACAATATTTGACGCATTGCCGGATTTTGACTGCTAATCACCTACTACCTTCTACAGGCTAGGCGAGTGATTTTTGCTTGTGATAATCAACAAGTTCAAGAACAAGTTCGATTTTTGAGACTATTCTATCAATTAGACTTCGCTAGTCTGATAGCCATGGCCATCGACTTAATTCAACCGGAATTTTGGGTGTAACAAAATAGTCAGGCGATCGCCTCAAGCGATCGCACTTTTTCATTGACTATTTCTCTAAGTTAGCAGCATGTAAACCGCATTCTTTCATTGTGGATTCTTCCCACCACCAACGGCCTTCGCGTTCATGCTGGTTAGGTAACACAGGTCTGGTGCAAGGTTCGCAACCAATACTCACAAAACCGCGTTCATGCAATTTGTTGTAAGGTACATCTAAGGCGCGGATATATTCCCATACTTGTGCAGAAGACCAGTTGGCTAGGGGATTGAATTTAATTAATTGATGGTCTTCTGTAGAAAAAGCGCCATCAACTTCAATCACCGGAATATGGTTGCGGGTACTGGGGCTTTGGTCTTTGCGCTGACCTGTAATCCATGCATCCAGGGTATTCAGTTTACGGCGTAATGGTCTTACCTTGCGAACACCACAACATTCTTTGTGACCATCTTGATAGAAACTAAACAAACCCTTTTCTTCTACCAAGGCTTGCACTTCGGCTGCATCGGGAAACATGACTTCTAGTTTAATGCCATAATGTTCTCTAACTTGATCCAAAAACTGATACGTTTCTGAGTGTAAGCGTCCAGTATCTAAAGTAAAAACACGGAAGTCTTTAGTGATTTTTGAGGCAATATCAATTAAAACAACATCCTCAGCACCACTGAAAGAAATTGCGATATTGTTAAACGTTTCCAAGGCAAATTTTAAGATTTCTCTTGGTGTTTTTTGACTATATTCTGCTTCTAAGGCAGGAATATTTAAGTTGGTTGTAGTTGCTACCATGTCGGTTGTGTTCTCCTCATGCGTAACTTGAATTTTACCAATTTTCAGATACCGTTATGCTATGAGGAATATGGGGAATTATCAGGCGATCGCTCTTTGTATCATGAAAACATAAAGTAAAAATTCAAATAAGCTCATAATGAAACGAGAATTTAATGTAATTATTGAACGAGATGCGGATTGTTACTTTGTTGCTTCTGTCCCAAACCTGCCTGGTTGTCATACGCAAGCCCAAACTTTAGATGAGTTAATAGAACGTATTCGAGAAGCAATTGAACTTTGTTTGGAGTTTGAGGAAGACCAGTTAGAGCCACTAGACTTTGTTGGTATTCAACGGGTCGCTGTTGATACATCGGTCAAATCAATCGTGAAGAATTTAGGGAATTGTTGTGAATCAAGTTTGATTGCTTAATGTTGCCACTGGGATTTTTTGCGCTAATATGATAACGATTCTCATTATTTTGTCGTTATGGTTAGTTCTATCATCCAGTCCCAGGAGACATTACAGCAGCCAGATAATCAGTACTTGGTGCGAATACGTCACACTTGCGCCCATATTTTGGCAATGGCTGTGCAAACCTTATTTCCAGGGACTAGAGTAGCAACTGGCCCAGTTACAGAAACAGGCTTTTACTATGATTTTGATAGTCCTGTAAGCTTTACACCAGAGGACTTGGATCAAATTGCTGGGGAGATGCGGCGGATAATTCAAGCTAATTTGCCGATTATTCGGGAGGAAGTGTCACGGGAGGAAATTCAAGCAGAAATTGCGCGCTTAGGTGAAAGTTACAAAATAGAAATTTTAGAACGCATTTCCCCAAATGACATTATTACACGTTATTTTATCGGCAGTCCTGATGCGGTTGTGCAGCCAGAACCTTCGTTATTTACGGTTTCACAAGACGATTTAACCAGTTCTCAAAATTACTGGTGGGACTTGTGTGCTGGCCCCCATGTCAACTTTACTGGGGAAATTCATCCTGATGCTTTTATGCTGTTGAATGTTGCGGGTGCATATTGGCAAGGTGATGAAACCAAGCCGATGTTACAACGCATTTACGGCACTGCTTGGGAAACTCCCGCAGCTTTACAAGCTTACTTAAAACACAGAGAAGAAGCGCTGCGGCGTGACCATAGAAAGCTAGGACAAGATTTAAATTTGTTCAGTATTCAAGACGAAGCTGGTGGTGGGTTAGTTTTCTGGCATCCTAAAGGCTCGCAAATTCGGCATATCATTGAAGATTACTGGAAGCGATCGCACTTAGCAGCCGACTATCAATTACTCTACACTCCCCACGTCGCTAATTTAGAACTGTGGAAAACATCGGGTCACTTTGACTTCTATCGGGAAAATATGTTTGACTCGATAGATGTAGAACATCAGGCTTATCAACTCAAGCCGATGAATTGCCCTTTTCATGTCCTCACATACAAAAATCAACTGCACTCATACAGAGAACTACCAATTCGGGTGTGTGAACTGGGGACAGTTTACCGCTATGAACGTTCTGGTGCTTTACATGGTTTGATGCGGGTGAGGGGATTTACTCAAGATGATGCTCACATTTTTTGTTTACCTGAACAAATCGCACCAGAAATTTTGGGTGTGTTAAATCTGACAGAACAAATATTATCGGACTTCGGATTTACCAATTACGAAATTAACTTGTCTACCCGTCCAGAGAAATCAGTAGGTAATGATCAAGTTTGGGATTTAGCCACCAATGCACTACGAGAAGCCTTAGATACCAAAGGTTGGGATTATATCATTGATGAAGGTGGCGGTGCCTTTTACGGCCCCAAAATCGACATTAAAATAGAAGATGCTATTGGTCGTCGTTGGCAATGTTCCACGATTCAAGTTGATTTTAACTTGCCCGAACGCTTTAATATTGAATACGTTGCCCCAGCAGGCGATCGCCAAAGACCAATTATGATTCATCGGGCAATTTTTGGTTCTTTAGAGCGATTTTTTGGCATCTTAATTGAGAATTATGCTGGTGATTTTCCTCTGTGGTTAGCACCGATACAAATTAGGCTGTTACCAGTTAGCGATGACGTACGCGAATATGCTAAAACTGTAGCTGCAACTTTCAAAAAATCTGGTATCCGGGTAGAAATAGATAATAGCGGTGAGCGATTAGGCAAACAAATTCGCACAGCCGAATTAGCAAAAATTCCCGTCGTTGCTGTCATCGGTAACCGCGAAGTAGAAAACCAAACCTTAAGTATCCGTACCAGACAAACTGGTGATTTAGGTGCATTAACTATTAATGACATTATCGAGAAAGTGCAACAAGCGATCGCCTCTAAAACATTCATCTAAACCATCCAGCATGAACTTCTCATTTAGCAACAAAAAACCTCAAGTAAATCCCCAACTAATAGCACCAATTAAACAATGGATTTATCAAATTTTCCCAATTGATCCAGACACGCCTATTTCTCTAAGTCAATTAAATTGTACGGAAGCGAATTGCCCACCAATTGAGACAGTAATTTCTCTCATGACAATGCCACCTCAACAGTACAAAATTCATAAAGCAATCGCCGACATAGATTATGAAGATATCACTCAACTTCTCTCAGATAAATAAGGTAAACAAGGGCAATATACCCACCCCACAAGATTTATAATATGCTTACAAAATACTGTATATGGAACTAACGCAAAACCCCTTGGAAACTTTCTTTTATTTGCGGTTGATTCCTCAAAATATTGCTATTTCACCTGAATAAATTCCCCGGAGGATACAATATGACAACATTAAGTAAATCACAAACCAACATCATGCCTGAAATTCCCAAACAGGGAATGCCCGTCACCCTCATAACCGGATTTTTAGGCAGTGGTAAAACTACACTTCTCAATCAAATACTCAAAAACAAACAAGACTTAAAAGTTGCCGTCCTAGTCAACGAATTTGGCGATATCAACATTGATAGCCAATTGCTAGTTTCCGTAGATAAAGACATGATGGAACTGAGCAATGGTTGTATTTGTTGTACAATTAATGATGGATTAGTTGACGCTGTTTATCGAGTTTTAGAACGAGAAGAACGCATTGATTACTTAGTAATTGAAACCACAGGTGTAGCTGACCCCCTACCAATTATTTTAACTTTCTTGGGAACGGAACTCAGAGATTTAACTAACCTTGATTCTATTCTCACATTAGTAGATACCGAAGCATTTAATAGCGAACATTTTCAAAGTGAATCAGCATTAAAACAGATAACTTATGGAGATATTATTCTCCTGAATAAAGTTGACTTAGTTACTCCAGAAAAAATACAAGAAGTAGAATCCTTTATCTATGAAGTCAAAGTGGGTGCGAAGATTTTGCACACTCAATATGGACAAGTGCCATTACCATTGCTGTTAGGCACAGATTTGACTCCCAAAGATAAGTATATTTCTATTGCCAAAGAAGATGCCCACAAAGAACATCATCACCATGAACATCACCATCATGAACATGAACATCATCACCATCACTCTGATCACTTAGACAACGATGGATTTATTTCCATTTCTTTCCAAAGCGATCGCCCCTTTGATGTCCACAAATTTGAAGCCTTTCTCACTGAAGAAATGCCAGCAGGTGTATTTCGCGCAAAAGGGATTCTCTGGTTTAGTGACAGCGAGTTACGCCATATTTTTCAACTGAGTGGGCCTCGTTACAATTTACACGCTGATGATTGGTATTCTCCACCAAAAAATCAGCTAGTTTTCATTGGCAGAAACTTGGAAACCAGTGAAATTCACTCACGTTTGCATAAATGTTTGGTATGATGAGGAAGTGTAAAGTTATGTTACACTCATTCATTAGTCATGGGTAGTCAGAGGCAATAGCCACAAGAATCTGACAACTGATGAACTCATACAACATTCTTACAAAACTTACAAAATGACTCTATCGATTCGTCCCGATCTAACTTCTGCTGATCAGGTACTGTCATCTTTAGCCACTCAAAAACAGCCAAAAATCACAGAAGCAGAAATGATGCAGGCTGTGCGTACTTTGTTGATTGGATTAGGAGAAGATCCAGACCGTGAAGGACTTTTAGACACTCCCAAACGAGTGGTTAAAGCCTTGCAGTTTCTCACAAAGGGATATCATGAGTCTTTGGACGAACTGCTAAATGGAGCAGTTTTCACAGAAGATGCCAATGAAATGGTGTTAGTTCGGGACATCGATATTTTTAGTTCCTGTGAGCATCATATCCTGCCAATAATTGGGCGCGCTCATGTTGCTTATATTCCCAACGGTAAAGTCATAGGTTTATCTAAAATTGCCCGCATTTGTGAAATGTATGCACGACGTTTACAAGTGCAAGAACGCCTCACCACACAAATTGCTGACGCTCTACAAAGATTACTCAAACCCCAAGGTGTTGCAGTGGTAGTGGAAGCAACTCATATGTGTATGGTTATGCGGGGTGTACAAAAACCTGGCTCTTGGACTGTTAGCAGTGCCATGCGGGGTGTATTTTCAGAAGATAGCAGAACCCGTGAGGAATTTATGAATTTGATCCGGCACAATGCGAAGTTTCATTAAATAGTTCTCATAGAGTTATCTCTATTAGCTCCTGTTATATCTGTAGAGATAGGAAAAGTCTTGTCTCTACATGATTAAATAAAAAATAAAAAATTAATTATTGGTTCGTAAATATACCAACTAAATATAAAAGGTTTGATTTCCGCGATCGCTCATTTAATTTAATCACTTTTAGCAAATTATTTTTTTGTGTCAGCCAACATCCCATAAATAAAATCAAAAATGGACACAGAGAAAATATTAGTGTTCATCTGTGTCCATCTGTATCGCTAGCCTAACTTAGCAAAAATTATTCCCACTCGATGGTTCCAGGTGGCTTGGAGGTAATATCGTAAACCACACGGTTAACACCTTTGACCTCATTAACAATGCGGTTAGAAATTTCTTCCAATATATCGTAAGGGATACGCGCCCAATCAGCAGTCATGCCATCTTCACTGGTGACAATCCGCAAGACAATGGGGTAAGCATAGGTACGTTGGTCACCCATGACACCAACACTACGAATTGGTAGTAATACAGCAAATGCTTGCCAAACTTCATGGTACAAACCACGTTTGTTAATTTCTTGGCGCACTATCAAATCAGCATCACGCAAAATGTTTAACCGTTCGGCGGTGACTTCGCCTAAGATCCGAATTGCCAAACCAGGGCCGGGGAAGGGTTGGCGTTGGACAATTTCTTCTGGTAAACCAATGGAACGGCCAACTTTGCGGACTTCATCTTTAAATAGTTTCCGCAGAGGTTCGACTAGTTTAAACCTCAGGTCTTTGGGTAACCCACCAACGTTGTGATGACTCTTAATTTTGACTGCTACTCGTTCGCCAGTTTGAGGATCTACGTTGGTATCAGCAGATTCGATGACATCTGGATACAAAGTACCTTGTGCTAGATAGTCAAAATGACCCAGGCGTTTGGATGTCTCTTCAAATACTCGAATAAATTCATGCCCAATGCGGCGGCGTTTTTCTTCGGGATCTGTAATACCGTCAATCATTGCTAAGAAGCGATCGCGGGCATTGACATATTCGACGGGAATGTGAAACTGTTCTTTAAATAGCTTCAATAACCGTTCCGGCTCTAATTTACGCATGAAGCCTTGATCAATAAATACACAAGTCAACTGATCCCCAATAGCTTTATGCAGCAAAAAGGCTAGGGTGGAAGAATCTACCCCCCCAGATAACGCCAAAAGTACCCGCTTTTCACCGACTCTAGCCCTAATTTCCCGAATTGCTTCTTCTACAAAAGCCGCTGTTGTCCAGGTGGGTTCGCAATCGCAGATATGATAAACAAAGTTGCGAATTAATGGCAAACCACCAATAGAATGCACTACTTCGGGATGGAACTGTACACCGTAAAGTTTCTTTTCGTGGTCAGCAATGGCAGCACAGGGAGTATTCTCTGTATGGGCTAACACTTCAAACCCTGGGGGCATTTTGGTGACTGAATCACCGTGACTCATCCACATGGTGCTGCCATCTTCGACATTAGTTAGCAAGTCTGTGGGGTCATCTATATATAATGATGCTTTGCCATATTCACCCCGTGCAGCTTTTTCTACTTGCCCATCGAGCTGATTGACCATCAACTGCATTCCATAGCACACACCCAAAATGGGAATGCCTAAATTCCAGATTTCTGGGTCACAATGGGGAGCGTGATCATCATAAACTGAACTTG
The DNA here is from genome assembly GCF_963920895.1 of Anabaena sp. CCY 9613. Classification (NCBI taxonomy): domain Bacteria; kingdom Bacillati; phylum Cyanobacteriota; class Cyanophyceae; order Nostocales; family Nostocaceae; genus Anabaena; species Anabaena sp. CCY 9613. Next base: position 74,465 of record NZ_CAWUDE010000019.1, read on the forward strand.
GCCCACCAGAGAGAATGATCCCTTTAGGATTTAATTTGCGTAATTGTTCAGATGTAGTGCGATAAGAGAGAACTTCAGAGTATACTTGAGTCTCGCGGATGCGACGAGCAATCAATTCTGAATATTGTGACCCGAAATCGAGAATCACAATCATTTGACGATCCAGCCGCCCCAAATTTTCCATTTGAGGTGATTGTTCGGTTTGTAGAGTCACCGCTGTATTCATGATGAGGGGAGTTGTGAATGTAAGGTAGATGGTCGCACTGTTGTCTAGTTCAACACCACTTATCGCCTGGTTTGGCTGGTAAATGGTTAAGATATCCCCGAAGAAACGCCAGGTAGAAAGCGTTTGCTAGCCAATAGTTATGGCATGGTATTAAAAAAATAACTTATCTGAGAGTGCTTACTTAAAAAGATATTGATTGGGATTATTTATGATTATTCATAATAAATTAACACAATTTTTCCATTAAGAGACAAGCAGTTTTGCTCTTTACAAGAATTTGGCGCTGGCGGTCAAAAAGAAGTGAGCCACATACTGTTGCTGCTGTACCTCTTGTACTATGGCTTTGCATATATTCTTGGGAACGAGTATCGATAGTTTGCGCGATCGCCTGATAAACTTGATTCACCCAATCACTACCTGTGGCTGCATCTAAGGCTCTTAGGTATGTCAATGCTGCTTCGGCTGTAGCACTGTGAAAGACTGCTTGGATATGCGGTGACTGTAAACCAGCTAAGGCACAATGCGTTGTTAAAACCTCCCTACGTCCATCAGCCAAATGGTGATGAGTATGAAAAATTCCCGCAGCTAATTTCATCAATTTGCCGTGATAACCAAACAATAAGATTTCTTTAACACCTAATACATCGGCTTCTACTAACAATGGCCCCAACCAGTTAGCCGTTTTTACCAGTTGTTCGGGATTAATACCGAGTTTACGCGCTAAATCTAAGCCATTCTCGCCAATACAAAATACCAAGCTTTCAAATTGACTAGCTTTGTGTTGCAATTCACTGCGAAAAGTAGCCAATTGATCTGGTGTACTCAAAGGTTGAGAAATACCAGTTGTCCCCAACAGAGAAAGACCTTCCACCACACCAAAAGCCGAATTAGAGGTGCGAACAGCAAGCGATCGCCCTTCTGGTAAAATAATTTTCACCGTAATTTTTTCACCCGGTGCTAGCATTCGCGTCAGATTCTCTGTTAGCAGCCTGTGAGCATAAGCATAAATCGCCGGCTTATCATCAGCATTTACTTGTCTACCGATACCTTCCCCACCTTGAATAGTTACAGTCTCTCCATCGCCTTCTCTCCATTCCACCAGCGCCCAAATGGGAGTATTTCTAGTTAAATCGAGATTATCCCCTGGTTCACTGCGGGTAATTGCCAAAGCCTGATTTTCAGAGAATCCAGCCACCTGTTCAATCGGTATTTCTGCAATTTCAGCAGGTTCCATCAAGTCTACCGACACAACAGTTAGGGGTTGACGATGGCGTAACCAGTGTAATGCAGCCACAGCAGAAGCACAGGCAAAAACAGGGAGAGTGTATCCAGAACGGGACATTTTGGAAGGGAGTGGGGAGATGGGGAGGTGGGGAGATGGGGAGATGGGGAGAAAGATATTGTACTAGTACAAGTCGGCGTAAATAAACAAACCAGTTGAAATCAATGAAAAGCCTATAAAATAAGCTTTTTGACTTTTGACTTTTGACTTGCGGTACTAGCCTCTAACTAAACACCAACTTCTAACAGCAAATCTTGCATAGCTTCCCAAGAAATTGCTCGTTGAATATAACGGGGGGCTTCAGGATTGTAAGGACTTCTGATGCGGTCAATACTAAGAATTATTGCGCCCTCTGGAATGACTGGTACATCCGCATCAAATGCTGTTGGACGCATTAAAGAACTAGAAAAGCCTTTAAACACAGCAACTTTATCTTGTTCATCGGCTATTTCTACTGTTACCAGTAAGACTTCTTGGGGGCGTTTAACGGTGTATTGTTCCAACCGCTTGCCAATAAAATTGTTCATTAAACAGGAAATTTACCACAAAAGATGAGTTACTGTTGTATGGCTGAACGTCCCTGTTTGCCCAGCTTGACGAGGACAAAGTAGGTCAAGTAAACCACATAAATTACCAAACCAACTATGCCCAAAAAGCCTAGGAAAGCTGGTGTACTGTTGTAGTGGAAATACTCTTTAAACATTAAGGGGGCTTCAAACCAAACTTGGCAATAGGGAGTTTTAATAACGGTTTCTGAGAAAGCACACCCCACAAAAGGAACAAAGGCAATTGCACCTAAAATGGAATAAACCGTCACGCCCCAACGCCACGAGGTAAAGATTAATTTCAAAGGACTACTTGGTTGATAGTCAATTTCATCATTGAGATCCACCCAAAACCACAGGGAAATCGGTATCAATATCTGCCCAATCAATCCAGTAATAAAACTAACTGGGTACTGAGCAATCATCAAGTAAACTGTGATTGCCAACAGACTAGATACTCGCCAATAAATAGATAACAAGCGTTGCATCCCTTCTACTTTTTGGACAAACACCCAAATTAAAAGAATTAAGGGAATAATCACCATAAATAATACCGCCAGTCGGTAGTCCACCCAGACGAACGGGCGAAACCAAAGTTCTTGCATAGTTTTGTTCTCAGGCTATAACAAATTTGTATCTAGAGCAGCTATTTTACAGAAGCATTTGTCCGGAATTGAGGATGAAATATCAACTTTTTGTCTGTTGATCAAGTTTTTGATAACTCTATCTTATGACTTAGCCTAATTTCTAGTTGCAAAAAAAACAAGCAACGTGCAAATCCTCAACTATAAATATCCTTTATCAGCCAGCTACCTGCGGGAGAGTTATGGAACTCACTCCGCAGTTATGAGCTAGTATGCCCAGACAAAGCTCAATATTTTCATTCTTAGGGGTCATATTTGCGGGTCATCACGATCCTCAATATTTACCTCCTAAAACCACCCAAACCTAGAATTATCAACTTACTCCCATCAGTAGAGAGAAAAGATATTGCCAGGAGATGGATTGAGATTTGATCCAGGAATAAATCAAAAACGCCAGATATTTAGTTATTTAGTGGATTTTAGTTGCTTGCCAATCAGGTAAAAAACAATTCACCTACTTATTTACTAATCTTCGTAAACCCTGCACTCTGCTGCTTCTGGGTTATCATCACAGTACTGTTCTAGAGAATTTTTGGGCTTTTTGTGGCGTTGGTGGGAAGCTTCAGCTTGCAGCTCTTCAACTGCATCCCAAGCCGCCGCACATTCAGCAGAGCTACTACCAGAAGTGTCACAAACTGTACGAGCTTGTTCTACTTCTGCTGCAATTGTCTCTTGGATTTTTCCTTGGGTATCGCTCATAGTTTAGTCTCGTTGTGTTGTTTTAGTACCAGTATAGAAAAAGTTTAAGAATGGCAACTTTTTGTTCTATCTTCAACTATTTTAACCACTTAAGTGTTACCTTAGTGTATTAGCCTGATGATTCATAATTAATACAACATTGAGTGGCTTACTTAGTATATCTATATCTATTTCTTAAGTTTTTATAGAGTCAGTACCACGAAAGTACAATCATACAATACATTGAGTACATCTGGTAGGGAATGACAACCCTAGTGCTGCTTTGCGGAAGTTCAGAGATGTTTATGCTATGGCTATAGCGCTGTTTTCCATCGGGATTTCTCTTTCCGCTGTGCTGTATTAGTGTAGTTGAGCAAAAGTAGCTGACTGGTTATTAAAGGTCAGAAATACTGGCTTCCTGGTATGAACAAAGCACTGAGGAGAGATCAAGTTGGCTGGTGTCAACTCTTGTAGGATGCAATTCTGCCCAGGATCGAAAATTCCCACTACTGGACTAACAAGAGGAAAAAGCCCAAAATTCATGGCAGACCAAATGCAGTGGGCAAATGCCCTATCAACCCGTCCTTCTTTGGAAGCAGCTATTACAGATGTGGTAGAACAAGCTGTCTCGATATTAAAAGTACCTGCGGATTTAGGGCTGGTATTTATTTCGTCTGCATTTGCAAGTGAGTATTCCCGGCTTTTACCTCTACTGGCTGAAAAACTTTCAGTACCTGTGATGATTGGTTGTAGTGGTGGTGGTGTAATTGGTACTACAGCTACCGGAGAAACTCAAGAATTAGAAGCAGAAGCAGCTATTAGCTTGACTTTAGCACATCTGCCAGGGGTGAATATAAAAGTTTTTCATGTTCTGGCTGAAGAATTACCTGACTTGGATAGTTCACCAGATGCTTGGATTGATTTAATTGGTGTGCAACCATCTCCAGCACCCCAATTTATTTTGCTATCTAGTGCCTTTTCTTCGAGAATCAATGATTTATTGCAAGGGCTGGATTTTGCCTACCCAGGATCAGTAGTTGTCGGAGGACAGGCTAGCTCTGGTGGTTTAGGTGGTCGGATGTCACTGTTTTGTAACGATGCCTCCGCTGGGCTGCATCAATGCTTGTATCGTGAGGGAACGGTAGGCTTGGCCTTAAGCGGCAATATTGTTTTAGAAACCATTGTGGCCCAAGGATGCCGACCCATCGGTGAGCCAATGCAAGTGACAAAAGCTGAACGCAATATCATCCTCGAACTAGATGAAAAAGTTCCCCTGGTAGTATTGCGAGATTTGATTGCTAGTCTCAGTGAACAAGAAAGAATGCTAGCACAGCACTCTTTGTTTGTGGGCATGGCAATGGATCAATTTAAACTGTCTTTGCAGCAAGGAGACTTTTTAATTCGGAGCATTCTGGGGGTAGATCCATCTGCTGGGGCGATCGCAGTGGGAGATATTGTCCGTCCTGGCCAACGCCTCCAATTCCACCTCCGCGATGCCGAAGCCTCGGCCGAAGATTTAGAATTTCTTTTAGAACGGTATAAAACTCAACAACTTGCCGAACCGGCTGCCGCTGCTGCTTTAATGTTTTCTTGTGTGGGACGTGGCCAAGGGCTTTATGGCAAACCCAATTTTGATTCAGAATTATTTAACCGCTACATCCCACATATCCCCGTAGGTGGTTTTTTCTGTAGTGGTGAAATTGGCCCTGTGGCTGGTACTACATTTGTACACGGTTATACATCTGTTTTTGGGATTTGCCGAGCAATAGACGATGGCGACTAGATGAGGGGAATGAAGTGAGTTAAGTTTTTTGAACGCCAGTTGCTACAAGTCGGGAAACCCGCCCATCGCACTGGCTCCTTTTGAGTTCCCCACAGGGGAGATGAGGGTTAATCAACAAGTGAAAGAAGGTTACTCATCGTACCTACTGGCTGTCTAATCTCCTGTGGTTGTCCTAACAGAAGGGTGGTGTTGTTATCAATCAAGTGAGGACTACCATCAGCGATCGCACCGTATGTTTGAAAATAGCGACGCACCTTTGGGGGAAAATGAGGATAGTCTAATATAGCGTCGCCATCAGCGATATTGGCCCAAAAATCACGCATCAAAGGTGCTAGTTCTTCTGCCTCGGCTAGAGGTAAGTTTAAGGGGTACTGAGTTAATAGTTTCAGTAAAAAAGGAAAAGAGCGATCGCCCATCCACTGCTTTGATAAATGTTGCAGGTTCGGGAAATTAGGTGCTGTTTCTATGCGATGAGATAAAACTTGTAACCATTCTCTACCCTGTTTATCTTGACGAAACTCGAAAACACGATAAGGGTGAGGATAACTGACTAAAGAACCAGTGGTAATGTCATATACTCCTTGTGAACAAGCAATATCTTGAATATGCAAATGTCCCGTAAACACTAGCTGGACTTGATAGTGTTGTAAAAGTTGTAACAGTTGAGGAGAATTTTCCAGCATGTAGCGCTTACCTAAGGGATGGCGCGATTGATGGGGTATATGCTCAACAACATTGTGATGCACCATTACTAGTATTAATTCATCTGTAAATGCTGCAAGTACCTCTTCTAACCAGCTAAGTTGTTGCGGATCTAAACGCCCTATCTGCTCACCCTGTTCATTAAACAAGTTAGAATTTAGACCAATTAATCGGACTCCAGGCAACAATTGCTGTGTATAGTAAAGTTGCTGGGGATCAGTATAGCCAAATTGGCGGTAATAGTGGGGGAAATCGGCAAAAGCAATAGATTGTTGATTCGCCTGGAGTACGGGAACATCATGATTACCTGGAACAACATAAGTGGGAAAAGGAAGCTTGGCTAATCGTTTTTGTAACCAGAGATGATTTTCTGGTTCGCTGTGCTGAGTTAGGTCGCCTGGAAGCAAGAGGAAATCCAAATCCAGTTGTGTTAAATGTTCTATTGCACTCTCAAAAGCTGGGATACTAACCTCCACCAAATGAAATCGGCTAGGATGATCCCAAATAGTATGAGGAAGCGCCAAATGTAAGTCACTAACTACGGCAAAGCGAAAACTTAAAGACATTGATTTTGAGGTTAATTTTAAAAACAGTGCGGAAAAAACTCTTTTTCACAAAGTATAACGCTTGCTTTGAAAAACTAGAGATAGGGAACGGGGAACGTGTAAGGCGAACAGGTAAGAAGGAATCAAGGTATACTGAGTTTTTGCAAAAATTAAAGACCAATATGATATGTAATAATTTTATACAATTCAGGTAATTTTCTTTCTTAATTAAGATAAGTTGCATGAGGCTGCCGATTATGGGTGTGTTTAGCAAATATTAGTTTTAGCAGATAACTGAATTAAGTACAGATTGACATAGACTTGGTATGATTAGCTGATATATGATAAATTAAATTGCCGTAAAAATTTTTAAATAATAATAAGACAAAATATATTTTGTTAAATGTTAATTATTACGGAGTAACACTATTATTAATTAATATGTTGTAAGTCGTTTAAATATATTTAACAATATTCAAATTTAACACTGAAAGGAGTATCAATTTTGGCAGTTGTCCGAGTCCGCCAACACGTTAACCCCCTGGCCAAAAAGTATCAAACGCCAGCAAGTCCTCTAGACTGGGAAAAAGTTTATACCCAGCCAAATCAACCACTACATTTGGATATTGGCTGTGCTAAGGGCAGATTTTTATTAAAAATGGCGCAAATAGAACCAGACTGGAATTATCTAGGTTTGGAAATTCGAGAACCGTTGGTAGTGGAGGCGAATCAGGTACGAAGTGAATTGGGTATCACAAATCTCCACTATTTATTTTGCAATGTGAATAATTCATTGCGATCGCTATTATCTTCTCTGCCTACAGGCACTTTACAACGGGTGTCCATTCAGTTCCCTGATCCTTGGTTTAAAACCCGTCACGCTAAACGCCGTGTAGTACAACCGGAATTAGTGGCAGAACTAGCTAATTACTTAGCAGTTGGGGGGGTAGTATTTCTGCAATCAGATATAAAATTTGTGGCTGTGGAAATGCGCGATCGCTTTGCGGAAAATCCCGCCTTTCAGCAATTAGGTACAGGAGAATGGCTAGCCGAAAACCCTCTACCAGTACCGACGGAAAGAGAAATAGGCACTCAAAATAAAGGAGAACCTGTTTACCGTGCTTTGTTTACTTTGGCATAGAGGGAGTGATCAGCGTTAGCGGCTTCGTGCGGGGTAGAAATATGATCATTTTTTCCCCAGTCCCTTTAGGAATTGAAACTTCGATAAGTAACCGAATTAATGCGTAAAAAATCGATAAAGCCGCAATTTCATTTACTCCTTAGTTGTTAAATCTAGACAATTTTCATCAAGATACATCTAAACGGTAATTGTGATAAAGAGTTTTAATTTTCTTTTGAATGAGTACTTGTACACTTTTTGGCGATACAATTACACAATCTGGTGCATATTGCATCACTTCCCTAGTAAACCAAAATGTATTAGAGACACTCCTGATAACTTGCTTTACTCGTTGTGTCTCTGGTAGCCAGTCATTTATTTTGTCTTCTGGTTTGGACTGATAAGCAAAGCCTAAATTACCCAGCAGATGCATCTCTATGTCTATCTGTGCAAGCCCAGCAGTACGCCACTGACCAGTAACAGGTAAAACAGCAGCGTCTTGAATACGGTCTAAACGTAAACTCCAATTATGACGCAATTCTTCCACATCAGAATTACCTTCTGTCTCTTTACACCAGCAATCTAGATATTGCCGCTTTTCATGGGCTGTAATTTTAGCATAGTAGACAGTAAAATTAAAAACTCGTTGTGCGGCATCTTGATAACTGAGTTGAAATGCTTCCTGACGTAAGATATAACGGTCAATTTCCAAACGCCATTGTGGGTGTAAATTTCCTAAAAAACTTTCAATGTTGGTACGCAGAGGTATTGGTAGTTCGCTACGTTCTAGTAATAATTGTGCTATTGTTTGTGCTTGGTCATTTTGCCCATTGTCGGTTAATAAACGCATTGCACGGTCAAGCGCACGAATACGTTCTTCTGACCAGTCGTGATTTTTACCAATAATTAGCTGATGACGGGCGATCGCTTCTATCAGCTTAGAGATATTCGGGCGATCGCCCCACATCATACCAAACTCCAAAGCCAAGTTTTCTAGTTCAGCTTTATCCTGTTCCCGCAGAGATAAAGTTATTGATTGACCTTTACGACTCATTTTGTACGGACACTTTATATAGTAATTTACTAGCCAATCTCTATTTTGCGTGTCAAGATAGATTTCAACAACAGTTTACGGACAGTATTAAGTATATGTCCAACGATTACACAATAACTCTCAAGGGAGTGTATTCTCAAACAGTGGTGACACCAGAAGGCTTGAATATTCCTGATGGCTGGTCATTATCTTGGCATCAAGTTGAAACTTTCAAAGCATTACAAGATCCAAATATTGATGTAGTATTCAATACTGCAATGACTGGCGATGGTAAAAGCTTGGCTGCTTATTTAGAAGTGCTTCAAGGTGAATTTTCCGCCATTGCACTTTATCCAACTAATGAATTAGCGCGTGATCAAGAAATCCAAGTTCAAGGATATATTGAAGAATTTAAACCCAGAGACAAACCTCGTGTAGTAAGACTTAGCGGGGCTGATTTAGAAATTTATGCAGAAAATGAAGGATTGAAAAAAGGAGCTGCGATCGCAACTCTCACTAACCAAAGAGAAGCATTATTAACCAACCCGGATATTTTTCACTACCTACATCGAGGTGCTTATATAATTCGTGGCGATAGTCCAGATAAACTATGGGGCAGAATTGATAAAGATTTTGACTTGTTTATTTTTGATGAATTTCATGTTTTCGCTGCTCCCCAAATTGCTAGCGTCATTAACACAATGTTGTTAATTCGCTGTACAAATCGCCGCAAGAAATTTCTGTTTCTCTCAGCTACACCAGATACAAACTTAATTGGACGCTTAGAAAAAGCAGGATTTCATTGTCAAGAAATTGATCCTCTAAAACAAAATAAATATCAATTTCCCGATACACCAGAACAAGGACAGCAACTGCAAGCACAGGGCTGGCGGCAAGTAGCACGGACAATTAAGCTGAATTTTATTCCTTTGGAATCGTCGTTTAAAGCTTCGGAAACCTGGCTAAAAGAAAATAGTGATTTGATTTTGGCTCAGTTTCAGCAGTATCCAGGAAGTAAAGGTGCAATCATCCTTAACTCAATTGCAGCAGTCAAACGCCTAACTAAATTTTTCCGGGAAATCCTACACCCTTACAGATTGAAAGTCGGAGAGAATACAGGGCTATCGGGAAAAGAAGAAAAGGAGCGAAGTCTTGCATCTGACTTGGTTATTGGCACTAGCACAATTGATGTTGGGGTTGATTTCAAAATCAATTTTTTAATTTTTGAATCATCCGATGCAGGTAACTTTATCCAACGTTTAGGACGTTTAGGAAGGCATGACGAATATGAGAAAGATGGTCAAAAAATCAAGTTTGAGAATTTTACAGCTTTTGCTCTTGTTCCTAACTTTTTAGTAGAGCGTTTATTTAAGGTAGATGCTCCATCTTTAGAGGTAAATAGTGTTTGCGATCGCCCCTTTTTTCACAATACAATTACTGAGAATTATCGACAAATCAACGATTTTCGTGGTTATTATCGTCGTTGGGGGGCTGTGCAATCATTTCGGTTGTATTATCAGTTGAGCGATCGCACAATTAAACAACAGTATGCCCAAAGTCGAGACAAGTTTCAAGAAGCCTGTGAACAAGTATTTGAAACAAGTCTGAAGTCACAAGCTGGACGTATTCAAGGATGGGCGAAAGATTGGCAAACGCTTTCAGGTAAATCAGGAAATCCAATTGCTGAGGATGCTGCTAGTTTTCGAGGTTCAAGTCCTTTGCAATGTGGTTTATACGACTTAACGGAAGAAAACGAAGCAGATAGGTTTAAAACCTACGATTTACCGGGTATTTTGGGAAATTTAGAAATTGAAATGTGGACGGAAGCGGCATTTATACGGACACTTAAAGAAACCGCAGCACGTACCGGACAACCCATTGCCAAAGGTAGATTTGCTCATTGTCTAGCATTTATGAAGTTGCGTTCTTACCGAGAGGAACGGCTGAACTGGAAGTTTACCTACTCTGGCGACTTGCAACCAATAGCCGATGCTTGGAAAGTTCAGGTTTTAACTGGTGTGGAAATTTGGCAACCAGAAAACCCGTGGATTGCAGGAATTAACAAAAGTTTGAAAAAAAAGGGTTTGGTATGTTACGTAATTCGCCGTCCTCTTGCTGAAGTGCGGATGCGGTTACGGCTACCGATGCACTTTCAGATTTACCCAATTAGCGATCAGTATAGCTTTCATGATGCTAGTACAAGCTGTGCGATCGCTTTTGGTCACTCTGCACTGTTGCTAGATACGCTTGCATACACGTTTAAAAGCAAAGGAGATGAGATATGGGTTGTTTGAAGTTTCAATCCCTGATAGGGATTTTGGTTGATTTATGACAAGAGCTTACGGTTTTAAGCACAGACTTATTCGTTTCAATTCCTAATAGGGATTTTAAAGGATTATTTTTTGTGCGCGTGAAGCTCCATGTATACAAGGATTTCATAAAAAGTGTTTAGTGGCGATAGAACTTAAAATTGGGAAGTTTTTACCTGAATATATTGGTAAAATGCAGTTTTATTTAGCCGTTTTAGATGACAAAGTAAAGCTACCTGATGAAAATCCTTCTATTGGAATTATTCTTTGCAAGTCTAAGCAGAGAACAATTGTGGAATATGCATTAAAAGAATCTAATAGACCAATTGGTGTAGGAACTTATCAAGTAGTTTCCACACTACCTCAAGAATTAAAAAATCAGCTTCCGGCTCCAGAGCAAGTTGCTAAACTGTTAGAAGGAGTGGAATAAAAATTGCGAAGTGGATAACAGTTAATAGGAATACTAATATGACAACACCAACAATTACAGAACTCAGAGAATTTGCTCAACAACTTCCTGAAAAAGTACCTTATTTAAAAATGTTAGTTTTATTTGGTTCTAGAGCTACTGGTAACACTCACACTAAAAGTGACTGGGATTTTGCAGTTTTGTGTGATCAAGAGCAACGTGAGGCTTATGTAAAAGATAATGCTTTCCTGTTGTTTGAGTTACCTATGGTGCTTGGGAAAGTATTCAAAATAAATTCTGATCAAATTGATATTGTAGAACTTAATCATTGTTCTTGGTTAATTGCTCATTTCGTTGCTCGTGATGGAATTATGATATTTGAGGAATACCCTGGAAAATTTGAAACATTTAGATTAACTTCATTAAAGTCAGAATCAGAGTTGAAGAAATTTCGCCAAGAGCAACACAAAAAAATCGAAATAGAACTAAATAAGTGGGGAGTATGAGTAATATAGATACTGAGATAGTTTTGGTTAGATTAAAGTTAATCGCTAAATATTACAACACTTTAAATGAGTTTCGCTCTATTAACCTTGATGAATTTTTAAATGATTTTCGTCAACAACTTGTTGTACAAAGACTTCTGCAATTAATGACTCAAGCCGCAATAGACATTAATGAACACATATTATCAAGATTAAGTCCTGGCAATTCTGCTACTAATTTTGAAGCTTTCATTGAAGTGAGTAAATATCAAGTAATAACGCCTGAATTAGCCAGACAAATAGCACCATCATCAGGATTAAGAAATCGTCTTGTACATGAATATGACGAGATAGATCCACAGGAAGTTTTTAACTCTATCAGTTTGGCACTGCAACAATATCCGCTTTATGTGCGCCAAGTTAACTCTTATTTAATTTCATTGAGTCAAGAAGATGGCTAAAAAAAGTAAAAATTCAGATGAGTATCAACAATTATCACTTTTAGAAACAGAAAATAATGTAAATTCTGAAACCATAGATGATTGGTTATCGGGTGATTTTGGTTTTGATGGTGATTCTTCAGACCGCACTATTGAAACTGAAGGTGAGTTACTAACACTCAAGTTATTACGAGAAGCAATTCAAGCTCAAAATCCAGATGATAAAGTAATGGCAGACTTTGGTGAGTACGTTTTACCAAATCTGTTACGGATAGCCATTGGTGTGACTGCTAAAGGCGGTAAGTTTTTTGATGAAATTGACCAACAACGAGAAGCTGAAGGAAAAAGCAAAGTTAGGCGAGATAATGCTGCTGATCAATCGCTGAATACTCACTTATTAAATGGTTTATTTCCTGCTAACTTAATTGAGCAGCGTCTACAAAAAATTGATACCACTGTCCGGCGAGTGGTGAAAGAAAGAGAACGCAGATTAGTAATTGCTGGATTTATTTTACATGATTTTGAAAAGTTTCCTGATGTCCCTGAAAACTGCCGCAAGCTATCGTTAACCGAGCATCGTGAAATTATTGATAACAAAGTTCACCAGTTAGGACTTGATAAGTTTATCAACCCAGATAATCCAGAAACTTACCGAGAGTATCTAGATGATTTGTTGTGCATGGCTTATAATGCTCAACGCCGTTGGGATACTAACTGGAACTTTTCTGAGTTTGGCTTGAATCCTGTTCTCAAAGACCGCACGCTTCGCAGTCTGTCTGATTTAACTTGTTTAGCTGATTCTCTCGCCTCAATTGTTAAACATCCCCAGAATGCAGAACATCCTAGACTCAAGGAAATTATCCACAGCCTCAGTGATGGACAATTGAAATTTACCTATCACAGCATTGCTGAAAATCGTGGTGTTTTAACTAATGTAGTAAATAATGCTTTAATTCAGGCTCATATCAATCTGAATACTGATGAGCATACTTACTATGAACCTTTGTTATATCTACCAACAGGCGTAATTTACTTGGCTTCGCGCAATGCTCCAGCTATCTCGCCGGAAGATTTACCAGACCGCATAGTTAATAGTATTAAATCGCTTTGTGCAGGTCAATTACGCCTTAGACAAACAGGATTTGGTCGAGATGGCAAAGGCATGAAATATGCCGAATATTACAACTTATTTTTTGACGATATAGGCTTGATGAAAGTAGCCTTAGATGCTACATTACGCATCTTAAACCCTAATAAAGGCTCTGTCGCTAAAAGTCGCAGCGAAAATCTGAACAAGTTTCAGCAACAAAATGTTTTATCTGCTGATTATGACTTCAAATTTGAAGACGATATCCGCATTGACCAAATAGCAGAATTTGGTGATTTAGTTAGCCGGAAGATTTGGGAAGAAACAGTTAATCGCGTTGATTCTGCTCGTAAGAAAGATAAAAAGCTGCCAGCAATTCTCGATTTTGATTTAACTCACAAAGTTGCAGAATTTTGGAATCTAGCAGAATATTTACCCCAAATTAGAGAAATTCAACGCATTAATGAAAGTCTCAAAAAAAACAAGTTAAAAGGAAATACGGGAGGAGTACCTTACGAATGGTATTATCTAGCGGCTAAATATTTAGAACATCATCCAGGAATTGAAAATGTACGTGAAGTTTGTCAGCAAGTAATTGACTATTTGACAACCTTAATTTATCCGATAATTTCTCAATATAAATTACCTGATGGTTGGGATGATTTAAGACTTTGGGTAAAACGAGTTGTGATGTTACCAGGCACTAATCTAGAGTCATCTGTTAAAACGCAAATTGAAACATTCCAAAATGAGTTAGATAATTACAATGCTGCGAAAAAAGCAGGACGTGGACGGCAATTAATCTGCTCCATTTCTCATTCAGCTTACACAGTTACTGAACAGATGGAATCAGCAGTTTTATTTACACCACAAGTTTATACAAACAAGCAAATGTTAGGAGGTTCTAACGCTAAACGCAATATCTCCAGTATTGCTGGTGTGGAGATGATGCTGAGGCAAATCTTGATGAATCAAACTCAAGCTGTAGGTAAGCGATTTGAAGATGGTAAATATCGCTATCTCTATTTTTATCCGACTTATTACTTTACTCCAGAAACGAACAAGTTTTTGCAGAAAGCTTACAACGGTATTGCTCAAACTCGCTTTGATACGAGCGTTCGCAATCATTTTATCAGTAAGGATTTACAGGCGGATTTGGGGCGCGATCGCTACCAAAGTGTAGATAGTTTCTTAATCGATGAAAACCTCCAACGTGACAAAGATCGCACCTTTAAACTTTCCTATCCTGAAGACCAGCCTTTAACATTTTACTTCATGGCGCTGCCACCAGGAAGAGACAGCACTGATACAGAATCTTGGGTAATGCCTAGTTGGTTAGCGTTTGCTTTCCCGATGATTTTAGATGTTAAAACTGTGGTTTCAGAATCACCGATTCCACCCTTTAATGATGGGGCTGAATTTGAGGAAAGCGTTTTCCTTGATAGTGCGCCTCATGCTTTCCGTGCTTTAGTAAGGCGCGATCGCTTCCGTCTTGACTACATTCTCGAAGGTTGGAATGAAAACGGCATCCAATACCCAGCGCCTTTAAATGTACTTACCGCCGCTTACGCTATTCATTTAGATGTGAATGCTAGGCAAGGTAAGTCTGGTTACGATGCCAACTGGGGGAGATTTACAGAACTGGCAAAAGATTTTGAAACCAGTCCTTTGTACGTCTTTTCTTATCTCAATCGCTGGGTGCGTAACCAGGGAACGGAAACAGCGCGAATTGAAAAAATCAGGCTTTATGCCTATCATTTTTATCCTTGTTTTGATCCTTATGTGAAATATGACACGAATATGGAGCAATTAATTGTGGGAGAAGTATCAAGTCTGAATCATCCTCAGAAATTAACAGATTTATACCGCAGATTTTATAGAGCTAATAAGCGTTATAATCCTAAGTCTAATGCTGTGTTAAAACCGATTGATATTGCAGCTGAAACTATACTCAAAGCTGAATCAAGTGTGTTTCAGGGAGATACTTTAGTTGCGGCTGTTGCAGCAGAAGTTTTTAAACTTATGGATCGGGTTCATTCTTCTACTGCCGAAGGACGCTGGATCATGAGCAAACGTGAGGAAGAACGCCAAGCTGTTCTAGATTTTGCCAAGTATTTTGTAGAGGATGTTTTTGAGGGATGTTTTAAGGGCGATCGCGCTCGTTTAGCTGGTCGTCAACTCAACTTAATTCGAGATACCTGTGAGTTTCTTTATCGCCTTGAAGATGATAGAGAAAATGCAGAAAAAAATGAAAAATCTGCGGAAATAGATAACGAGAATGATTAGGGATTTACCCTTACCATTTTTCCTGGAAACGTAAACAACTAGTAAATAATTCTTTGGAGATAAATCATGGCAATTTTAAAAACTGTAGAATCCAAATTCTTTCAAGCTGAAATTCCTTATAAACCAATGGGTAAATATGCTCACTTTTTGACTATCCGTATTACCGAATCTTATCCTCTATTCCAGACAGATTCAGAACTAAATAAAGCACGGGTAAGAGCAGGAGTTAAAGACAAAACTACAATTAGTCGTTTGTCAATGTTCAAGCGTAAGCAGTCTACTCCAGAACGTTTAGTTGGTCGGGAATTGTTGCGTAACTATGGATTAATGACTGCTCAAGAATGCGAATATAATGTGAATTTCGCAATGGATAATCCTGATTGCATCATTTATGGTTTTGCTATTGGTGACTCAGGCTCAGAAAAATCGAAAGTTGTGGTAGATACGGCATTTTCCATTACAGCTTTTGATGAATCACACGAAACATTCACCCTCAATGCTCCTTATGAAAATGGCACAATGGCTTCTAAAGGTGAAAATGGTTCTAAAGCTGGTGAAGTCACTAGTCGAATTAATCAACAAGACCACATTAAACCGCAAGTTTTCTTCCCTAGTATTGTCACATTGAAAGACCCAACTGAGGCTAGCTTTCTTTACGTTTTCAATAACATCCTGCGGACTCGTCACTATGGAGCGCAAACTACCCGCACAGGTCGTGTCAGAAATGAGTTGATTGGTGTTGTATTTGCTGATGGAGAAATTACTAGTAACCTGCGTTGGACTCAGACAATATATGACCAAATGAAATCTAATAATACTTTAAAGACTCCCGATCCACTAGATGAAGATGATGTGATTACTGCTGCTAAAAATGCTATTGAGGCATTAATGGTTGATGAGTTTATTGTTCATACAGATTTAATTGGTGATGCTTTTATATCCCTCATTAATGAAGTCAAAACTTTAACAGGAAGTGAGAAAGGTATTCAGGCAATTTTACAAAAAGCTGATGCAGAAGCTAAGGCTTACGCCAAAGCTCATATCAGCAAAAAGAAAACTGCTGCGAAAGTGGGGAAAGAGTAATGGTATTTATTTACCGTTGTCAATTAGAGTTGCACGACAGCCTCTATTTTGCTACTCGTGAAATCGGCAGATTGTATGAAACAGAGCCAATAATTCACAATTACGCTCTCTGTTATGCGCTGGGATTAGTTGATAGCGAAATCTACTCTACTACCGTTGCTGAAGAATATTCTTATCGCTACTTTTGCCCCGAACAAGTGCCAAAATATGAGGAGCATTTAACACCGCTAAATCAACAAGGAATTTATGTAACTCCAGCAGTTGCAATTAGCCATTCTGCTATTCTCAACACTTGGAAGTATGCTAACAACAACTATCATGTGGAGATGGAGAAAACACAAAAAAATATTCCTAGTTTTGGTAGGGCAAAAGAAATTGCACCGGAGAGTAAGTTTGAGTTGTTTGTAATTTCTCAAAAGCAATTGAAGCTACCAAAATGGATTCGCTTAGGTAAATGGATGAGTAAAGCTGAACTCCTTATTCAAGAAGTTACCACAATTGAATTAAAAACAGGTGACTTCTCTTTTTCTTATCCATTGAATCCTTTAGATGTAATGTTTACTCATCAAGTTGTTAGCTATGATGTGATAAATATGCCCCCGGTGAGTCTGATTCAAAATGTTAGCATTTGTCAAGGACATTACTACGAATTTGACAATCCTAACAAAACTGAAAAATTGCGCTTACCTGCAAAAATGCAGTATCGATTCAAAGCTTAATATCAGGTGGTGGGCAATACCCACCCTACATTTACCATTTGAATTATTCATGCCTCACAGTCTTGTCCTTAACCTCATTCCTCAATCTCCTATATATCCCGAATTTTTAACTGGCAGACATCTTCATGCCCTCTTTCTTACCCTGATCAATTCCGTTGATTCCAATTTGGCAGACTATCTGCACTCCTCTAATGCAGATAAAGCCTTTACTCTCTCCCCATTGCAAATACAACGACAAGATAAGCTACATCACCAGACTTTGCAATTTAGTCATCAAAAACCTATTGCAGCTGGTACTCCCTGCTGGTGGCGTATTTCCTTGCTTGATGACACTTTATTTAGTAAATTAACTGGACTGTGGTTGAATCTTAATCCTAAACACCCTTGGCATTTGGGTTCTGCAAACTTACACATTACTAGTATTCAAGGTACATCCCAATCGACGCAACCTTGGGCTAATGCTTGCACTTATAAACAATTGTATGAGCAAGCAAGCGATCGCACCCTCAATTTCATCTTTGCTACGCCTATATCTTTCCGTCAAGGTGGATATGATAATGTTCTTCCTATCAAAGAATCTGTGTTCAATAGCCTTTTGAATCGTTGGAATAAATATAGTGGAATTGAAATTTCTGCTATTTCTATTGAGTCAATTTATCCCAGCGCCTTCAATATAAATACTGAAGTTATCAGCAACTATGAAAGTAAATTTATAGGTTGCGTTGGAGGAATTAGCTATCGAATTTTAGGTAATGTTGAATCAATACATATCAAACAAATTAATGCTTTAGCTGACTTTGCATTATATGCAGGATTGGGGCGTAAAACAACAATGGGAATGGGAATGGTACGCCGTCTGTAAATTTATTATTGACATTTAAATTGAAATCTATGAATGAAAGTGATTACATTCCTATTGCAGCCTTAAATCAATATGCTTACTGTCCACATCGTTGCTGGCGAATGTTTTGTGCAGGAGAATTTATTGATAACCAGTACACTATTGAAGGTACAAGTTTACATGATCGTGTTCATACGCTTGGTGAAGGAAACCGTGACGAAACTTGGCAAATAAGGGCGATTTGGTTAAAGTCTGAGAAATACAAGCTCATAGGCAAATCAGATTTAATTGAATCAGAAAATGGTGAATTTTATCCAATAGAGTACAAGCGAGGACGTAAGGGCGAGTGGGATAACGATGAATTACAAGTCTGCGCTCAAGCATTATGTTTAGAAGAAATGATAGGTAGACCTATTAATACTGGATATGTCTACTATGCACACTCTCACCAACGTCAACTAGTAGAGATTTCGCAACAATTGCGTCAAACTGCGATCAATACAATTGAAGCGGTGCAAACTCTATTATTTACAGGTGCAATGCCTAAAGCTGTCAAAACTAAACGGTGTGATGGGTGTAGTTTATATTCCCATTGTCTGCCGCAAGCTGTAGAAAAAGTAGGACGCTATCAAGAAGCTAAGTAGTTAAGAATCATTATATCAATTAATTAATTGTGGATGTAAATATGGGTACAGTATACGTTACTCAAGAAGATGCTTTCGTTGGCAAAATTGACGAGCGTCTTCATGTCAAATTCGATAAAAAAACAATTTTAGATGTTCCATTAATTAAAATAGATGGTGTTGTAATTTTAGGACGTGCAACTATTTCACCTGCTGCTATTTCTGAATTACTAGAACGGCATATACCTTTAACTTTTCTGACAAATAACGGTCGTTATTTAGGGAGTTTGCAACCAGAAGTGACTAAGAATATCTTTGTGCGTAAGGCTCAATGGCAAGCAATAGGTGAATCAGCCCAAGCCATTCATGTAGTACAAGGTTTTGTCCGTGGAAAGCTGAAAAACTACCGTAATTTTCTCATCCGTCGCCAACGTGAAAATTCAAACTTAGATTTATCTGTGAATGTAACACGTTTAGAACAAGCGATCGCACCAATCGAGACTACTAAAAATATTAATTCATTGCGGGGATTAGAAGGTGCTGGGAGTGCTGCTTACTTTGCTTGCTTTGACCAATTAATTCGCACTACAGAATTTAGTTTTACTAAGCGTGTGCGTCGTCCTCCAACAGATCCAGTTAATTCTTTACTTAGCTTTGGTTATTCATTATTACGGCATGACATTCAAGGTGCAGTCAATATTGCAGGATTTGATCCATATTTAGGATACTTACATTGTGAACGTTATGGTAGACCGTCGTTGGCGTTAGACTTAATGGAAGAATTTCGTCCTTTAGTAGTAGATGCTGTAGTATTGTCTACATTGAATAAGCAATTGTTGACAAAAAGCGATTTTGTAACAGAGCCTTTGAGTGGTGCAGTATCCTTAACCCCAGAAGGGCGAAAAAGATTTTTGCAGCAATACGCACAAAAGAAACAATCTGAGTTTAAACATCCTGTATTAGGACGCAAATGTAGTTATCAAGAAGCATTTGAACTACAGGCTCGATTATTGGCTAAATACTTGATGGGAGAAACCGAAAAATACCCCCCATTGGTTTTGAAATAGGAACAGGAGAGCTTGCCAATGAATGTAATTGTTTCCTATGATATTCCCGAAGACAAACGCCGCACCAAAATCCACAAAATACTCAAGTCTTACGGTCAATGGGTACAGTATAGTGTGTTTGAATGCTATCTAACTGATACTCAGTATGCAAGATTGCGATCGCGCTTAAACAAATTAATTAAGCCTGAAAGCGATAGCATCCTCTTTTACTCGATGTGTGCTTGCTGTGTAGGTAAAATTGAACGTATTGGTGGGCAACAGATTCGTGATGATAGTATTTTCTTTGCAGAATGCGCGGATGGGTAGGTGTTCAGAACGCTCTTGTGGAAAGATGGCTGCAAATCCTCATAGCGCAAGACTTTTGAGGCAAATCGCTCCTCAAGTATCCGCGCGCCTTACATAATCTGGGTTTGAGCTATTTGTTGGCTAATCAATCTACATCCTTTATGCTATGATTGCCTCATCCGCGCACCAGAACCTTGAAAAGTAAATATACATAGAGTTTTGGGCTGTTGGGTTGAAATTTCATTAACTCCCTATGAGGGATTGAAACATTTATATTACGTACTCTACTAAACACGGTAGATGTTGAAATTTCATTAACTCCCTATGAGGGATTGAAACAAACCACCTCCAAAAGAAAAACCACCTAGTGTTGTTGAAATTTCATTAACTCCCTATGAGGGATTGAAACCTAACCATTCGTACATCGGGGGTAGCTTCTCACTGTTGAAATTTCATTAACTCCCTATGAGGGATTGAAACGATTTCCGTTTTCCCCGGTGCAGGTGGGTTGATTGTTGAAATTTCATTAACTCCCTATGAGGGATTGAAACCTTAAACGATTCAACGATCTCTGCAAGAATTTTGAAGTTGAAATTTCATTAACTCCCTATGAGGGATTGAAACATTAAAATTACCAGCTTCGGGAGCGTTTATCTGATGGTTGAAATTTCATTAACTCCCTATGAGGGATTGAAACAATAGTTTTCTAAAACTTTTTTTATAGTTTTCTAAGTTGAAATTTCATTAACTCCCTATGAGGGATTGAAACGATTAGGAACAAACCCAGACGAATCGTAATCTATAGTTGAAATTTCATTAACTCCCTATGAGGGATTGAAACGCAGTATAATCCGTTCTTGATTAGTTTTTTTGCTGTTGAAATTTCATTAACTCCCTATGAGGGATTGAAACAAGCAGAAAGGCAAAAGAATGCAATGAATGTGGAGTTGAAATTTCATTAACTCCCTATGAGGGATTGAAACCAGTTAAACAATCCCTTATCAGACAATAGTTTTTTCAGTTGAAATTTCATTAACTCCCTATGAGGGATTGAAACACACCTATTGAGGCTGGGTGGTGTGGATACATTAGTTGAAATTTCATTAACTCCCTATGAGGGATTGAAACATCAGAAAATAATTCTGATAAGAAATAAAAATTCTGTTGAAATTTCATTAACTCCCTATGAGGGATTGAAACAGATTTTTAGTAGCGCGATCGCAAGTGAATATAAAGTTGAAATTTCATTAACTCCCTATGAGGGATTGAAACTTATCCTTATTACATGAAAATCATACGGTAGTCCTGTTGAAATTTCATTAACTCCCTATGAGGGATTGAAACCACTGCATATGATCCGTTGAACTTTGGTAGAAAAGTTGAAATTTCATTAACTCCCTATGAGGGATTGAAACAAACCGGAACTCTAGCCAAGCTTTCACGTGTTTTGTTGAAATTTCATTAACTCCCTATGAGGGATTGAAACGCGTAGTTCGTGCTTTGGTATGCCAGTTTCCGGGTTGAAATTTCATTAACTCCCTATGAGGGATTGAAACGAATCTGCTGCGGCTTCTGGTGGTGTGTTGGCGGGTTGAAATTTCATTAACTCCCTATGAGGGATTGAAACAATGGGTTTATGCCGCTGATATGCAACCAGGGATGGTTGAAATTTCATTAACTCCCTATGAGGGATTGAAACTGGAAGTCAAAGTGTAAACGTAAATATCAGGAAAGTTGAAATTTCATTAACTCCCTATGAGGGATTGAAACAATGCCAGGGGAGATTATGATTTTATCAAGCAGTATGTTGAAATTTCATCAACTCCCTATGAGGGATTGAAACAGATGTTTGCCGTAGGTATTAGTGTGGACTGTGGGGGAAGTTGCAATTTCATCAACTCCCTATGAGGGATTGAAACTTTTCAATAGTCATGATTTTACGGGGAGAACTCAACGTTGAAATTTCATTGATCCCAAATAATACCTTGTATGTTTAGCGATGGTGTAACCGCCCCACCGGAGGCGGCTTTCACTTCGTACGGTAAGCGATGCGGAGACTTTGAACTAAAATTACCAAAGATGCGATCGCCATTAACCAACCCCAAAACCAGTAAGGTAACAGTAAATATTTTTGCATTTGTGCCGTATCAGAAAGTCCTAAGGGGCCAGCACTATAGCTAAATAAATAATTCAGTTGGTGATATGTACTAATACAAGCTTGAACGCCGAGAAATTGAATAGCAAATCCCTGCATCCAATGGGGCGCTTTCAAAGAAATACCCAGAATGATGAAACCTAGCAGGGGAATGGCGAACAATCCGAACCAAGAACGTACCCAAAATAACGTGGAAAGCAACAAAAAACCTCCTAGTATTTTTAAACTCAGGGAGGCTGTAGTAAAACTCCGGGAGGCCAGAATTAACCCTGCACCGGCAATAGGGGGCCCCATTGGGCCTGCGGCGGCGACTAAAGCCGGGCCAATGGGCCACAAAGTCCGCGAGATGCTATAAGTTGCTACACCAGAACCACTACTAAAAATCTGTAATTGATGAAACTGTCCCCCTAATAGCAAAGCCATTAAGCCGTGACCCATTTCATGGAACCAAGTTGCCAGGATGGTAAACGGGTATAAAATATAATCGCCTCCTGGTACTTGCCACAACAAACTAGTTGCGATCGCCGCAGCAATTAGCCAAGTAAGTCCCATACGTTCCACTTCTGGCGGGGCTTCTCTACTGATTAATGGTTCAAAATCTTTGGCTGGTTCCTTCATAAGTCACTTTCCTGAACGTAATTACCCTAACTACTGGAGTGTACTTTCATCCATCCTAGTGTACTTACAGAAATAGGCTAGTTGCATTTGTTTTCCCAGTCTCCCCAGTCCCCCAGCCTTGCCATCTCACTTTGGAGCCTTGCTCCCCGATAATATACAGCAGATTTCATAGCGGTGAGGTACACAATGGCGGGCAAGATGCCCACCCTACAAGATTTATAATAGATAAGTCTGTACCTCATTTACTTGCAAAGCGCTGTAGTTATCCGTCACCGATGTGATGTGGATAATTTGTTCACCCTCCAAGATGGAAACAAAGACGGCTGGAGGATAGGAAGCCTTAATTAAACAAGTTGAAACAGAAAAGTTACCAAATCTCCCTTACCCAGACTGATGCGATCGCCTGGTCTGAGGCGGTGTCGGTTCCCTGGTAATAATGGCAAGTTATTAATATAAGTACCATTAGAACTGCCCACATCTTCTATGTAGTGAGCATCTCCCTCAACCCGAATATCTGCATGTATCCGGGAAACAATTTCTGAATTGGAAAATCCAGATACATCCACATCGGGGGGAATGCGGTCATTGGGCTTGCCGATATGAATTACAGACAAAGTTTGCGGCAGTTCAATTTCGCTATCGCTTTGGACGTGGAATAACCGTGCCGTTACCTGCTGTAATTGCGTCCTAGAAGCCGCTGGGACAGGTGTTGCTGCGGCGGCAACTGTTTGAGGCTCAGGTGCAGGTGCCGGGGGTTCTACCGGGGCTGGTGGCGGCTCTGGCTGCGGATCTGGTGTGGGTGCAGGGGGTGGAGTTGCCACTTCTGGTTCTGCAACTACAGGTTGAGCAGCAGCAGCAGGTGCTGGTGGTGGGCTACTTTCTGCTGGTGGCATTGACATTGCTGTCGCTGGCAATGGTGAAACCGCAGGTGGATTGGCGTTGGCATTTGAGTTGATTCCCAACGAATCTGGTTGTAACAGTTCCAATAATGGATCAGGCTCAACTAACGGCGGTACTTCTACGGCAATATCAGGAGCAACAGTAGCAGCAGCAGTAGTAGGCGCAGCATTTGAGTGCAGATTATAACCACATTGACCACAAAAAGCAGCATCTGCCTGCACAGTTGCGCCACAGTTGGGACAGTTACTAGTGGTTGGTAACGGCGTATAACAAGCTTCACACTGGACAGCGCCGTCTGGATTGGGGTGATTGCAATTAGGACAGACGATCATCAATTTAAGTCCTTGTTCAAGATCATCGTAAATGTAGTATTGGCAAGCAGAAAGAACTATGTAGACGCTTCTGGGGTGAGATAACGCTACAAAAATAAGTCGCAGATCTAGACGACTATGTTAGCGGTGGCGAGAAATGAGCTTTACCCACAGGTTTTGCCCCAGGGAAAACTCTAGCTTCCGATTTTAACAGTACGCGGAAGTTCCCACCCTACTAAGAGTTGAGTGTGGGGATGAATAGCGGGGTTTGAGGATTGCATCTGGAATTGATTTTTTACTTGGTAAAAACAAATTCTGGATGATGACGAATCCCCAGGATTTTCTGGTAAAATCCTCAATGTCTTGACCATCAATGCCATAAGCGAAAACCAAGCTAATTAGGTATATGTTGCAAGAAAAAGATTTGGTCTTGGGAACCAGGACTCCTGCCCTTGGAGAGAATGTAAGACCAAAAAAACTGCGGAGTTTTTGAGGCTATTCCCGATGAGTTGGGAAGCTCCGACTTCAGCCGTAGGCAGGTCTGAGTAGTTCACCAATTA
Organism: Anabaena sp. CCY 9613; assembly: GCF_963920895.1. Lineage (NCBI taxonomy): Bacteria > Bacillati > Cyanobacteriota > Cyanophyceae > Nostocales > Nostocaceae > Anabaena > Anabaena sp. CCY 9613. The sequence continues at coordinate 99,201 of NZ_CAWUDE010000019.1, forward strand.
CTCCTGATCGGAAACTTAAACAGGGAGTTCCGAACCTGCTGCGGCATCTAGCAACCACCAAAGTTCTCCCTGGGGTTGAATTAAGCGGGATGGATAAGTAAAGTCATCGGCTACAGGCGCAAAGACTTGAGCTAAAGCTGGTCGTTTATTAGCACCAGCCACCACAAAAATTACACTGCGCGCAGCGTTGATCAATGGGTATGTGAAGGTTATGCGGGGGTTACCGTCTTTATTACCCACAGTCACCAAGCGATCGCGCACTTGTAAAGCTTCAGTTTGGGGAAACAAAGATGCAGTATGTGCATCATCACCCATACCTAGCAGTACTACATCCAAAGCCGGAAGTTCCGCAGGGGAAGAATTAAAAAATTCTCGTAGGTGTTGTTCATGTTTAGCTGCGGAAACTGCTGGATCTGCATCCAAAGTCGGTACAGCATGAATATTAGCAGCGGGGATATCAACGCGATCTAACCACGCACGCCGCGCCATCAGTTCATTGCTATCAGGATGATCGGGTGGAACATAACGTTCATCTCCCCAGAATACATGGATTTTATCCCAAGGCAGGTTTTGTTGAGCGATCGCCTCATACAAAGGCTTTGGTGTACTACCACCAGCTAAAGCAATAGTAAATTGCCCACGTTCCTCAATGGCAGTTGCCAACTTCGATAAAATCAAATCAAGCGATCGCGCCACCAGCGCAGATAGATCCGGGAGAACTTCAACCGTTTTATTCATGGTTTCATCATCACATTGCCGACTTCCAGCAATACCATACCGAACTTCTGACAATTCCCCTTTTTAACTTTTGAAACTTTTAACATGAAGCATTAAATGGGGATAGGTCAACTTGACACGCTCCCGGCTAAAGCCACGGAGATTCTTGATTCAACGAGTCCACTTAGATGAAACCCCTTGCGGTATCTCACCCAGAGGTGGTTCTCTCCTCAAGCGTTAACTTTCGGTATGCCCTACCGTAGTTGGATGACTCCAAAATTTGTTTGAGTGTAAATACTGGTTGTCTAGTCCCCATGAAAATTTTACCTATTCCTGGTATTGAGCTAGAACTATGGAATAGAACCCCATATTTTCAATTGTCAAGGTGCAGCGTAGAGCCGTTAGGCAACATTGGGTTTTTATACAGGTTGATTACCCTTCCTGTTCAAATCAGTTTAACATCAAAACACCCTCAAGGGTGCAGCTAGCTTTCATCACCTGCCTAAAGTCCGAAAAACGCCACAATGTTGCTGTTTCTCAGGTGTTTTCAGCGTCTTTCTTATAAAACATCGTTACCATTTTCCCCGGTCAGTTGTCAGTAGTCAGTTGTACGAACAGGGAGGGGACTTCCAACTAAATAAATGTCCAATCACTGGGTAAGCAGGGGAGCAGGGAGCAGGGAGCAGGGAGCAGGGAGCAGGGGGGAGAAAGACAACTTTGCATCCCAGTAAATTGGATAATTTAATTTCTGGAAGTCCCGAAAGTAGGGATTGGGGTACTTCACTTCTCTTGACCAATGACTAATGACCAATCTGCGATCGCCTCTCGTTGGGCGATTAATAATTGTTGAATACCTTTTTCGGCAAAATCTAATAGCTGATTTAACTGGGTACGGCTATAACTGCCTTCTTCTGCGGTTCCTTGGAGTTCGATGATGCCTAAGTGTTGATTCATCACCACGTTAAAATCTACGGTGGCTGCGACATCTTCAATGTAGTTTAAGTCTAAATATGCCTCGCCTTGTAATAACCCTACAGATATTGCTGCCACTTGACCGCATAAAGGCGATCGCTCTAATATTCCCTGCTGCAATAATTGAGAAACTGCATTAGCTAAAGCGACGAACCCACCTGTAATGGCTGTGGTTCTGGTGCCAGCATCCGCTTGTAATACGTCGGCATCTACAGTCAGTGTCCGTTCTCCCAACGCCTCAAAATCAATTGCTGCGCGCAAGCTGCGTCCTATTAAACGTTGAATTTCTTGGGTTCTTCCCGATAATTTCAACAATTCTCGTGCTTGGCGTTGCTGGGTTGCTGAAGGTAACATGCGATACTCTGAGGTTAGCCAGCCTTTGCCAGAACCTGCTAAAAACTTAGGCACGCCTTCGCTAACGCTGACAGTACAAAGTACCTGGGTGTCACCACATTTTGCGAGGACAGAACCGGGGGCAAAACGGGTAAAACCATTATCAAAGCTGATGGGACGGAGTTCGTAGGGTTGCCGACCATCGGGACGCTGCCAAACCATGAAAGTTGCCTCAGAATTTTGATATAAGAATACTGCTTTAAGGTTACCTTAGTATTACTACTTATATAAGTACTATATTATTGAGTCAAAATATCAACTATGGCATCCCTGAAAAATTGATGATCTTGCGGATTAATCAGGATGAATTTTAGCTTTAAGTCCTAGATAACAAAGTTAAAATATTTTGTTGCACCATCTCTGGTAACTGATCCCCATTGACCGTTAGCAAGCGACGGCGACGGTCATAATACTCTAGGATGGGAATAGTGCGATCGTAAAATATTTCTACACGCCGCTGCACAATTTCGGGTTGGTCATCTGGCAAAGAACGCCCCAAGGAGCGACTAACCATAATAGCTTCTGGTACTTGTAAATAAATAGCCCAATCTAACTTTTGTCCTAAATCATCCAACAAAAAATCCAATTCCTCAGCTTGAAAAGCAGTACGGGGGTAACCCTCTAATACCCAACCACAAGAGACATCAGGCTGTTTGAGCCGCAACCGGATCAACTCAATCATCATTTCATCGGGAACTAGTTCCCCTTTGGTGACATACGGTTGTGCATGGCAACCCAAGTCACTAAAATTAGCGATCGCCTGCCTTAAAATTTCGCCTGTAGAAATTTGAGGAATATCAAAATGTCTGCACAGCTTTTCGGCTTGAGTGCTTTTTCCCGATCCTGAACCTCCCAGAATCACTAATTTCACTACAACTCACTCCTTTTTTGGTAAAATTTTTAACGTTCTGAGTGCGTTTTGCTCCCACACAAGTGATATTTAACACTGCAATTTTTTTTATTTGCCACTCCCCTATTTCTCCATTGGTGGGAATTACAAGTTATGCATTTTTATTGTTATGACTAGTTTCATGTAAAAAACGAAAATGTCAATATTCTCATTGCTGAGGAATGCAAATTTAATAAAATATAGAACCTCAGCCCCAACCCAGGGTAAGGCGAGGGGAGACTTTGACGAAAATCAAAGGCGGGGTGAGGTTAAAAACCAGATTTGCATGTGATTTCATTTGTTTTGCTTAAAAGAACTGATAACACGCTAAAGCGCTATCTTATCTGTGAAACAGGTGGGGATAGTTTACAGTAATTGAAGCATCACAAGCTTACCCCTAACGCTCTGAAATCTTTCAGTTAGATTGACAATTAACTCTGTAAAATTCCTTAATTCTTTGTTATTTTTTGAACTTTCCCTATGGTTGCCCAGTTAGAAACACCAAGCGTCAATTCCACCCCCAACTTACCTTATCCAGTTGAAGGTCTAGTGCAAGTTTTCACAAGCCCACACCGGAACTTTTTTACCAGTGTCATGGCTCAATCGCTGAGAATTGCCGGTCAAGGTACGCCAGTTTTAGTGGTGCAGTTTCTTAAAGGTGGGATTCGCCAAGGACAAGAGCGACCCATCCAGTTAGGGCAAAATTTAGATTGGATTCGCTGTGATTTGCCTCGCTGCATCGATACACCCCATCTAGACGAAGCGGAAAACCAGTCATTACAAAAGTTATGGCAGTATACACAACAGGTTGTGTGTGAAGGAAAATATTCTCTGGTAGTTTTAGATGAATTAAGTTTAGCGATGAATTTTGGCTTAATACCCGAAACAGAAGTGTTAGGGTTTCTTGCACAACGCCCTCCCCATGTCGATATCATTCTCACAGGGCCAGAAATGCCTCAATCTTTGTTAGATGTGGCAGACCAAATTACAGAAATTCGGCGTAGTCATCGACCGTGAAAGTAGGGAGTGGGGATAAGGGGACAAGGGGAGAAGAAAGAAATTTCTATCTCATCCCCCTCATCTTTGTCATCTCAAAATTATTTTTATATTTAGGGGTCAAACATGTTGAAAAACGATAAATGGATCATTGAACAAGCCAAGTTAGGGATGATTGCGCCATTTGAAAACTCTTTAGTACGCCAAATTGAAGATAGGCGAGTTATTAGTTATGGATTATCTAGCTATGGCTATGATCTGAGATTAGCTCCCACAGATTTTCGGGTTTTTAGACATATTCCCGGTACTATTGTTAATCCCAAGTGCTTTAACCCTGATAACTTGGAATCTATGGCATTACAAACTGATGAAGATGGATCATTTTTCATCATTCCCGCCAATAGCTACGCCTTAGGTGTATCCCTAGAACGATTGCGAATACCTGCCAACATCACAGTTATTTGTATTGGCAAATCAACAATGGCACGTTGCGGGATCATTGCCAACATTACACCTGCTGAGGCTTCATGGGAAGGCTACTTGACTTTGGAATTTAGTAATGCTTCTAGTGCAGACTGTCGAATTTACGCTAATGAGGGGGTTTTACAGTTGCTCTTTCTAGAAGGGGAACCATGTCAAACAACTTATGCTGACCGCTTCGGGAAGTATCAAAACCAACCTCAAACAGTCACCATTGCCAAAGTTTAAGGTCTGCTGTGAAACTAGAAGCCCCAACTATAGCCTGATAGTTGGGGTACTTCTCTCTCTTATGCCGCACTGCGAGAAGTTAGCAAGTTCCACAAGAAAATAGCGATAATTGCACCAAGAATTGCTAAAACCACACCAGTAATACTCAGTCCAGGAGCGGCTAGTGTTAAAGTTCCTGTACTAAAGAATACACCTAAACTACCACCAACAAAAGCACCAATAATTCCTAGTAAGATGGTTCCTAAGATTCCACCACCTTGACGACCAGGGTAAATAGCTTTAGCAATAGCACCGGCAATTAAACCTAAAGCAATCCAAGCAAGAATGTTCATTGTTTTTAATTTAGTAAATATTTTTAGTGACAGATATAAATTAACAATTCAACCCTGAAAATTAAATCTGCCATCAGAACTAAATTATTACCAGCCTTAAGGACTAGTACCGCTGCCTTGGAAGTTAAAAGTCAAATTTTTCAAAATTGCCGCAGCTATTGGCCATTGCACATATCAATTGGCAGTAAGCTGTTTTATCTAGGCTGTTTTTTCAACTCTACTATGGCAACGATTAACGACAACTACTTAAAGCTGAAAGCTGGTTACCTATTTCCCGAAATTGCTCGACGGGTAAATGCATTCGCAGAAGCTAATCCTGAGGCTCAAATTATTCGCTTGGGCATTGGTGATGTGACAGAACCTCTACCCCAAGCTTGCCGCACAGCGATGATCAAAGCGGTGGAAGAAATGGGCGATCGCGCTACCTTTAAAGGCTACGGCCCAGAACAAGGTTATGCTTGGTTACGGGAAAAAATTGCTGCTCAAGATTTCCAAGCACGGGGGGCAAATATTGATGCCTCAGAAATCTTTATCTCCGATGGCTCTAAGTGCGATACAGGCAATATTCTGGATATTTTTGGCAAAAACAATATTATCGCCGTTACTGACCCTGTATACCCCGTCTACGTGGACACTAACGTTATGGCAGGGAATACTGGGGCTGCCAACGACCAAGGTGAGTTTGAGGGCTTAGTATATCTGCCAATTTCGGCTGACAATAACTTCACAGCTGAGATTCCGACAGAGAAAGTCGATTTAATTTATCTCTGCTTCCCCAATAACCCCACTGGTGCTACTGCTACTAAGGAATATTTGCAAGCATGGGTGGATTATGCCAAAGCTAATGGCTCCATTATTTTCTTTGATGCTGCCTACGAAGCCTACATTACTGATCCTGCCATTCCTCACTCTATCTATGAAATTGCAGGTGCTAGAGAATGTGCCATCGAATTCCGTTCTTTTTCTAAGAATGCAGGCTTTACAGGTACACGTTGTGCATTAACAGTAGTACCAAAAACTCTGACAGCAAAGGCCGCCGATGGTACCGATGTGGAATTGTGGAAACTATGGAATCGTCGCCAGTCTACCAAATTTAATGGTGTTTCTTACATTATCCAAAGAGGCGCTGAAGCCGTTTATTCTCAGGAAGGACAGGCACAAATTAAGGCATTAGTAGATTTTTATCTAGAAAATGCCAAAATTATTCGTGAGCAACTTTCAGCCGCTGGTTTAGCTGTATATGGTGGCGTTAATGCACCTTATGTCTGGGTAAAAACTCCCAATGGTCTATCTAGTTGGGAATTTTTTGATAAGCTGCTACAAACTGTCAATGTGGTGGGTACACCGGGTTCTGGCTTTGGTGCTGCGGGTGAAGGTTACTTCCGGATTTCGGCATTTAATAGCCGGAAAAATGTGGAAACAGCAATGCAGCGAATTACTGAAAAATTTAAGGTCTAAGTTTTGGTGGGATTCAGTTGTGCAATTTGATTGACAACTTTTGATGCGGTGGGCTAGGACAGTATTCCAATTTGCCAAGACTGTTGATCTGACTTTTCACCTCATGTGGAAAAGTCCAAGGAAAATCTAACTTCCACGTGAGTTCGACGGGACCTAACCCCAACCCCTTCCCTACAAGGGAAGGGGCAGAAAATATCTCACGTGGTACGAAATAATCAGCCTTTTAAGCCTCTAACGCCACTTGCTACAAGTCGGCAAAGCCGCCCAACGCAGTGGCTCCTCCTTGCAGGGGCTACGGTGTACACACAAGTCGTGAAATTCCACCTGACACTTGGTTTCGTCCTCTAGCTTTAGGTTGTGCGATGGCGTACCCGCCCGCCGGAGGCGATCGCTCTGAAAGCCTGGCATTGCGAGGAGGAACAACGTAAAGCCTTCTCCTAACGGAGACGCTATGCGAACGGCATAGCTCCGCTTACCGCGTAGCGTGTCGCTTTGCGACTCAGCAATCGCTTTAACTACGGGATTATGTGATTACTTCGCTCGTAATGACAATTTAAGGGGTCTATAACGCCTGAAACCCTTTCAGATAGTACTTGTGTGTACACCGTAGCCTTGCAGGGGAGAGGAATGGAAGCGGGGTCATTTCCAGCTTATCGAACTCACCTTAACTTCCAAACCCGGAGTTCAAAGTCTCTCTCCTCGCAGGAGAGAGATTTAGAGAGAGGTTTTCCAGATACTGTGAAAAGTTAGGACTATTGGTGTGGGACAAACCCCTACGCCCACCTAAAATGCTTTATTAGCCACACGTTGAAACCTGTGGCTAATTAATTGTTCACGCGTTCACAATATAAAGTGAGTTAATTGGTGCTACACGTCCAGCATCCACTAAAGCTTGATACACCATAACGGCAACTTCTGCCCTTGTGGCATCGCGGGTGGGGTTTAGTACATTGGGATTGGGATAATTAACAACAAGTTGCTTTTGAGTTGCTGTTGCTACTGCATTACTAGCGTAGCCAGGAACCTTTACTTGATCATCGAAAGTTTTAATGGCACCTGTATTTTCAGCAGATAAACCCAGTCCATTCACCAGGGATACTAGCACTTGCACGCGCTGGATATTTTGGTTGGGGCCAAAGGTATTATCAGGATAACCAGAGAGAAGTTGTCCTTGATAAGCTTGTTGAATTACCTTGAATGCCCAGAAATTCTCTGGTACATCCTTGAATTTAATGGCAGTGCGTTTCACAGAGGGGTTAAAAGCTTTTACCATTAATGCCGCGTATTGTGCGCGTGTCATGGTTGCATCAGGTTTGAATGTGCGGTCTGGAAACCCGCTAACTATTTCCCTATTAACTAATTCCCGAATAAATGCCGCCGCCCAATGATTACTAATATCAGTTAAGTTGAGCGTGGGTGTGGGTGTGGGCGTGGGTGTGGGCGTGGGTGTGGGTGTGGGTGTGGGTGTGGGTGTGGGTGTGGGTGTGGGTGTGGGTGTGGGTG